>JAVEUJ010000008.1:0-32270 GCA_034005635.1 Kiritimatiellia bacterium | reverse complement strand
CACCGCCCTCGGACTCTTTCTGATCCAGAAGCACTCCTTCTTCCAGGGCCACGGCTCGCGCTACCGCATTGACCCCACCCGCGCCGCCCACCTCCTCGGGTTGGGCTAAGCCCAACCGCCGCTCACGGTTTACCCGCCGCACTCCAAACTTACGCCGCAATTGCCCCCCATTTGGAGTGCGGTGACAACGACCAACGGGAGGCGGCACCGCTTTCTCTTCCGGGAGACAAGGCCCAGCCGCGGCTCACGGTCCCCCCCGCCGCCGCGCTGCGCTTGTCGGCGGGAACAGCCAAAGCGGCGTGGCGGCGCCAAGCACCTTCCCGCCGCACTCCAAATATAGCAAAAACCGACGGCCTTTTTGGAGTGCGGTGACAACGACCAACGGGAGGCGGCACTGCTTTCTCCTCCGGGAGACAAGGCCCAGCCGCGGCTCACGGTCCCCCCCGCCGCCGCGCTGCGCTTGTCGGCGGGAACAGCCAAAGCGGCGTGGCGGCGCCAAGCACCTTCCCGCCGCACTCCAAATATAGCAAAAACCGACGGCCTTTTTGGAGTGCGGTGACAACAACCAACGGGAGGCGGCACCGCTTTCTCTTCCGGGAGACAAGGCCCAGCCGCGGCTCCCGGTGTTTGCCCGCCGCCGCGCTGCGCTCTTGTCGGCGGGAACAGCCAAAGCGGCGTGGCGGCACCAAGCGCCTTCTCGCCGCACTCCAAATATAGCAAAAACCGACGGCCTTTTTGGAGTGCGGTGACAACGACCAACGGGAGGCGGCACCGCTTTCTCTTCCGGGAGACAAGGCCCAGCCGCGGCTCCCGGTCCCCCCCGCCGCCGCGCTGCGCTTGTCGGCGGGAACAGCCAAAGCGGCGTGGCGGCGCCAAGCACCTTCCCGCCGCACTCCAAACTTACGCCGCAATTGCCCCCCATTTGGAGTGCGGTGACAACGACCCACGGGAGGCGGCACCGCTTTCTCTTCCGGGAGACAAGGCCCAGCCGCGGCTCACGGTGTTTGCCCCCCCTTGGATATTGTCTCTCTCTTCCCCCCCCATCCGCGAAATCCGCGAAATCCGTAGCTTCGCCCTCGGCTGTTCTTTCATCCGGGCAGGACGGAGCCTGCCCCTCCAGAAATCCTTTTCGCGAATTTCGTAGTTTGCTGTTGCGGCTGACGGACAAGCAAAAACCGCCGGCCCCACGAGGGACCGGCGGTCGCGTTGCCTAGCGGCAACTGGAAGGGTTCAGCTTAGTTGAACCAGACCCGGATCAAGCGCTGAGCCGCCGCACCAGACTTGATGGTGACTGTGCTGCCACTCACCTCGTAATCCGCCGGCGACGCCAAGGTCGTCCAGGTAAACGCCTGGCCCGTCACCGTGGTATCTGCGCCTTCGACCCGGACCAGGGCAGACCCTGACGGAATCTCAAACGTGAAGCCAGTGCCCGCCACAAAGGTGATAGCCGGGATCTCAGGATCGGTCGATGCCGCGCTGATCACCAGATTGACCGTGTTGCTGAAGCTGCCGCTGCCCGTTGTCGCCGTCACCGTCAGGGTGTAGGTACCCTCCTTGGCCGGCGTGAGCGCCCACACCGGCGGGAAGCCAGAGTAGTCCGTTGTGTAATCTGGCTCACTGTCAGGATCCGTCAGCACAAACCCCCAGTCCAGCGCCGTCTCGTTGGTCACGGAGATATTCAGCGCCATCTGCACACCCACGGTACCCGTCAGGGTGCCGGTGATGACCACCGCCGGCTGACCGGGGGGCAAGCCGACCACCGAGAAGGTTACGGTCTTCTGCGTCGTCGCCTCAGTAGCATCCGTCGCCGTCACTGTGGCGGAGTAATTGCCGACCGGGGCCGTTGACAGGATCGTGAAGACGTTGCCTGCATCAGTGTAGTAGGCTCCGCCCAGCGTGCTGGTCCAAGCATAGGTGTAGGGCGTGGTGCCATTCGCCGCTGTCGCCGTGATCGTGGCGCTGCTGCCTTCCTGCACAGTGAACCCGTTGGACTTGTCCACGGAAACGCTGAAGGTCGCGGCACCAAAATCGACGCCGATGTTGTCGAGGTTGATGCGCTTGTTGCTCGCCGCCGCAGCGGTAGCCACGAAACGCACATACACCGCATTCGCCGGGATCGTCTCCACCACGTGTTCGACTAGGGTGTCGGTGATTTCGGCGGCTGCCGTCAGAGTTTTCACCACTTCCCACGTCGAGCCGTCCGCGCTCACCTCGGCGGTCAGGACCACGTTCGCCATGTTGTCGGTGCCATAGCTGGCCACCGAGAAGCTCAACTTGGTGATGGGCTCCGCATAAGCTTCCGTCTGCTGCAACACCGCGTTGGTGCCGGTTTGCGGATAAAGACGGGCGGAAAGCGTGTCGATCTTCTTATCGTTTTCCAGGTTGCCCCTAACCACGCGCTCCGTGGACCAGACCTTGCCGTCTTCCAACGTCGCCGTATTGGCGGCATAGGCGGTCGGCAAGGTGCCATCCTCAAAGGTGATTAGCACATCCGGTGCCGTGTATTCCATGAACGTCACCGTCACCGTCACGGGCTGGGCAGGCATGGTGAAGGTGGTGCCCGGCAACGTCCCAATCCCGCCGCTAACCACGATAGTGTCCACCGCGTAGCCGCTGGCCGGGGTGGCGTTCACGGTCACCGTCGCGCCCGCAGCGGCTTCCGTCGCCGGCGTCGTGGTCACCGAGCCGTTGACCGGCGCGGTGATGGTGATGGCGTACTTGGTCGCCACGGGCACAACGCTGAAAGTTAGGCTGTTGGTGACACTCTGCGAGGCGTTATCCGTCGCCACCACTTGCGCCGAATAGTTGCCAACCGGCGCTGACGCCAAGATTGTGAGCACGCCTGCGCTGATGGTGTGATGGCTCGCGCCCAGATCAGTTGTCCAAGCATAGGTGTACGGTCCAGTACCGTTGGCCGCCGTCGCCGTGATCGTGGCGCTGGAGCCCGTTTCCACGGTGAAGCCGCTGGTCTTGTCAAAGCTCACGCCCAAGACCGCCGCACCGGTGCTGTGGTAACCTATGCGTTCATTGGTGCTTTCTGCCGCGTCTTCGACTTCCTCGAGTGTAAATGCATCCCAGTCTGCCGCATTGAAGTCCGTATTCACGCCCGCGGTGATGGTATCTTTGCGGACAAAGCTTTTGTCTTTTGCCGTTGAACTTAGCAATCCGAACGCATCCACAACGTTCGCAAAAGCATAGGTCGCGCCCGTGTACAGGACCACGCTGTCATCCTCGTTGTAATCAAGCGTAAAAGAAAGATTGGCGGTGGCATACGCCGGAAGCGTTGCCCGGCTATCGTTTACCAAATAGGTTCCGCCGGCGGCAATCGTGCCCGTCAGAGCAGTTGATTTGGTCGGTGCCACATCCGTCTTCCAGCCCTCGCGATTAGCATTATTCCATGACCCCAAATAGTACTCCCCGGCAGACAGGTCGACGGCCGAAGCGCTTGGGTTGTAGATTTCAATCCACTTGTTGTAACTCGTGCCTTCGTAATACTGCGAGATAATGAGAGCGCCACTGGTGGTGGATTCCACGAACGTCACCGTCACCGTCACGGCCTGGGCCGGCATGGTGAAGGTGTTGCCTGTCACGGCCACGGCCCCGCCGTTGACGACGATGGAGCCCACCGCATAGCCGCTGGCCGGCGTAGCGTTCACGGTCACGGTCGCGCCCGCAGCGGCTTCCGTCGCCGGTGTGGTCGTAACCGAGCCATTGACCGGCGTGGTGATGGTGATGGCGTACTTGGTCGCCACGGGCACAACGCTGAAAGTTAGGCTGTTGGTGACACTCTGCGAGGCGTTATCCGTCGCCACCACTTGCGCCGAATAGTTGCCCACGGTGGCTGCCGCCGCGATTGTGAAGGCCGCGCCGCTGACGCTGTAATCACCCGCGTCCATTGTGGTGGTCCAAGCATAGGTGTATCCCGGCGTTCCATTCACGGCCGTCGCCGTGATTGTGGCGCTGGAGCCCGTTTCCACGGTGAAGCCGCTGGTCTTGTCAAAGCTCACGCCAAAAACTGTCGGACCGCCAGAGGTCATCGTGATATCGTCTATATTAAGCCGCTTATTGGTAGTTCCAGTTTCCGTTGCACGCTTGATGCGAACACGGACATTTCCAGATACATTAACCGTCTCTGAAAAAGTTTGGACATCGTCGCTGGCAAGCGCAGTAAAATCTGAGCCGATTTGCGTCCAACTGCCACCTGCATCCGTACTGTACTCTACCTTCCAGTCGACTTGACCATCAGTGCCATAACGACGGTAGTTAAACGAAATTGTACCCAGGCCATCCGTCAGATCTTCCAACATCGTCATACTGGAGGGGCCATACCCCCGCAGGCGGGCGGAACGAGTACCGTTAAACCAGTCGCTGTCGACAGTTGCTCCGGTCATCGCTTCGGTCATGTCCCAATTCTTGCCGTTTAGGCTTATCGTGGCGGAAGCATAGGCTGCCTTGGTTTCTCCCTCCCCTTCGAAATCGACAATATAGCTTCCCGCAGGCGGCGCTTCCTCAACCGCGAAGGTCACCGTCACCGTCACGGCCTGGGCCGGCATGGTGAAGGTGGTGCCCGACACCGCCACAGCCCCGCCGTTGACGACGATGGAGCCCACCGCGTAGCCGCTGGCCGGGGTGGCGTTCACGGTCACCGTCGCGCCCGCAGCGGCTTCCGTCGCCGGCGTCGTGGTCACCGAGCCGTTGACCGGCGTGGTGATGGTGATGGCGTACTTCTCGACTGGTGCCACCACGGAGAAATTAATCGAGTTGGTCACCTTGGCTGAGGTGCTATCCGTCGCCACGACTTCTGCCGAATAATCGCCGATAGGAGCCGTCGCCCCGATCGTGAACTCGTTGGTGATCGCCGTGTAGTGGCTCGCGCCCAAATCAGTTGTCCAGGCATAGGTGTAGGGCCCGGTTCCGTTGGCCGGAATGGCCGTAATCACGCCCGTGGAGCCTTGCTCCACTGTCAATCCATCCGGTTGGTCGAAAGACACGCTGAAGACCGCCGGGCCGCCGGTGGTGATTTTCACATAACCGATGCCGAAATTCTGTCCGCTGGGCTTGGTAATATATTCAAACTTCACGTAGCGAGAGCTGGAGGAAAGTGCGTTGGTGAAGGTCACGAGTGTCCCTTCAAATTCGCTGCCATCGAAGGACCGGACATCCGTCCACGTGGAAGTATCCACCGATTCCTGCAGCGTGGCTTCATAGGGGCCCGTCAGCGCAGTCTTGTCAGACCGGCGTGCGGAATATACGATTTCCCCCGGCGCGCTATCAAAATAAATAATGATCTTATCGCCGGCGGAATCGAACTTGCACGAAGCATTCGGCGCCGCATATACAGTCCCCAGCCCAGTTGCATCCCATCCGGTCAAAGCGTCGAGATTGGCTGTCGTCCAGCCACTTTCGCCGGCATATTCCATTGGCAAGGTGGCCGGTGAAGTCAAAGCCCCCATCGCCGCCGTCACCCCAACGAGTCCACACATTAAGCCGATCATCCATTTTTTCATGCCTGTCTCCTGATTTGGGAACTGCTATACGAATTCTGTATTTAGAATACCCCCAACGGCCATCCCAAGCCAAGGGAAATGTTGCCGGCGGGGTGAAGCGCTTAACCCTACTAAAGTGGGCCTACTAGCCGAACGGCCCCACTGTGAACCATAAATGGGGGGGGGAACTGGAGACAAGAGACTGAAGACTGGAGACAAGAGACTGAAGACTGGAGACTTGAGACGGGGAGAGATGGGAGACGGGGGACAAGCAAATCAGACGGATCAGACGGATCCGTCCTGCATTCCAGACGGGCCTTTGACCCTTCCCCCCTCTTTCCCCATTCCCTAATCCTGAAAATCCTGTTAATCCTGTCTAAAATGGCTGTCCTCTTTCCTGTTTTCCTGAGTTCCAGATTGATTCTCCGAATCCCCCGGGCTTGTCCCGGGGATGGTTAGGTTGGTGGGCCAGCGTGTATCGCTGTGCAGCCTTAACCACACCGGGGCAAGCCCGGTGGATGGGCAGTCATATGGATTATACGAAAACGGGGAAGGGGCTCCCCGTAGCGTGGACCTCTGGTCCGCGCCGAGCAGAAGAAGCCGTGCAACAGAACTGGAAGATGCGCGGACTGGGAGGTCCACGCTACGAGAGCCACGTTTCCCCCTCTGTCCTTCATCATTTCCAATCCTGTAACATCCTGAACAGAAGAAATAGAGAAAATTGAGCGCCAAGTCGCAACTGGCGAGTTAGTATGAAAAGCACGGTGAAAACAGAGAAATGACCGATAAAAGCTCAAAAATGGGGCAAAACGAGCGCAAAACCTCAAATATTGGCCGATTTTGGCCTAAAATTAGCTATTTGGGGGGATTTCCAGCATTTTCAGCCCCTTGTTTGGTTTTCCTCCTATCTCTAAAAAAATTTCTCGCCAAGAACGCTAAGATCGCCAAGGGGCACCCACAATGTCTCGAGTTTCTTGGCGGTCTTGGCGTACTTTGCGAGAGGAAATTGGATATTGTCTCCCCTGTAAGCCCCCCCCGCCCCCTTTGCGGCTTGGCGGCTTGGCGTGAGAATGGTTGATCCGTCAGATTGGTCGGATGGGACGGATCGGACGGCTTGTGTCACCGATCTCTTGCCTCCTGTTTCTGCTGTTTCTGCTGGGGGCGTTTGGCGTTTGAATCTAGTGCCGGGTTGACGTATCAGGCGCTTGAGTGTAAACAATCTATATGAGCCGAACCCCACCATCCCAAAAACGTCAAACCACAGCTGAACGCCTGGTCGTCGCTGGTGCCCAGTTCGCAGTGGTCCCCAACGATATTCCCGCCAACCTCGATCGCTGTGTGCACTTTTTGCGCCGGGCGGTCGAAGAAGTGGGCGCGAAGTTGCTGGTTTTCCCCGAATCCATCACCACCGGCTATAATCCGGCGATGCCCGTGGGCGAATTCCATGAGTGGCTGCCGCGGACCAACGACATGCTCTTGCCGATCCAGAAGATTTGCAAGGAGTTGAAGATCCATTGCGTGCTGCCGACCTATGAACGCGGATCGCGGCGCGGTGTGGTCTATAATTCGGCCTTTATGATCGATTCGCGAGGAAAATGCCTGGGCGTTTACCGCAAAACCCATCCATTTCCCACCGAGCGCCTGTCTAACAATGGCTGGACGACCCCCGGGAGCCACTACCCCGTTTTCAAAACCGAGATCGGCACCATCGGCATTCATATTTGTTACGATGGCGATTTCCCGGAAGTGTCCCGCATCCTGGGCGTCAAGGGCGCGACCATCCTTTGCCGCCCCTCGGCGCTGATGCGCAGCTTCGAAATTTGGGAAGCCACCAACACGATGCGGGCCTATGAAAACCACGCCTACCACATTGCGGTCAACTCCGTCGGGGCGGACGCCGCCCAGACCACCTATTTTGGGCATTCGATGATTGTCTCGCCCATCGCCCAGACGCTGGCGCTGGCGCGCGCGGTCGATGACTTGATTTATGCCGAACTGGACCCCAATCCACTCCGGCAAGTCAGCTACGGTTCGGATGCGCCGATGCTCTTCGACCATCTGAAAGATCGCAACGTGAAGCACTACACCCGCGAACTCATGACCGCCGCAATCTCCCCCTTCAATCCGGACTTGCAACCGCCCCGCGCCAAGCCGCGCCGCCGGGGAAAATAATGATCTGCACTTAGGACCTCAGGGAAAGACCTGAACAGCCATTTTAGACAGAATAGCTGAGTGCCGAGCCCAAGTCCGGCACCAGCCGGACGCAGAGCGAACGCGAAGTCTATAGCGCTCCGCCATGGCGGGGCGAACGAGTGAGCGGCGCGAACGGAGTGGCAATTAACAGGATTTTCAGGATTAAGACTAATTTATTACCACAGAGAGCACCCACCTTCGCCAAGGCTTCCGCCTTCGCCAAGGCTACGGCGGACAAGACGGCGGGCAAGCAGAGGTTCACAGAGGGGGAGTTTTGAAATAGTCGGAACAGAATAATGATTCCTGTTTTCCTGGGTTTCCTGTTTTTCTGATAAATTTTCCGGCTTTTTCTCCCCCTGTCATTTTTTAACTCGATCCAATCCTGTAAATCTTGTCGAAAAATTCTAGCCGTACGGCTGTTCCTGTCTCCGGTCTCCAGTCTCTCCCATCCGTGTTATCGGCGCCATCCGTGGTGGCTGTTACGGTACCTTTGTGAAATCCCCCGGGCTTGTCCCGGGGATGGTTAGGTTGGTGTCGCAGCGTGTATCGCTGTTCAGCCTTAACCACACCGGGGCAAGCCCGGTGGATGAGCAGCCAAGGGGAAAAATTTGACAACTCCCCACTCCCCACCCACGACTCACCTCTCCCCTTTCCTGCGTTCATGAGTTCACATTCAAGTTCCCCGCTTCATGTGAAACCATTTCAGGGCTGATATAAAAAAAAGATTTTCTTTTGTGTGCAGTACGCTAGGATGCATAGCGAAATGATCCGACAAGGCAACAGGCACAGTACTCGGCTTGGTTGGACAGGCATCGGATGCGTAGTGGGATTTGCCTTGCTGGCCGGATGTCTCCTGCCCGCCGCCGCCCAAGAGCCCGCCCCCGACGATTCACCCCAAGCGCTTTATCAAAGCGGCATGAGCCGCTTCATTGCGGGGGATTACGCCAACTCCGTCGACTTCCTCGCGGAACTCATCAAGGTCTTTGGCAAAGAACCCGAACTCCAGACCCAGATCGACTTGGCGATGTACGCGCACGCTTGCGCGCTCTATAACCTTGGTCAGCACGCCGACGCCATTAAAGCCTTCGAGGCCTACACGGCTCAGTTCCCGGAATCTAAGTTTGCCGACGAAGCCATGTTCCGCGTCGGCTCCGCCCAGCAGCAGCTCGAGGAATATGACTTGGCCATTGCCGGCTACCAGAAGCTGCGCTCCGCCTTCCCGCGCTCGGCCTTCTCCGAAGATGCGCTCTATCAAATTGCCATCTGCCACCTCATCCAAGAGCAGAACACCCTGGCGGCGGCCGCTTTCCAGGACTTCATGCAGCTCTATCCCCGCAGCTTCCTCTGGGGACAGGCGGGTGCCTTCCGCGCCCGCGCGCTCTTTGATGAGGGCAAGGCCAGCGAGGCCATCGGCATCTTGCAGGAGCTCGAACAGCGTCCGCGCTCCTGGTCGGTCATCACCTACTGCAATTTTCTGGCCTTCGAAATTGGCGACTTCCTGTTCGACGACACCGAATACGAGCTGGCGCTTACGGCTTACCGGCGCGTCAAACCGCGTATTGCCCTGCTGCGCCACCAGCAAAATCATCTGGCCACGCTCGAGGCCCAGCTCAAGGATATCCAAACGGCGCGCCCCTCCGTGCATGACATTCGCTCGCGCTTTCAGGAAGAGCGGCGCATCGCTGCCGAACTCGCTCAGGCCCGCGAAATGGCCGAGAAACTCGAGGGACTCCCCGACTACGACGCCAATCTTTACCACCGCATCGGCCGCTGCTTCTTCAATACCGACCGCTACTGGGAGGCGCGGGTCGCCTTTACCCGCGTGGTCGCCATTGCCACTGAAGACGCTGTGCGCGAAGCGGGGCACTTCGACCTGATCCTGGCCGTGTCCCGCCTGCGCCGCTTCGACGATCTGCTCATCGAAGCCGACCAGTATCTGGCCACCTATGACCCCGCAGGAAAATGGGAATGAGCCGGCAGTACAGAAATCAGGGCACAGGGTTCAGGGAGCCGGATGGCTGTTCACGTGGACATTGGATAGTGGATAGTGGACATTGGATAGTGATCTTACTCTTCGCCGTGCTCCTTGGCCCCGGCATCCTCCCCGCCGCGGCCGTCTCCGGCCGCTGGGAAAAGTTGGAAAACGCGGTGCTTGGCGATGGGTATATGGATGGTGACAGCTTCCACATTCGCCATGGCGGCAAGGACCTCGTCATTCGTCTGTACTACGTGGATACTCCTGAGACTGACAAAACCCACGAGGACCGCAACGCAAGCCAGGCCGACTACTTTGGCATCCCCATGACGCAGGTTATCCCCCTAGGCACCAAGGGCAAAAAATTTACCCAACGCACCCTCTCCGGCGAGAAATTTACCGTCTGGACGCGCTGGGAAGATGCCATGGGCAGCGGCCAGAAGCGCTTCTTTGGCGTGGTGCAGGTCGGCAAGGAGGACCTCGCCGAGCTGCTGGTGGCCAATGGGTTGGCCCGCGTCTACGGCGCTTCCACCGTGCTGCCCGACGGCACCAACATTGACCAGAAATTCTCCAAACTCCGCCAACTCGAGCGGCGCGCCAAGGCCAAGCGCCTCGGCGGCT
Organism: Kiritimatiellia bacterium; assembly: GCA_034005635.1. Lineage (GTDB taxonomy): Bacteria > Verrucomicrobiota > Kiritimatiellia > CAIQIC01 > Lenti-01 > JAAZFE01. The sequence continues at coordinate 21,995 of JAVEUJ010000008.1, read as the reverse complement.
GGGCTAAAAAGGGCAAGAAGGGCAAGGGCGATACGGTCGAGGGCATGTTCGACATCGAGCCCGAAGAGGGCAGCACCGAACCCGGCGCCACCCCCGCCTGGGTTGAGGACGAAGTTGACGTGGGTATCTACGAAGGCAAATGGCCCAACGTCCCCATCGTCGCCTTCCTGCGCGCCGAGGCATTCATCAACTCGGAACAGTTCGAGGATGCCGAAATCGAGATGCGCAAGCTGGTCCGCCGCTTCCCCGAGCACGTTCAGAAAGCGCGCATCGAATTTTATTTGGCGCTTTCCGTCGCCATGCAGGAGCGTTTTGAGGAAGCCGTCCAGCGCTTCAAGACTTGGCTGCAGGCCTATCCCACCCATATCCTCGTCCCCGACGTGCAGTACTGGATGCCCATCAGCCTCTACTACGATGGCAAGTATGAAGAAGCCCTGCCCTACTTTGACGACTACGCCAAGCACAACCCCATGAGCGTCTACGCTCCTGAGGCCACCTATCGCGCCGCCTGCTGCCGTTATGCCCTCGAAGATTATGAGCGCTGCGCGGCTGATATTGCCGACTGGCTTGCCCAGTACCCCACTCACTACTTCCGCTTCGAGGCGGCTATCATGCGCGGCGACGCCCTGGCCGTTCTATCGGAATTCGATGCTGCCAAGGAGGCCTACCACTTCGCGCTGACCCCCGCCGCCGGGCCCTTCTACTATATGGCCCTCACCCAGATCGCGCGCATCCACAAGGCTCTCGCCGAGGAGAGCGACTACCGCGCCATGTCCGCTGACTATGTCCAGTACATCAAGGACATGCCCAACGACGGCAATATCATCGATGCCGCTTACCACGCCGGCTGGGCCCTGCGCCAAATCGGACGCCCCGACCAGGCCCGCGCGCTCTACTGGCAAATGATCGAACGCCACGGCAACACCCCCGCTTGGGAAGGCTTCGACCTCATGCTCGCCGACCTGGCCACCATGTATCCGCGCGGATCCGACGATTACGCCAAGGAACTGCGCACCCGCTATAACAAGGCCCTCACCGACCAGCGCCTCACCCTCGCCGCCCGCCTGGCCTGGGCCGAAGCCCAATCCCTGCCCGAGGATCAGCAGGCGCGCTTCCTCGCCATCTTTGCCGGGCGCTTCAAGGCTGAATATCTTGGCCCGGAAACCCTCGTCTGGCTGGGCCGCTCCTGGATCCATCACGGCATGGCCGAAAACGGCATCCCCCACCTCGAACTCCTGCTTGAGAAATATCCCGACAGCCGCCAAGTTGCCGAGGCCCAGACTCTCCTCGCCCAGCAGGCCATTGATGCCAAGGACTACCCTGTCGCTCTGGCCTACGCCAACTCTGTGTTGGACAATGCCGCCGAAATCCAGTTTGTCCTCGAAGCCACCTTCTTGCGCGCCGAAGCCCTTCAAGGCGTCAGCCGCTATGGTGAGGCCATTAGCGACTACAACGCCATCCTTGCCAACCGCGCCGCCCCGCGCCGCCTCAAACCTGAAGCGCTCCTAGGCATCGCCGCCTGCATGGAAGCCCAGCAGGAATTCGCCCAGGCGGTCGCCTACTACCAGCGCGTCTATGTCTTGTACGGTGCCTACCGTAAGGCCGTCATTCAGGCCTATCTGCGCTCCGGCGCCTGCTTCGAAAAGCTTAATGACAAGCCCGCGGCCATCAATACCTACCGCGAATTTCTCGACAGCGATTTCTCCCCCGGCACCGCTGCCGCTGCCCACGCGCGCCAGCGCATCGCCGCCCTCGCCGGAGGCGCGTCATGAAAAGGATCCAGAAGTCAGGAGTCAGGAGTCAGGAGCCAGAAGTTCGGAATTTTTCCGGATCGTCTGCCTTCTCTTCACCTGAACATTGCATAGTGAACATTGGACATTGGATGTTGAAAAAGCTCCCCTTCACCCTTCAGCCTTCAGCCTTCATCCTTCTCCTTGCGCTGGCGCCGCTCTCGGTGCATGCGCAGCTCGGCCCCTATCCTGTCGTCACCAAGCAAGCCACCTTCGAGGCCTCGCTCTATAAGCGCGACAAAGACATCCTCTGGGTAGAACGCAAATCGACCAGCGGCACGCGCACCCCGCAGGTCGGCATTGCCGTTGCGGATATCATCGGTATTCAGATGCCTCGCCCAGCCCTCTTCGACGCTATCGAGCGCCTGCGCATCAGCCCCGCCGCCACCGACGCCCAGTTCAAGGCCGCGCACAGTGCCATCGACAAGTTTATCCTCCAAACCCGCGCCATGCGTGACATCCCCGGCATCCCCGCCAATGAGGCTGTCCTGCTCAAGGGGCGGCTCTACGCCCAAAAGGGCCTCTGGCGCGAAGCCATCCGCCAGTTCGAGAACGTCATCACCTATGCCCCCGGCACGGAGACCGCCACCAACGCGCAGGTTTATGCCGGCATTGCCTACTCCAAGAGCGATGAACACCACTTCGCTGTCGAATACCTCGCCGGCATGCCCCTACCCGAGGAAAATGAAGAACTCCTCTCCGACCTCCTCTACGCCCTCGGCAACTCCTATGTCGCCCTCGGCAACTACGACAATGCCCTGCTCTCCTACCTCCCCCTCGTCGTCTTCTATCCCTATGTTCAGGCCAACGAAGCCCGCGGGCTGGCCGCCACCCTCACCTGCTATGCCCATCTTCAAGAGTGGGAACCGCTCTATCGCACTATCCAGGAAATTAAACGCCTCTACCCCGACTCCCCCGCCCAAAAAACCGCCGAGGAATTCCTCGACGACTATCACGACGAACTCATCAACGCGGGCCAATTCGTCGATGCCGCCAAAATTACCTCCACTGAAACGAAGCCGTGAAATCTTCAATGCTCAATGATCAAATGGACCGTCGGGCTTTCACTGGTTCGAACGTGTTCGGTTGGATATTGAATAGTAAACATTGGACATTGAATATTCCCTCTTCCCCCCCACCCGCTGTAGCTATAAGGAAAACTATCATGAAAAAACAACTCGCTGTCCTCGCCCTCGCTGCTCTGCTGCTGCCCTATGCGGCTGTCTTCGCCCAGGAAGCCCCGCCACCCACCCCGCCCCCCGGCGCGGAACAGCCGACCCCCGCCGCCACGAAGGTCACCCTCTGGAGCATGATCCAGACCGGCGGCTGGGCCATGTGGCCGCTGGGCGCCTGCTCCATCGGCGTCGTCACCATGATCGTGCTGAACATCCGCCTAGTCAGTCGCAAGAACCTCCTGCCCCTTGGGGTGGTCATGCCGCTACGCGCTGCCGCCGAGCAGCGCGATGTTGGCCAGATGTACTCTCTGTGCCGTGCCGCGCCCAATCTCTTCACCAACGGCCTCCTCCCCGGTCTGCGCAAAATCAACCCTGAGGACCCCGCCGCCTCCAAGCAGAACATGGAAAGCGCCATCGCTGAAGCCGTTGGCCGCGAAGAAGCCCAGGTCAGTTTTTGGATCAATTTCCTCTCTCTCTTCGCCAGCGTCGCCCCGATGATCGGGCTGCTTGGCACCGTCTCCGGCATGATTGGCGCCTTTCAGAAGATTGGCACCGGCGGCATGGGCAAACCCGAACTTCTCGCTGGTAACATTGGTGAAGCCCTGATTACCACCGCCACCGGCCTGATCATCGCCGTCCCCGCCATCTTCGCCTTCTTTATCTTCCGTAACAACCTCTCGCGCATCGTCCGTGACGCTGAAGGCGAATATTCCCTCCTCATTGACAACCTGACCGGCTCCGGCGATCTCTTCGCCGAGAGCGAAGCCGTCACGGAAGAGTGAAACAGGACCGGAATGATGGAATACTGGAATAGTGGAATGAGGGGACACCCCACCCCACGCCCCCCCGGCGAAACCGCTGAAGCTGCTGGTAGTGCTTCTAGTGCTGTTGGCCGTGAGTTTCTGTCCCCCTCTCAACATTCCACCCTTCCATCACGCCATCACTCCATTCTCCCTCCCGCTGTGGCCCTCTGTGGTGAAACTGATTTAGGATTCCGCCCATGAAACTCAAAAAGCAAGCAGAGCCAGAAGCCAGTGTCGACATGACCCCCATGATCGATTGCGTCTTCCTCTTGCTCATCTTCTTCATGGTCTGCGCCACGATGAGCAAGGTGGACCAGACGCCCGAAGTCGTCCTCCCCATCGCCCCCAAGGCGGCCATCCCCGACGATCTGCGCGGGCGCGGCGTCGTCAATATCGTGCCGCTTGGCACCCCCATCGGCGGCGGCGTCACCTCCGAAGCCATGCCCTTCATCATCTATGGCCAGCTCACGGACGAACCCGGCCTCATGAAGATTATCTCCGAACGCCACGACACGGAACCGGAATTGCGCATCTACATGCGTGTGGACAAAAACGCCGAATTCAAGGTTGTCAAGCGCGCCATCCGCGCCTGCGCCAACGCGGGCATCTTCGACATCATCTTCGGCACCTTCCAAAGCGCGGCCGCGGGAGGAGGTGCCTGATGAAACTCAAGCGCATGGACGACATTAAGGCCGAGGTCGACATGACCCCCATGATCGATTGCGTCTTTCTCCTGCTCGTTTTCTTCATGGTCTCCACCACGTTTAATAAGCAAGAAGCCGACATCTCCTTCGCCCTCCCCGGCACCGCTGAACAGTCCGATGCTGTTGAAATCCCCGACGAGCAGATCATCCAGATCACCGAAGCCGGCAACGTCTTCCTCAACGACCTCGAATACGACCGCCCCACCGACCCCAACATGCCCGAGCTGATCAAAACGCTTGAGCTCTTCCGGAAAACTGCCGAGGCCAACAAAGTCCCCGCGATGATCACCATCGCTCCCGAGGACAACGTCAAGCAGCAGCGCGTCGTCGATGTGCTCAACGCCTGCACCGCCGCCAAAATTGCCAATGTGACCTTCGCCGTCGGCGATGATGAGGAAGGGTAAGGCGTCTACCCAGGATGACTAAGGTTCAACTCGATCTCAACATTCAACATTCAACATCCAACATTCAATGAACAAGGATAGGACATTTGATCTCCGGGAACGGCTGCTTGACTATGCCGTACGCATCGTCAAGCTCTCAGAAAGTCTGCCCGCCACCAGGGTTGGCGCACACATTGCCGGCCAAATTCTGCGCAGCGGCACATCCACTGCCGCTAATTACGCAGAAGCCCAAAGTGCCGAGTCCAAAACCGATTTTGTCCATAAACTAAAAGTGGCGCTCAAGGAACTCCGGGAAACCAATATCTGGCTGCGCATCATCTGCAAGAGCGGCCTGATCTCCCCCGACACCATGCTGGCTCCATTGTTGAAGGAAACAGACGACTTGATGGCTATTCTGTTCACTAGCATCGAGACCGCCAAAAAACGAAAACCCTGATTATGAACGCCCCAGTGACAATCCTCGCCCCGGCACATCTGCCTTCAACTTGGATGTTGGATGTTGAATGTTGGATGTTGAATGTTGAGTTTTTATTTCCCGGGAGTCCTTCATGAAACCGTTCGCCATTTGGACCGCCTTTTCGCAAACCAAGTCCGAGGACGCCGCGCAGAAAAAACGTGCGCTCAATGCCATCCTCATCTCCCTGCTCGTCCATGTTGTCTTCATTATCGCAGCGGTTTCGCTGACCATCCTGATCATTGCGCCCAAGCCCAAGATGATGTTCGAAGGCAAGAAATCCCCTTCGCTTCCTGCCCGCAAACTTGAGCACTCCATCCGCGTTAAGCAGATGAAGAAGCAGACCCGCAAGCCCCAGATTCTGCAGCGACTCGTCACCGAGGCACCCTCCAAGGTCGCTCTGCCGGAAATGCCCGAGATGAAAACGCCCGACATAAAAAATATGCGCGACACTCCGCTGATGAACTCCCGCGCCGGCTCCATTGGCTCTCTTGGCGGCGGTGGCGGCGGTGCCGGGCGCGGCCTCACCGGCGGCATGGGCTACTCCGACACCAAGTTTTTCGGTGAAAACATCCGCACCCGCGCCATTACCATCTGTATGGATATTTCGCCCTCCATGGTTGCCAAAGGCGTCACCCAGGATGTTCTCGCCGAGGCCACCAAGATGCTTGAAAACATGAATGTTGGCACCAAATTCAACATCGTTCTCTTTGTCGATGGCGCTGAGTCGTTCACCCCCCAGATGGTCTATGCCACCCAGGAAAACAAGGCCAAGGCCATCGAATGGCTGAAGCAGCCCTTTGACGGCCGCCGCCAAGGTAATCTCCGCGGCCACTCCGGTTCTACCCCCCACCTGGCGATCAAGATGGCCGTCGACATGGGCTCTGATACCGTGTTTGTCCTCACCGACGATCCCCCCTATCTCAAGGTCGGCGACGTCAACACCGGCGTGGAAATCCCCACCCACATGGACGACATCGCCAAATATGTCAAATCCATTGAATCCACCACTGGCAAATCCGTCCGCTTTTATCCCATTCTCTACAAGCCTTTTGAAAACGAGCGCGGCAAACAGGCCATTGAGTATTTTAAGGGCATCGCCCGCTCCACCGGCGGCAAATCCAAAGTCATCCCCCGCATCCCCTAACCGGACAGCCGAAATCTCTTTAGACAGGATTAACAGGATTTTCAGGATTGGGGAGAGGGGGGGGACGGAGATTCAATATTCAACATTCAAGTGAGAAAAAGGCGGGGTGTAGGCGGTAGGCTGTGGGCAGGGGGCAAGGGGAAAATCCCCCGGGCTTGTCCCGGGGATAGTTAGGTTGGTGTGGCAGCGTGTAGGGCGGCGCAGCCTTAAACACACCGGGGCAAGCCCGGTGGATGAGCAGCCATAACAGCTCTGCGCGGACCGGGAGGTCCACGCTACGGGGAGGCCTTCCCCCATTCGTGTAATTCGTGTGATTCGTAGTTGGATATCCTCGGCTGCTTGCCCGCCGTAGCTTAAGCGAAGGTGGGTTCCCGTCCCCAGTCTCTCCAGTCTCGAGTCTCTCTTCCCCCTTTTCGCATATTTCGCGTATTTCGTAGGTTAACTCTTCCGCCTGTTCTTTCCTGAGTTCGTGAGTTCCGTGAGTTCCAGATTCATTTGCACGGCCCCTCGCTTGCACTTCCCGAGGCGTTGGGGCATATTACTGGATTAATTAACCGGAGCCACCATGACCTTAAAGCTTGAAACCATCCCCACCTATTCCGGTCCCAAGGGACCCGTTGTGCTCGTCATCATGGATGGCGTCGGTATTGGCAAATACGAGGAAGGCGATTTCGTTCGTGCAGCCTGGAAGCCCAATCTCGACCACCTCCTCGCCACCTGCCCCAACACCACTCTCAAGGCCCACGGCACCGCCGTCGGCATGCCCTCCGACGACGACATGGGCAACTCTGAAATTGGCCACAATGCCATTGGTTGCGGCCGCGTCTATGATCAAGGCGCCTCGCTCGTCGCCAAGTCCGTCGCCTCCGGTTCGCTGTACGATGGCGCCACCTGGAAGGCCCTGATCGCCAACGTCAAAGAGCACTCCACCACGCTCCACTTCATCGGCCTTTTTTCCGACGGCAACGTCCACTCCCATCTCGACCACCTCAAGGGCATGCTGGTCCAAGCCAAGCAGGAAGGCGTGGCGCGCGTGCGCATCCATGCCCTGCTCGATGGCCGCGACGTTCCACCCACCTCCGCCCTCGACTATGTCGGCCCTTTTGAAGCATTTCTCACCGAACTCAATGCCGATGGCACGGTGGACTACGCCATTGCCTCTGGCGGCGGCCGCATGAAGGTCACCATGGACCGCTACCAGGCCGACTGGCGCATCGTCGAGCGCGGCTGGAAGACTCACGTCCTGGGCCAAGCCGATGAGCTGTATCCCTCGGCCACCGCCGCCATCGAAGCCTTGCGCAGCAAGACCCCCGGCATCCTCGATCAAGACCTCCCCCCCTTCGTCATTGGCCGGGATGGCCAGCCCATCGGAGCCATCGTCGATCTCGACTCCGTCATCCTCTTCAACTTCCGCGGTGACCGTGCCATCGAACTCACCCACGCCTTCGAGCAAGATGACTTCACCCCCTTCGACCGTATTCGCCGTCCCGACGTGCTCTTCGCCGGAATGATGCAGTACGATGGTGACGCCGGCATCCCCGCGCGCTTCCTGGTCGAGCCCCCGCGCATTACTCGCACCATGGGCGAATATCTCGCCGACGCCGGCCAGCGCCAACTCGCTATTTCCGAAACCCAAAAGTTTGGCCACGTCACCTATTTTTTTAATGGTAATCGCGCTGAGAAATTCAACGCCGCCCTCGAAGACTACGTCGAAGTCCCTTCCGACCAGGTGCCCTTCGAAGAACGCCCCTGGATGAAGGCCGCCGAAATCACCGACAAGGTCATCGAGGCCATGCAGTCCGGCCAATACCGCTTCATCCGCGTCAACTTCCCCAACGGCGACATGGTCGGCCACACCGGCATCTTCCCCGCGGTGAAAATCGCCGTCGAAACCGTGGACCTCTGCCTCGGCCGCCTCGCCGCCGCCGCCCGCGCCACCGGCGCCATCCTCGTCATCAGCGCCGACCACGGCAACTCCGACGATATGTACGAACATGCCAAGGATGGCACTGTCAAGCGCGACACGGCAACTGGTCGCCCCAAGGCGCGCACCGCCCACTCGCTCAATCCCGTACCCGCCATTATCATGGACCCCACCAACGTGGCTCAGATCAAGCTGACCACCACGCCCAATCTGGGCATCTCGTCACTCGCCGCCACGTGCCTCAACCTCCTCGGCTACCAAGCCCCCGAGGGCTATGATCCCTCGCTGGTCCAGGTCGGTGGCTGAGGAGTTTCCACACCGTGGAAAACTTTCTTCCATACCGTGGAAAAAATCGGGAAAAATCTTCCATAGCGTGGAAAAATCGGCCTGAACATTGGATATTGAATCCCCTCCCCCAAGGGCGACCGTGCCCTACCTGACCGACATCCCCGCCGGCGCGGTGCTGACCCTGCGCATTATCCCGCGCGCCGCTAAAAATTCTATTCAGGGTCCACACGGCGATGCGCTCAAAGTCCGCCTCTGCGCTCCGCCCGTCGATGGCGCAGCCAATACCGCCTTGATCAAGTTTCTCTCCGACACCCTCTCCATTCCCCGCGCCCGGATCCAGCTTCTGTCCGGCCAGACCTCCCGCAGCAAACGCGTCCTGTTGACCGGCGCGAAATCAAACGACATCCGTGGAAAACTGGAATAATGGAAAAACAAGGCATTGGAAAAATGGAATGGTGGAGGATTGGAATGATGAATCAACCTAATACCATCCAGTGCCCCGTTTCTTCCCCTCCCCGGGTGCATCGGCGATTGGGTGCATTTCGGCCTGGAATCAGATGGCGTGCATGGCGGCTGTCATCCCGAGCTTGTCGAGGGATCTCGGCCCGGATGCAACCGGCCAGCCATAGCAGTGAAACCGAGATGTTTCGACTTTGGCGCGGTGCGCCTCCGCTCAACATGACCAGCTCTTGCACTATATCGCAGATGCGCCCCCCCTCCCCTGCATTCGACTGTTTTCATGAGTTCTGATTCATGAGGCACTGGACTGAATATTCCGATCCCGCCACCATCCGTGGATTGGTGGCCGAGATTGCGCGCATCTCGACGCGCCCGGCCCGCATCATGGAAGTCTGCGGCGGCCAAACCCACGCCATTCTGCGCCACGCACTCGACACTCTGCTGCCAGCGCACGTTCAGCTCCTGCATGGGCCCGGCTGCCCCGTTTGCGTCACCCCTGCCACCTACCTCGACCACGCGATTGAAATCGCCGCCCGCCCCGACACCACCATCACGACCTTCGGCGACCTGCTGCGCGTGCCCTCGGCCACCCGCGGCGATCTCTATGCCGCCAAGGCCCGCGGCGACGACATTCGGATGGTCACCTCCCCGCTCCAGGCACTCGATTTCGCGGTGGAGTATCCGGGCCGCCAGATCATCCATCTTGCGATTGGTTTTGAAACCACCGCACCCGCCAACGCCCTGCTCGCCTACCTGGCCCGGGAGCGCCAGCTTAATAATGTCTTTCTGCTCGTCTCGCAATTTCTTGTGCCGCCCATTCTGCGTGCAATTTGTGCCGATCCCGCCACCGCCCCCGATGCCTTTCTCGCGGCCGGCCATGTCTGTGCCATCACCGGCGCTGAACCCTACGAATCGCTGGCGCGTGAACTGAACCGCCCGATTGCTATCACCGGATTCGAACCCGCCGACATCCTGCTGGGCGTCCTCGATGTCCTGAAACTTTTCGAAGCCGGCCGTGCCGATATGATCAACTCCTACCCGCGCATGGTTCATCCCCAGGGCAATCCCGCCGCCCGGCAGATGCTCGACGACGTCTTTGAGGTCTGCGACCGCGAGTGGCGCGGCCTGGGGCACATTCCACAAAGCGGTCTCGCCCTTCGCCCCGCCTATGCCGCCTTTGATGCCGCGCTGCGCTTCCCCCCCTCCCCGGTCGCCCCATCTGCGAACCCTGAAAATGCCGGTTCAGGCCATGATGATCTGGCGATCTGTCCCGCCGCCGCCGTACTGCTCGGCCAGCTCCAGCCCAACGAATGCCCCTATTTCGGGACCCGCTGCACGCCCGACTTTCCGCTCGGCGCCCCCATGGTGTCCCCCGAGGGTGCCTGCGCCGCATTTTATCTCCACCGCCGGTAAGCGGGCACTGCCCAAGCGGCGGAGGTGGTGGTTCATGGTGGATGGTTGGCAGCCGATCCCGGACGACACGGAGGTCGCCCCTCCAGAAATCTCTTGGCGTGAGCTAGCCAAATTGGTCGGATCCGGCGGATCGGTCGGATCGGCCTGGAAGATTGGATATTGAATATTGCCTCCCCTTCTTCCCCTGCCCCTTTCCCCCTTCATGAGTTCATGAGTTCAGATTCAGATTCGTCTCAGATTTCATTCTCCGGTTGCTTTGCTTGCCAAAACCCTGGGGGGGGTGATAGGATTTCTGCTTATGCCGACTTATGCACTCTATGCTCTTTTGACCCGCATCGGACTTGCCTTGGTGGCGGGTATTCTGGCCGCTCTGGTACCCCTCGCACTGCGCAAAGCCCGATTTGAGGCGCGTGTGGGCAAACGCGTTGGTCTCTATCTGCTCGCCGTGCTGGCCCTGATCGGGTTCGGACTCTTTGGCTGGTACTTGGTGGATCAGCATTTGGCCAAGACAGAAACGACGCCCGAACCGGTTAGTTATCCTGCCATTCCCCCCGCCCCTTAATCTAGTCCGGATGGCTTTTCTGGACGTTCAATCAACCCAAGATATTTCATGTCCCTCGCCATCTCATTTTTGGTCATTGTTCTCGCGCGCATCGTGGATGTCAGCATGGGAACCCTGCGCGTATCGTTCATTGCGCGGGGGCGTAAAACACTGGCCGCGGCCTGTGGGTTCACGGAAATCCTGATTTGGATCGTGGTGGTGTCGCGCATTTTGACCGGTTCCCCGCACTGGTCGGCCTATATCGCCTACGCCTTGGGATTCACCTGCGGCACCTATGTCGGGATGTTTATTGAGGAGCATCTGGCCGTGGGCTGGGCTCTCGTCCGCGTTGTCAGCGGCAAGCCGGTTAACGATTTTCCCCAACGGCTGTCGGCCGCCGGCTTTGGAGTAACCTGGCAGGACGCCCAAGGCGCCCGCGGCCCGGTTCAGGTTTTGGTCACGCTGATGCCCCGCAAGCGGTTGATAGAATTTCAAGGACTCCTGTGCGAATTCGATCCCACAGCCTTCTATACGATTGAAGATGTGCGCCATGCCCGCGACATCCCCCCGGCCTATGCCACGGCCTCCACCGCTGCTGGCAAGGTTCCCATGCCGCCGATTTAGCTGGATCCCTTCACCGCATTCCCCGCGGTGTTTTCTGCCAATCTGGGAGGAGCTGGTTTTATAAGCTAATCTCCCCGTCGGCTCCACATGTTCAAGTGACGAAATTCCGGGAACTCTCGATATTCGAGCAGCCCGGCCAAAGAGCGGTTTTCGCTGACCAGTCCGGCCTCGGTCAGGGCCGCGGCGGGGTTGAGTCCCGCCAACACGATCAACCCCGTGCGCCCCTCCCCTACGGGAATGCCATAGAGCGGCTGGTTGGGCATTCCGACCGCCAACACGCCGTCCAGTCCGATTAGGCGCAACTGATCCCGAATCTTCAGTACGGCGGGAAGCGCACTCGAGGGGAACTCACGGAAACTCGCCCCGACTAGCCCCGCCCCTGATTGCTCGCACTGGCGAACACTGGTCATTCTCGCCCTGATAAACAGTTCCAGCGGGTCCTGAGTAGTTCCACCATATTCAAGTAGCTCTACAAAGCGTACCGGCTGGCGATTGCTAAACTCCAGCAATCCGCCGTAGCGCGAAGTCACGGGGATGCCTTCTTTTAGTAAAATTCCGTTCAGGGTCACGCTACACACCGTTACCATGGCAATCTTGCCCGACGGAACTTTAGCCGCCCGGGCTACGTCGTATTCCTCACCAGCCCGCCGAATCAACAGGCGCGATCCCATTCCAAGCCGGGCAGCAAATACGGGTCGCATTACCTCCACGGCGGCGGCCTCATTTTCGGCCGGCACCAACGTGGTATTCACCACCAGCGTGCCACTTCCCGTCCGCAGGCGAAACTGCATCTTGTAGGTCAATTCATCGATTTGTCCGGAAATAAAGCCCAAACGCTGCACCACATCGATCTTGTCCACTTCGCTACGCCCGCGGGCCGTCAGTTTCCGTCCGGCCCGACGGCTGTACAACTCTGTCAGGCCCTCGCGGTCCAGTTGGCCGAGATAGAGCCGGACACTTCTTTCGCTGAGGTCTACCCCCCAGCCGCGCAATAACTCCGCAATCTGTGCAGCGCCCGCTGGACCGTCAAGGCGAGCCAGTACTTTCATAATCCGTTTCTGAATGTCGCTTTTCGATGATTTCATAAGCTCCTGGTCTCGTCCCTGCCCCGGGCAGGCGGTCCATCCGGTCCCATACCGTAAAAATGACCCTGAGACGTACTATTAACGGCAATATTGCCGTATATACAAGTATTTTTTTGCAATATTCATTGCGTATTTATACTTTTTGAACCATTTTTACGGACATGAAATACCGCTTAACAGAGGCCTTCCCATCCAGCCACAGGATATCCCCATGAGTTATGTAGAAGATGTCTTAGCCCAACTGCACCTGCGCAATCCCAACGAGCCAGAGTTTCTCCAAGCTGCTCACGAAATTCTAGAGAGCCTGGAACCGGTCATCCAACGCCATAAAAAATATCAGGCGGGTCGGATTCTTGAGCGGATCGTCGAACCCGAACGCCAATTGATCTTTCGTGTGCCGTGGAGCGATGACGCCGGGCAGCCGCACATCAACCGGGGGTTTCGCATTGAATTTAACAGTGCCATCGGCCCCTATAAGGGCGGACTGCGCTTCCATCCCTCCGTGAACCTCAGCATTTTGAAATTTCTGGGATTCGAACAGACGTTTAAAAATTCGCTAACAACCCAGCCCATGGGCGGCGGCAAGGGCGGCAGCGACTTTGACCCTAAGGGCAAGTCCGATAATGAAGTGATGCGGTTTTGCCAATCCTTCATGACGGAACTTTTTCGGCACATCGGCCCGGTGACCGATGTACCCGCCGGAGATATCGGCGTTGGCGGGCGCGAAATCGGTTTCCTGTTCGGCCAATACAAGCGCATCCGCAATGAATTTTCCGGCGTGCTTACCGGCAAAGGAATCCAATGGGGCGGCTCGCTTATCCGGCCGGAGGCTACGGGCTATGGCTGCATCTTCTTTGCCGAGGAAATGCTCAAAACTCGCTCGGAAACGTTCGTGGGTAAAACCTGCACAGTTTCGGGCTCTGGCAACGTGGCGCAATACACCGTTGAAAAAATCAATCAACTCGGCGGCAAGGTGGTCTCGCTGTCAGACTCCTCCGGCTGTATCCATGATCCCGATGGCATCGATGCCGAAAAACTCGCCTTCGTGATGGAACTGAAGAACGTGAAGCGCGGACGTATCCTCGAGTACGCCCAGAAATTCAACTGCCGCTATCTGGACGGTCAGACGCCCTGGAGCATTCCCTGCGACTGCGCTTTTCCCAGTGCCACACAGAACGAAATCAACGGCGCCGACGCCGCCACACTGGTGCAAAATGGATGCCAATTGGTTTGCGAAGGTGCCAATATGCCCTCCACGCCTGAAGCTGTAGATGTGTTTCAGCAGCGCCAAATCCTGTATGGCCCTGGCAAAGCCGCCAATGCCGGCGGTGTCGCCATATCTGGTTTGGAAATGGCCCAAAATGCCATGCACATGAACTGGACACGCGCGGAAGTCGAAGCGCGCCTGCGACTGATCATGGCGTCCATCCACTCCAGCGCCTTTGAGACCGCCAAGGAATATGGTCAACCAGGAAACTACGTGGTGGGCGCCAACATCGCTGGGTTTGTCAAAGTGGCGAACGCCATGCTCGACCAAGGCCTGGTGTAACACCTGGGAATTGGCAGGTTATCGATGGCCGTGGCAGCCAGGCTAGCGCCGACTGCCCCCCCCTCCTCCTCGTTAGCCCCCCGCCCCAGTATCCCTAAGATTTAGCTTTTTCGCTCACAAAGCGCAAGTCTTCCTTAAGGCGCTCTTTGGCCGTGGATTCAAGGCCTTTCCAGCACGTGGGCTTTTTACCCAACGCCCGCAGCGCGGTCACTTCCGGAACAAAATCTGCCAAGGTGGCGGGTTCATGCCGGGCCACACGCGACAGCAACGCACTCAGGACGACCATGCCCTCTTGCGTCCCACCTTGCACTTCCTGGCGGAATTCCACCAGACAACGCGACGTGGCTTGTCCAATGGTATAGCCTTCTTCGCGCAAGGTTTCGTAAAACATCTCCACCACAGCACAGCGAAGTTCGTAGTAATTCATCTTCATATCCTCATCTTAGTAAAGATCAGGCAAAAATCAAAGCTTCGCGGCGGCGCTTACTTTTATTTTCTTACTTAACCTTGTAGAGCACCTGAACGTACACATTGGTGTATTCAGCCATGAACTGCTTCATCACGTTCCAGCAGCTCGCACAGGGGGGGAGATCGGTGTAGAGCTTCACCCGTCCTTTGGCCGCTGAGTCGGAAAGCCGGGAGACGATATCTTCGAGGATTTTGAATTCCGTATCTACCGTGCGCTGCCAGCAGTTTGGCCCGTCGATAATGTCATTCTGATTCACGCACAGGGTATAGTAGCGCCCCTTTTCCGGGCGAACCGAAATGCCCGCCAGCCTCTTTGCTTCCAAGGAGGACATGGCCTCCAAATCCTGAATGCCGCTGTGTGCAAAATATTCCTCTTTATCCAGTCCGTCAATCTTGGCCGCGGCCCAGGCGAAATTGAAACGCTGGCGGTATTGCGCGGGCAGTTTTGCACGCTGTAACTCGATGCGTTCGATCACGGTGGCGTCGCGTTGCGGATGAATCTTCCGCAACGAGGGTTGACGGATACCCGGAACCGCCTCATAAGCATCTGCCGCCGGCTGGGCCAGAACGCCCTGCGCCAGCACGACACACAACGCGACCAATCCCATCCATCCCAACTTAGTCCGAATCTGTTTCATCGCTCTCTCCTGCGTTGGCTAACGCCATTCCTGCCGACCTCTAGCACCCTGGTTCTTGCTCCACATCAACCCTGCGCGGCACCGGTGCGCCTAGGGCCAGTTATACAGCACTTCAATTTCAATATTGGTGTAAATGGCGAGAAACTGTTTCATGACTCCCCAGCAGCTCGGGCAGGGCTCCAGCTCGGTAAACAGCAGGATTTGACCCTCCACGGACGGATCCGGAAGCCGGGCGGCAATGTCCTCAATGATCTTGTACTCGGTATCAAACCAGCGCGGGATGGCGTTGGGACCGCCAATATTACCTTGGTAGTCGACCATGATCGTTTTAAATTGCGCCTTGTCCCAATCGGGTTTGGGGGAAATGCCTGAAATCCGCTTGGCGGCTTGAGAGGACAATTTGTCGAGGCTCTGGATGCGGCTGTGGGCATAGTACTCTTTCTTGCTTAACCCCGGAATGTCGGCCCGGGCCCAGGCAAAATTGTTTTGCTTGCGCAGATCTTTGGGCAGGCGATAGCGGAAGTAATTGATGCGCTCGCGCGCTTCATTATCCTGCTTCCAATCGATTTTTCGGAGTGCTGGCTCGCGCTCCACCTCCGCCGTATCCGGTGCGGAAACCCCGGCCCAGCCGCACACGACCATCGCCCATACGCCAATCGCCACCCAACCCCATGTCCGGGAACGGCTCCGTCTTTGCTGTATCCGTTTCTTATCCATTGGGTGACACTATCTGTTTCCTACACCTCGACCAAGTTTAATTCTTGTCAGACCATTCCATTGATGCCTGGCCGCGCTTTAAACCAGCTGCGTGTATCCGCATTTTCCCTTTGACCCCAAACCGCCGTTGGAGTAGCCTTTTAGCAGTGTCAGAGGTTTACCCTGTAAGCTTGTGGCGTTAGTTGCTCCGAGGAACGGCGGAATTTGGCAACGAAACATAAAGCGGAGCCGCAAGGAGGCCGTTAATGAAAAGTCGTATACCCAAGTATATCGTCTGGATATGCTCGTTCCTGCTGTTGTTTTCAGCCGTTGCTGCGGACTCTAACTCCGTGGTGCCACCGGCGTTCCGGATGCCGCCCGGCAGCACCTTCATGAAGAATATCACCTTTGTGGTATTCGATACCGAAACCACCGGGTTTAGCCCCGCCAAAGACCGTTTGGTCGAAATTGGTGCTGTCAAAATCCGTGATGGCCAAAATCTCGGCGAGAAGACCTGGCTGATCAATCCGCAACGCTCTATCCCGTGGTACGTCCAGAAAGTTCACAACATCACGCCGGAGATGGTGGCGGACATGCCTTTGTTTGCCGAGGTCTACCCGGAATTCCTCGAGTTCATCGACGGCGCTGTCCTCATTGCCCATAATGCGCCTTTCGATATCCGTTTTATCGCCGCTGAAGCCATTCGCAACAACCTGCCCCCCCCTAAAAACGCGGTTCTCGACAGTTTGGCCCTGTTCCGCAACTGGTATCCCGACATGAAGAACCACCGGGTATCCGACCTGATCGATCTATTTGGAATTGATACGGGTGGCTTGCAAGCCCATCGCGCCACAGACGACTCACTGTTCGTCTATTATGCCATTCAAAAAGAAATGGAACGGCGCAGCGAATCTCCCCGATTCTCGGAACTGCTCAAGAGCGCCGGTACCGCGTATCGGTTCACCGACGAGTAATTCCTGCCCGTTCCCGTGCCTCTCCCCCTTCACCCCTGGGCGGCTTGGATTCTGGCTGTTTTTATAGGGGGAGTAGGCGTGTATCTGGGGGCTGACGCCCTCTATTCCATCTGGATTCGACGCCGCATGGCAGCCGTTGGTGCCCGGCACGCCTCGATTGAACCGTTCACCCACAATCCCAACGGCCACCCCGCCCTCCTGCTGCTCCACGGTTTTGCGGATGGCCCCTCGGTTTTCAGCCGCCTGGCCCCGCTGCTAGCCCAAGCGGGAATAGCCGTGCGCGCCCTCCATCTATCCGGCTCTGGCGTCACCCCGAACAAAATGGCCGGGACGACCCTCTCCCTCTGGCGCGCTGATATTGACCGCGAAATTGCCGCCTTGCGCACAAACACCCCTGACCGACCCATCTGGCTGGTCGGGCATTCCCTCGGCGGTACCCTCGCCTTCGATGCCGCCCTGCGACCAGAAAATGCCATCGCTGGACTCGTACTGCTGGCCCCCCTCGTCGAACCCTCGAATGTCCGCAGCCCCATCCTAACATCGCGCCAATGGTTTCGCATCTTGGACAAACTACTCATCATATCCAACGTCGTGGAATCCCGCCTGCCCGCCGATCTTCACGATCCGGAGGCCCGCAGCACGTATCGCACTGATAAATTTATTCACCGCGACATCTACCGCTCGCTCTTCGCTACCATCGACGCCGTCCGTCCGCGCGCCGCCAACTGGAACGGCCCCCTCCTCGTGGTGCTGGCCCCCGATGATCAGATCGTGGATGCCGCCGCCACGCGCCAGTTTTTTGCCGAGGCCGTGAACGCCGCCCCCGCTGAGCTCGTTGAGCAGCCCGGCGCAGGCCATGTCCTGCCCCTCGAAGCCGACCACCCTGCCCTTGCAGAGCGTATCACCCAATTTGTCCGCCACGCCCCTCCCGCCTTGACACCGCCCCCCGCCGACAGAGTACAGTTCCCGCATGACTAATACCCCCGCTCTTTCCATAGGTGCCCCAGGATTCGATGCCGAGCGGCTCGTCGCCGATCTGCAGGCCACGGTCGACCGCAAAATGGCCGATGGCGTCTATGCCGATGCGCGCGTCGCCCGTGCTGAACGCACCAACCTTGTCCATCTGCGCGCATCGGACGACTTCATTGCCTTTTACCTCACCTGCCTGCGCGAAGCCGTCTTCGTCGATATCTCCGACTACGAAATTCACGAGCGCCGCCGCTTTCTTGGCCCCCTGCTCGTTGCGTTCAAGAAAACCATCTGGAACCTGCTTAAATTCTACACCTACCGGCTCTGGTCACAGCAGAACCAGGTCAACGGCCTCGTCGTTACGGCGCTGGAGGGCATGGAGGAGCAAACCGCCGTAAAGCTGGCCTCCCTCGAAAAGCGCATCGCTGAACTGGAAGCCAAGACCGTCAGCCATGGTTCCTGAGCGTCTGGCCTTTGTCTGTCCGCGTTTCGCCGGTGAGGGCGCCGTCGGCGGCGCCGAAACCCTGCTGAAAAATCTGGCGACTCACGCCGCCGCCTGCGGCTATGCCGTCGATTTTCTTACCACCTGTGCCCAGAGCCATTACACGTGGGAAAATACTCTGCCCCCCGGACGTAAGTCCATCGATGGCATGGGCGTCCATTTCTTCCCTGTGGATGAGCGCGACACCGCCGAATTCCTGCGCCTCCAGCAGGCTATTGACCGCGGCCGAGCCATCACTCCCGACGAAGAACTCCGCTGGCTCCGCAACGGTGTGTGTTCCTCGGCACTGATGGAGTATCTCGACCAATACGCAGCCGACTACCGCGCCATCATAACGGGTCCCTATCTTTTTGGCTTGGCGTGGTTCGCGGCTATGGCCCACCGGGCGCGCACCCTCGTGGTCCCCTGCCTCCATGATGAGCCCTTTGCCCGCCTCGCCTGCATGCGTCGTCTCTTCACCGAGACTGCGGGCTGTCTCTTCAATTCCCAGGCGGAACGCGAACTCGCCGGCGAACTGTTTGAAATTCCAGACGCCAAAGCCCACATCGTCGGCATGGGCCTCGACCCCTTCGAGGTCGATCCTGGCGCCTTCGCCAAACGCCACGGCTTAACGGCCCCCTATGTCCTTTACGCCGGCCGCCGCGAACCGCTCAAAGGCACGCCTCTCTTGTGCGACTACATGGCCAGCTTCCGCGAACGCACCGGACGCGACGTCAAACTGGTCTTCACCGGCTCCGGCACCATCGACGCTCCCGCCACCCTTTGGCCTCATATCCTCGATGTCGGGTTTGTCAGCGAGCAGGAAAAACACGAGGCCATGGCCGGCGCCGTGGCCTTTATCCACCCCTCCGTCAATGAGAGCTTTGGCATCGTGCTGCTGGAGGCCTTTCTGGCCGGCACCCCCGGCCTTGTCCATGCCAATAGCCGCGTCCTGGTCAGTCAATGCCGCGCCGCCAACGCCGGCTTGTGGTTCCGCCACTACCCCGATTTTGAAGCCCAACTCTTGTTCCTGCTCGACCACCCTGAGGCGCGCGCTGAACTCGGGCAACGCGGCCGCGACTTTGTCACCCGCGAATATGCATGGCCCGCCATCGAGCAAAAATTCATCGCTGCCCTCAACGACCTCTGTCCCGTCCGTTTGTCTGCTAAACCCTCCCACCCTGAAAATAAAGGTTCCCCATGAAACTCCGAGCAATCCTGACCACCCTGACCCTGACAGCCGCTCTGGCGGTTGCTGCCACTGCCGATGACTTGGTCGCTAACGGCAGCGGTATGCGCACCAAGCCCATTCTGGGCGCCATGTATGAATTGGAACTGCGCGTGCCCTCAGCCCTGAAGGGGGCTGACGCCAAGACGCTCATCGAGGCCGATCAACCGATGGCCTACGTCCTGACGATCAAAAGTGGTCTCATCAACCGCACTCGCTATATCCAAGCCACCACCGAAGGCTTCCAAAAGGCCGCCGAGTCCGGCTATGCCACTGAGCAACAGGCTGCCTTCCTTGCCCAATTCGACGACACCGTCTTCCATAAGGGCGATGTCATTCTCATGCACTACGGCCCCGCTGGCCTTACCAGCACCTACAAGACCCTGATCCGGACCAAAGGCGAACCTGACACCTTCGAAGAAACCGTCCTGGCCACCCTGCCGGGTCTCGATCTCAAACAGGCGGTCTTCGCCATCTGGCTGGGCGATTCCCCTGTTCAGATATCCCTGCAAAAAGCCCTTCTCGGCAACCGCTAACCGGGATCATTCAAGCCAGCATTATGTTCCTGCGCATTGGATGGGCCAGTTTGTTGGCGAGCTGCGCCGTGGCCTGGGCCCAGCCGCCATCCAATGTGGAGGCCCCCGGCCGCTCGCTTATTGTTCTGGCGGCCCCGCCTGCCGCTGATCGCTACTACCAGCCTTTGCGACAGGCTATCCTTGAATTTCAAATAGCCTACGCTCAGCATATTCTCGGTCGGGATAATGTCGTCATTCTGGGCGACCGCGCCACCTTGCGCGAACTGGCCCAAACCCTGCCCACCGACATCTTGCTCGAAGCGCCCATGCGCGACATCTGGACGCGGGACTTCTTTCCGGTCCTGCCGGACAAGCCCGTTCTATTCCGCTATGCCGCCGCCGCCCAGTCCGGCAGCCAGACTCGCGCCGATCGGGTGCAGGCGGACTTCGTGCGGTTGGCCAAACGCCTGAAACTTGAAATCAACCGCGTGCCATGGATTCTCGATGGCGGCAATGTGGTGGCCAATGGCGGCGGATGGGCTATTGTGACCGACCGCTTCCTGACCGATAACCA
The DNA here is from genome assembly GCA_034005635.1 of Kiritimatiellia bacterium. Classification (GTDB taxonomy): domain Bacteria; phylum Verrucomicrobiota; class Kiritimatiellia; order CAIQIC01; family Lenti-01; genus JAAZFE01. The sequence continues at coordinate 1,092 of JAVEUJ010000008.1, read as the reverse complement.
ACTCGATCGGCCTGAGGCGCTGGCCATTCTGCGCGACCACCTCGGCGCCACCCAAATCGCCATACTCCCCGCTGATCCTGATGACCGACTCGGCCACGCCGATGGCATCGCGGCTTTTCTCACCACCAACACCGTCGCCATTACCCAGGGCCACGATGACTACCACGCTGCCGTTGTGCAGGAATTGCGCAGCGCCTTCCCCGGAATCAACATCGTCGAACTGGCCTTTGACGAGGTGGACGACGCCTTCGATCCTGAGTACGGCTCGGCAACCGGCCTGCACATTAACGCCACCCTGACCGATCGCTTCCTCTACGTGCCGACCTACGGACGAGACAGCGATGCCCCCGCTCTGGAAATAATCCGCGCCGCCACCGACCGCGTGGTGGTGCCCGTGGATGCGTCACAGGTCGGACGTTTGGGCGGTAGCGTCCGCTGCCTCGGTGCCCAGATGAAAGGCGAAAATGCCCGCCGCCTCATCGAAGCCGCCTGCGCCAAATAACCCCAATAGGGGTCAATCCTACGGGCCAACCGGTGTTGCCGTTTCATTGACTCTTCATTGGTTTCTCTAAGGTATGGAGATCGGCGCTGTGTAAGAATTGCTTCTTGGCGTCTCTGCGCCCATGCTTTCAGCCTGAAGGCTGAACTACAAACGGGCTTCGTATATCGTTCACGCTTTAGCGTGGGGCTGTTCCATTATTCTCTAATCCCGCAAGCAAACAATCTCGCATTCATGCAATGTCCCCTGTCCCCCTTTTCGTGCTTTTCGTCGTTTCCCCTCTTCTTCTCTCACCCATTCGTTCCATTCGAAATATTCATAGTTTACCCGGCTGTTTGGCTGTTCCCTCTGCAGTCCTCTGTACTACAATTCCTCAAAACCGTGTTTTTAATACACGTTTCTCATGTTGATAGCTCCATAACTCATTCTTTGACAATTCGTAATATAGTGAGAAATGCAACGCCAACTTTCAATCTTTTCCTTAAACTCAGATCGATGAGAGTAATAGCCAGCTACGGATATCGCTGATTTCACGGAGGGGAAGATGGGGGGGGGAAGTCGTCTCACGGTAGAGTAGAGAGTGAGATCGGAAG
>JAVEUJ010000118.1:0-7849 GCA_034005635.1 Kiritimatiellia bacterium | reverse complement strand
ACCCCTTCGCCGATTGCTCGGTGATATGCCAACTGAGGAAGTGGAACCAGCCGGTGCCTTTGATGAAATCGTGGAAGAAGTCGCAGTTGAACTGCCCCCCGAAACCATCGAAGCCGATCCCTTTGCTGACCTGTTGGGTGACATGCCCGCCGAAGAAATTGTCCCTACCGAAGCGACAACCGAAGACCCCTTCGCTGATCTGCTAGGCGAAATGCCAATCGAGGAAGTGGAACCGGCCGTGACCCTCGACGTGGTTGAGGAAGATATCGCAGCCGAACTGCCCGCCGAGGCTATAGCGGCTGATCCGTTTGCTGATTTGCTGGGTGATATGCCTGCCGATGAAGCCTTTTCTACCGAAGGAACTACCGAAGACCCCTTCGCTGATCTGCTCGGAGATATGTCGGCCGAGGAAGTGGAACCGACCGTAGCTCTCGAAGAGGTTGAGGAAGATATCGCAGCCGAACTGCCTGCCGAGTCTAGCGAGGCTGATCCCTTCGCTGATTTGTTGGGTGACGAACCCGCCGAAGAAGTCATCTCCGCTGAAGTTGCGACCGAAGACCCCTTCGCTGACCTGCTCGGCGATGAGCCTGCGGCCATCGAAGAAATCGCTGCAGAACTTATTCCCGAGGAAACAGTCGTGGATGGCGCCGTAGAAACTATTGAGGAAACCGATCCTCTTGCCGATCTGCTGGGTGACACGCCTGCCGACGACGCCTCTCCGGTGGTCGTCAAAGTAGTCGCCCCAGAAGTCGTAGTCGTTGAAGAAATGATCGCTGAAGAGGCTGCCCCAAAAACGCCTGCGGTCAAAAAAGCCAAGGACGAAAAAAAGAGCGCTACCACGATGAGCAAGGACAAGCAGGATGACCAGAAGCCCGAGCGCAAGCTCAAGCCCAAGGTTGCCGACAAGTCCCCCGAGTGGAACGATCCCGTTCTCTGGTAGACAATCCCGTCAGGCAGGCCGCAATCAGTACTGCGTGGTGAATTGGTGATTAGAACCGGTTAGGCTGTTCTGTCGCCGGTCTTGAAGATCAAACCAGCTCGGCTCGGCAGGGATCCACCACGGCGGACAGGCAGCTTCGCCCTACCCAAAATCAGGATCGCAAGCCGTTGGTAGGGCGAACCCTCCGGGTGAGCCGCGGCTGCTGAGGGCCGTTAGGTCGCAGCCCCGTCACCCGACTCTTTCGTCAACTCTTCCCAGTCTTGGGGTGTGTTAACGTTGCGCAGAATGGCGGGATCATCTACATCCAGTTCTTGAGCCAGCGGCTTCGCCCACTCATCTACCCGTGCATCCTCGGGCAACCGTTGCAACTCGGCCACCCACACACGCGGCACCCACAGCACATGGCCTGTTACGCCGTTGTGAACCGGACGCCACACATGCGAGGGATTAGTTTCTGCCGCCGCCAGCAGCGCCCGGATGGTCGTCGGTTTCACTCCCACGGCATCCACCGGTAGAAATAAAACACCATCTGCCTCAGGAAAGGCCCCCGCTCCCGTCTGCAAGGATGTCGCCCGCCCCTGCGCCCAGCGCGGATTTTCAACCGTCGCCAGTCCGCCCGGCAAACCGGACCGAACCCGTTCAGCCTCCGACCCCACTACGACCGCTACCCAGTTGCAGCCGCCTCGACGCAACACCTCCGCTTGCTGGGCTGCCAAAGGCACCCCGTCCGGTCCGCACAACAAGGCCTTGGGACGCCCCATCCGCTGCGAGGCCCCCGCCGCCAGTACAATGCCTGCCGTCCTCATGCCGGCCGGCTCAATGCCATCCGGATCGCTTCAAAGCCACCCGCCGATAAATATTCAGGTACTGATTGGCAGACATCTCCCAGTCGAAGCGCACCTTCATGGCCTGTTCGCGCATCTGCGTGATATGGCTCGGGCGCGTCTCCCAGGTCCGCACCGCCCAACCAATAGTCTCCTGAAAAGTCAGCGCATCGGGGGTGTAGAATTTGAACCCCGTCCCTGTGCCTTCGCCCGGATTATATTGTTCGATGGTATCCTCCAACCCGCCCGTCGCATGTACCACCGGCAGCGTGGCGTAGCGCATCGCATACATCTGGGCCAGCCCGCACGGCTCAAACAGCGATGGCATTAAGAAGAAATCTGCTCCCGCCTGGATGCGATGTGCCAATTCATTGGAATAGTCGATTTTCACCCCGACTCGCCCGGGAAACGCCCGCGCCAACCACCGGAAGAATCCCTCATCGGCCGGATCCCCTGTTCCGAGCACCGCCAGTTGCATATTCAAACTACCCAAGACCTTCGGCAGTGCCTCGCGCATCAGGCCAATGCCTTTTTGCGGCGTTAAGCGCGACACGATGCCAAATAGCGGCACCACCCCATCCTGTTGCAGCCCCATCTGCGACTGCAACTCTTGCTTGCATAGTCCCTTGCCTATCAGTGAATCCACGCGAAAGTTTGCGGGAATACTGCGATCCGTCTCCGGGTCCCATACATCGTAATCTGCCCCGTTGAGAATACCGTCAAAATCGCGCTGGCGAGTTTGTAAATAGTCGGCCAGCCCATTCCCGCCTGCTACCGTCAGGATTTCTTTGGCATAGCTTGGCGACACGGTCGTGATGGCATCCGCCATCATGATCCCGCCCTTGAGGAAGTTAATCTTTCCCCATGCTTCCAGAATTTCCGGCGTAAAATACTCAGGCCCCAGCCCCAGGTACTTCAGCGCCGACACATGCGAATACCCCTGATATGCTTGGTTGTGAATGGTCAATACGCTACCCGCCCAGCCCAGCGGCGCGCCTGCCTTGCGCCACGCATCCAGCAGCACCGGCAATATGGCCGTGGGCCAATCGTGCACATGCACCACATCCGGAATCCACTGGCGGTCGCGACACACCTGTTCCGCCGCCATGCACAGCAGTCCGAAGCGGAATGCGTTGTCGCCAAACTCGACCCCATTCTCGTCGTAGATGCCCCCGCGATCAAAGTACCGGTCATGCTCGATGAACCACATCGGCACATCCCCGTCCGCTATGCCCCGCCACACCCCACAGCCATTCACTTCCCCACCGCCGCAATTCACCAGGCACGATGGCTCCTCGACCAGCCCGAATTTCGCACGCGAAATGGTGCCATAGAGCGGTATCATCACCCGTACATCCACCCCCAGTTTGCGCAGAGCTTTTGGCAAGCTCGCCACCACGTCACCCAGCCCGCCGCATTGGGCATATGGCGCGCACTCCGACGCTACGAACAAGACTCGCAACGACCGCTCGGGCACAATCTCCGGTTTCCTCTTCCGCATGGCTTTCTTCATGCGTCGAGTATAGCCTCGCCCATCCCTCGTGCTCAATCTGATTTTGTTCGAATACATCGTGCCATTCGTAGCTTGGTTGTCCTGCCCATCCACCGGGCTTGCCCCGGTGTGCTTAAGGCTGCGCAGCTCTCCAAGCTGCGCGGCCACCCTAACCATCCCCGGGACAAGCCCGGGGGATTTCTCATCCCGCCGACTTCTCCCCATTCCCCCCCCCCTTTCCGGTCATGGTGAGCGCAGTCGAACCATCTCGGCCCAACCCCAACGCCCAGCCTGCAGACCTACATTGTGGTTTCGCTTCTCCGTATTTTTTCCTGAGTTCCTGAGTTCAGATTCATTCCTGCTTGTTCCCCCCCCTCCTTCCGTCCATAAAAAAAGACCGCCCCCGGAAATCCGGAGGCGGTCGTAATCCGAGCGGCGCTACTATTTACCCAACTCGGCCTGAGCCGCTGCCAAGCGGGCGATTGGCACGCGGTAAGGCGAGCAGCTCACGTAGTTCAAGCCGACCTTGCAGCAGAACTTCACGGAAGCAGGATCGCCACCATGTTCGCCACAAATTCCGCACTTGAGATCGGGGCGAGTCGTCCGCCCTCTCTTAACGCCCATTTCCACCAACTGGCCCACGCCCTCGATATCCAGCGTTAGGAACGGATCCACCGGCAGGATTTTCTTCTCGATGTAATCCGGCAGGAACGAGCCGATGTCGTCACGGCTGAAGCCAAACGCCATCTGGGTCAGGTCATTGGTGCCGAAGCTGAAGAAATCAGCCGTCTCGGCAACCGCATCCGCGGTCAGCGCTGCGCGCGGGATCTCAATCATCGTGCCCACGAGGTACTTGACCTTGGATTTCTTGGCCTTGATCACCGCATCAGCGGTCGTGCGAATAATCTCGGCGCAGAAATCGAACTCAGCCTTGGTTCCAATGAGCGGCACCATGATTTCGGGCAGGACCTTGCGACCAGTCTTGGCGACGTTGCAGGCCGCTTCCATGATCGCGCGGGTCTGCATCACACACAATTCCGGATAGGTGATCGAGAGGCGGCAGCCGCGATGGCCCAACATCGGGTTCATCTCGTGCAACTTCTGGACCCGGGCCTTCACCATATCGAGGGAGATGCCCATGCGCTTGGCCATTTCAATCTGACCGATCTCGTCCTGGGGGACGAATTCATGCAGCGGCGGATCGATCAGGCGGATCGTCACCCCAAAGCCGTCCATGGCCTTGAAGATGCCCTCAAAGTCGCTGCGTTGCAGCGGCAGCAATTTCGCCAGCGCCTTTTCGCGCGCCTTCAGGTCCTCGGCCAGAATGAACTCGCGGACGGCCCAAATGCGCTCGCCCTCGAAGAACATATGCTCGGTACGGCACAGGCCTATACCCTGCGCACCAAACGCGCGTGCCGCCAACGCATCCTTTGGACTGTCGGCATTCGTGCGCACCTGAATCTTGCGATACTTGTCGGCCCAGTCGCTGACCTGCTTATACATCAGATAGATCGGATGCTTCTGGGCAGCTTTCTTGCCACCGACCACGCCACTGACCACCGGGCTGGCTTCGTTGGGAAGCTGGCCGATGTAGACAATGCCGGTCGAGCCGTTCAGGCTGATCCAGTCGCCTTCCTTCAGCGTCTTGCCGTGGGCCGAGATAGTCCGGGCCTTGTAATCAATCGCCAGGTCGCCAGCACCCGCGATGCAGCACTTGCCCCAGCCGCGCGCCACAACCGCCGCGTGCGACGTCATGCCGCCCGTGCTGGTCAAGATCCCCTGCGCCGCCCACATGCCACCAACATCCTCGGGACTCGTTTCATGGCGCACCAGAATCAGCTTCTCGGCAGGATTGGCCTTGATCATCTTCTCAGCCGTGGAGGCTTCAAACACGATTTTGCCAACGCCCGCCCCCGGGCCCGCCGGCAGTCCCTTGGCCAAAACTTCGGCCTTTTTCTCGGCCGCCACGTCAAAGATCGGGAACAGCAGTTGTTCGAGATCGGACCCCGACAAGGTTGCCAGCGCTTCGTTCGGCTTCAGAATCTTCTTCTGGGGCTTGCCGGTAAAGAAGTCTTTGCCAGTCGCCATTTCGACGGCCCAGCGCACACCCGCCAAACCGGTACGCTTGGCATTGCGCGTCTGCAGCATCCACAAGGTTCCTTGCTCAACGGTGAATTCAACATCCTGCGGATACTTGTAGTGCTCTTCGAGCTTCTTCATGATCGTGCGCAACTGCGCGTGCGCCTTTTTCCAGATCGGACTCTTCTCGTTGGGCATTTCATCCAAATGCTTCGGCGTCCGGATTCCGGCCACAACATCTTCGCCCTGGGCATTGATCAGGTATTCGCCCATGGGCTCTTCGGCGCCGGTCGACCCGTCACGAGTGAAGGCCACACCGGTGCCGGATTCTTCGCCCATGTTGCCATAGACCATGGAGCACACGTTAACGGCCGTCCCCAGCAGGCCGGTCACCTTGTTGATTTGGCGATACTTGATCGCACGCTCGCCATTCCAACTACCAAACACAGCACTGATGGACGCCAGCAACTGCTCAAATGGATCTTGCGGGAAGGGCTTCTTCACCTTCTTCTGGTAGACCTTCTTATAGATGTCGCAGAGTTCCTTGAGCTGCTCAGCGGTCAAATCAGTGTCTTCCTTGGCACCGTATTTCTTTTTCAGCTTGACCATCTCATCTTCAAAATCCTGATGCACCAGACCGGTCGTTGGCCCCATCACCACACCGCCGAACATATCAATAAAGCGGCGGTAGCAGTCCCAACCTGTCCGCGCATTGCCGGTGCTCTCGATGAACCCCAGCACCGATTTATCATTGAGGCCGAGGTTGAGGACGGTATCCATCATGCCCGGCATGGAGACGGCGGCACCCGAACGCACACTGACCAGCAGCGGGTTCTTGGGATCGCCCAGTTTCTTCTTCATTTTCGTTTCCAGCTTTTTGAGCTGGGTCTTGAGCTGCGTCAGCATCCCATCGGGATACTTGCCGTCGTGCGACGCATAATAAGCGCAGGCTTCAGTCGACACTGTGAACCCCGCGGGTACGGGCAGGTTGGCATTCGCCATCTCAGCCAGATTGGCACCCTTGCCACCCAAAATCGCCTTCATTGTCTGATCGCCTTCGGTATTTTCCTTCCCGAAGCCGTAAAAATAGACATACTTTTTCGCCATGTTCTTCTCCGTTTAAGGCCCTAACGAGCCCACTTGTTTATAAATCGACGCCACGCGGCCAAGGCGTGGCAAATCCGCGGTAGTCTCCACTAGTGAACGTCATTTGTCAAGTTTGCCACCCGGTCATAAATGGCCGAATTTTCCTGACGCGAAACGGTTTACCTGGGCGGAGCTCCCCTCCTCGTCCCCGCAGTCATCACCCCGAGCCGCCCGCAGGCAAGCGGCCCGGAAAACTCCCGATTAGAAGCGCATCCGCGCGCCCAATCCCCAGAAAAAGTCGTCGACATGCAGCAGCTCGCCATACAATGAAAATTGTTGCGTCAGCTCCAGCTCCAGCCCACCAGCCAGCGCCACATCGGTATCGTTGTTACTTTTCTTGCCATCGGCATGCGTTTTGGTGTCCGTATCCATGTAGTTGATTCCCAGAAATCCATACGGCGTAAAAATACCGAGCTTCCTGCTGATCAGCACGCCCCCCATCACGTCCATGATTTCAGCATCGCCCCCTTTGATGTCATAACCGGCATAGCCTACCGTCATCCGCAGGCCCATATCCATCAGCCCGTTTTTCGGCAGCGAGACCAACCCGCCGCCCTGGACCGCCCAACCCGTTTTGCCGTCATCCGGATCCAGCAACCCCACGTCACCAAACAGTGTTAAATTGGCAAGCACGGCAATACCGCCCCGCACGCCATAGGTATTGTAGTTATCACCGATCACCACCCCGCCCGACCCCGTAAAGGTACCCGGCTGCGACCGTCCGGCACCGCCCCCTATCGGCATCCCGGCCATCTGTGCCAGTGTCGGCACCGTCAGCATCAGCACCCATCCCAATCCAATCCATTTTTTCATATTTCGCCTCCAGTCTAGGCATTTACCGTGGCACATCCCCCCCCGCCTGGCAAGCCCCGCCAGTTGGGGGGGTGATCGTTGGTCGTTTGTTGTTCGTCGTTGGTCATGTCCATCCGTGGTTGGATGCTCTGGCTGCCTATCCACCGGGCTTGCCCCGGTGTGCTTAAGGCTGCCCACCCCTGCAAGCTACGCTGCCAACCTAACCATCCCCGGGACAAGCCCGGGGGATTCCCCCCCCGCCCCCCCCTTGAACATTGAATATTCCTTGTTGAATATTGAATATTGTCGTCTCCCCCTTCCCCCTCTCCGTGTCTCCGTGCCTCTGTGAGAGTCCAGTTCCCTTCCTACAGTTCATGAGTTCTTGAGTTCCAGATTATTTCCCTATCCGTAAAATCCGCGAAATCCGTAGCTTCTTCTCTGGCTTTTCCCTTCCTCATTCCAGTTGGCGTGGGGCCAGCTGGCTCTAAAACTCCAGCCTCAGCACCACCAGTGGCACCTGACCGCGGTCCGCCTCCGGCCGCGCCGGGCCGCGAATATCGGATACCGCACTCTCCA
>JAVEUJ010000117.1:0-7900 GCA_034005635.1 Kiritimatiellia bacterium | reverse complement strand
CCCACGTATTGAAGTCCTGGAAGCGCGAGGCCGCAATGCGGGCCTCGGCGTCATCCACCAGCAGCGCGCCAGTGCCGGGGTCGCCGTCGTACTTGAACAGGATTTTGGCGGACAGGTTGTTGCCGGGAATCGGGGCTTCCAAGGCATGGATTTGCCATGCCTCACTCAGGCCGACGACTTCGAGGGAATCTTGTTTGATCGTGGTTGCGCCGCTTTTCCACTCAATGATGATTCGAACCGTCTCGGCTTGCCAATTGCCCAGGGTGCGGAAGGCGGCGGAGACGCGGAAGGTCTGGCCGGACATGCCGCTGAGGACGCTGGTGGTTTGGTCAAAATTGCCCAGGTCCGGGTCGGCTTCGGTGGTCTTACGCATCAACACGCCGCAGCGCGCGCCGGAATGGGCACCAAAATCGGCCTGTTCACCGCTTTGGGCGTGAAAGGTGCCCCAATTGGCCGGCTGGCCGCCGTCGAGGGATTCAAACGAGGGGTTCTGCAGATAATTGACGCTGCTGGCGGCGGTGTAGCGCTGCTGGACACTGAAGGCGCCGCTGGCGGAATCGAAGGTGATGCGGTAGTTGCCGGGCGGGGCGGTGATGGTGACATTGGTATAGACGTTGCTGGCGGCGGGCAGCATGGAGCCGGTGGCCGGCAGGGCGAGGGGGGGGGAATTGGTGACGCCCCAGTAGCGCATGGCAATACCATTGGCATCGCGTCCGATAAACGAGAGCTTGAAACTGCTGGTATTGGTGACGTTGAAATCGGAGCGCCAGATGCTGCTGGCGATTTTTTCCAGATTGATGTCCGGGGGGGACCCCGCCACGAAAGTGCCGACGGCGCTGACGCTGGTCAGGGGACCGGCGCTGTTGGTGGCGGTTTGGGTGATGGTGAACGTGGCGTTGCTGACGTTCAAAGCGAACCGGAATGTTCCGGGCAGAATATCCGCGAGGGTGAAATCGGTCTTGCCGCAGGCACTATTGGTCACGGGGATGTTGAGGCCGGGAAGCGTGATGGTGGTGGGCTCAGGGGCGCCGAATTGGTTGTCCCAACTATTGTTCAAATAGAATTGAACGTCGGTGTCCTGAAAGAGTTCAAGCGATAGGCTCCACACGTTGGTGTTGTCCACGTGGTTGGTCATCCGGCTGGTGGCGCTGGGCGCCCAGTTGTTAAAAGTGCCGATCAGGGCGAGGTTGGTGATGGCGGGGAGGGGCAGGGGGGAGCCACCGACCCAGACGACCTGAAATTCGAGGGTGGAATCATTGAAGGTGAAGCGGTAGGGGCCGGGCGTGAGGCCGGCATAAGTCAGGTCGGTACCGCCGACATCTGGGGCAGTGGCCGAAGCGGGGGTGCGGGCAATGGAGGCGCTGCCGCCCCAACTGACCGTCCATGAACTGTTCGCAGCAAACTTAAATGTGCCACTATCGGAGGTTAGGGTTTGGATGCCGCTCCAGATGTGGTCAGCGACAAGAGTCATGCTCCCCGCAGTCGCCCATCCGTTGTGGGTGCCCGGTACGGCCATGGAGGTATACGGGGATGTGAATCCGTGAGCGGACAGTGCCACTCCTATAATGGCCGTTGCTATGATTCCGGCTTTTTTCCTCATGATATCCTCGATTGAAGGCGGGAATGTTTCCCACCCATTGGAACCATACTGCTATTATCAAATGCTGACAAGTGGCTTGTCACGCTAGTTTTCGGCTGGGGGCAGGCGGAACCCCGGGGAAGGCTAATCGAGGAGAGTAACAGCTAGCTACGGATTTCGCGGATTGCACCGATGGAAATAAAGGGGAGAGCCATCTCTCGCAAAGCTCGCCAAGCACGCCAAGGGGAGAGGAAGGGGGACAATATCCAATATCCAATATTCGGTTCTTTCGGCTGGCCCAGACTCTTTTCCTGATTTCCTGATGGGTTTCCCATCCGCGAAATCCGTGGTTGGTTTTCCCATCTGTTCTTTCCTGCGTTTTTGAGTTTCCTCTCCCCCCCTCCTTCCCCCATTTCGCGCCTTTCGCGATTTTCGTAGTTTGTTTTGGCTGGTTGGTTCTCGATCTAAAGCGGCGGGATGCCGCTCCCACTTTACCAAACCTTTCGCAGTTTCCTGTCGTGATCGGAATATATTTGGCGGTAAAGCATGGACCAACAATCGATCCATCGATCAATAATCCCAAATTCGGCTGGCCTGAATTCCCGGAACAGAGTAGATTGCTGGTGGTAAGGACAGTACCGGGAGTGCAGATCATGAGCAAAGCATCGATGTTAGGATTGATAGCCCTGTTGGGGGTTGCAATTGGAACTAGCAGTTCCGGGGCCGTACTGGGGCAATGGGCGTTGACGGCCGATGGAACGGGAACGACTGAAGAATCCGGCAAGGTGACGGTGGGCGATTTTATCGGCGGGCCGGGGATTAACTCCATTACCTTTGGTGCCTCAGGCGGGTGGGCCACGGGATGGACGGCAAATCCGGCCCCGGATTTGACGGATTACTTTGAGGTATCTTTAGCACCAACGGCCGGGTACGGCCTGGTCATCAACGAAATTGCCTATAGCGAACGGCGTTCAAAAGCCGGGCCACTGGCTTATCAGGTGAAGTATTCTATTAATAATTTTTCTTCGTCCACGCTGTTAGTGACGGAGACCCTGCCGGACAATGACGGTGAAAGAAGCCATGCGATTCAGAACTTGACCATCAACGTTGCCGAGGGGAAGACGTTTAAAGTGCGGTTTTATGGCTATCAAGTAGAGGACAGCGGCGGCACGTGGCGCATTAACGCTAACACGCTAAAAATCTCAGGCACGGCCATGTCGTTGACCGGCCCGCCGGTGGTGGGGTTTACGCCTGGCAGCGGGGTGCAGGTGCATGTCAGCAACACGCTGAATGTGGCGGTGTCGATTTTGCCCGCCGGCACGATTCATGATTGGAGCGTGGCACCGATTCCCGCGGGAAGCGTGAGCCTAACGGCGGGCACGTTCCATTTCACGCCGCTGGCGGCCGATGACGGAACCACCTATACCCTGGCCGTTGTGGCCAGCAATAGCTACGGGGTATCCACAGGAACCTTGGACATTGCCGTGACCGAGTATCTGCCTCCGGGCACGCTGGAAATCACCTTTGAAAACGATGGTGAAATCAAAACCAGTTATGATTATGGAACGGTGATATTGAGCGGGGAGCCGTGGATTTTCGAGCAAGCCAGAATTGGAGATACCGCTAACGACGTTAAGATGGGCCAGCGGGCCGCCTGTTTTGGAAGTTTTTATCCCGCGTATATGGTCTCATCCAACAAATTGCTGTCGGCGGGGCTGGGAACGATTTCATTTCTCTATGCCCAGTTCAGCGGAGACGACAATGCCGAGGCCTTATTGGTGGAAGTGGCCTCGGATGCCGAAGCGGGTCCTTGGTTGGAAGTAGGCCGAGTGGATGCCAACGGGGTGACCCAATTAACGCCATTTGAGGCGACGGTGAGCGTCAGTGAGCCTATGTATGTCCGCATCCGGACGGATTACGTTCCCAATCTGGGGCGCGTCAACGTCGATAATATTGTCATCAAGCCCTATCAGGTGCCGGTGTATACGGCGTATGAAGCCTTCCTGCTGCAGTACAACGTGACGCCGGGGGATCCGGGGACGGCCGAGGGTGAGGATTGGGATGGCGATGGATGGACTAACCTCCAAGAATTTAACGCCAGCCCCAAGACCAATCCTTACGACGCCGACAGCCATCCCTAGCTGGGGGGGGCTAAAGACTACAGACTGGAGACTAGAGACTGTAGACTGGGGGACAGAAAAGAGACAGTAGACTGGAGACCAGAGACTACAGACTGTAGGCAGAAGAAATCCCCCGGGCTTGCCCCGGGGATGGTTAGGTTGGCGTCGCAGCTTGTAGGGCTGCGCAGCCTTAAGTACACCGGGGCAAGCCCGGTGGATGGGGCAGCCGGGCAGAGGGGCGGAAGACCAGAGACTACAGACTATAGGCGGGGAATCGTCACGATCGACGACTAACGATCCACAACCAACGTTCATGGGCGGTTGACAGGCGCGGCGGGGGGTGCGTACCGTTGGCCTCCATGAAAATATGCTCAAGGTCGTGGCGATGGCCGGAAATTGTGTGGGCCGGCGTGATAGCATGTGCGATTGCGGACCTCGCGTGGGCCCAGACGAATCAAGCGGAACCGGATGCCGAATTGGACTTGCCCGCGCCAGTGCTCGAGGTGGATATCCCGGATTCCCCCTCCCCAACTATTCCGCCTGAGGCAGTGGCGGAAGAGCCTGCAGTACCCGCCAAACCCGTCAAGCCGCCCCCGGCCTATCGCGGGGCCGAGATGAAGGAAGCGTTTAAGGGTGCGAGGTCCCGGTATGGAATCTCGGGGCAGGTGAAAAAACCATCTGGACCTACTACAGTTAAAAAGCCTAAAGACGCTTGGAAATTCAAGCTGGATTTAGGGGCGCAGACGGCCAGCGGCAATAGCGATACCCTTAATTTCAAAGGGGCGGTCACGGCCAGCAAAGAAACTGATCTAAATTATTATTATCTCAAAGGTGCCGGACGTTATGGGGAGAGCGACAACGAAAAAGACACCGAGAACGCCACGCTGGAGGGTCAGATTCAGTGTCGCTTCTCAGAGCGAATGTATGTCGCTGTGGCGGGGCATGCCTTTCATGATCAGATTGCCAATTTGTCGTATCGGGTTCGTGGCAGTCTCTCGCTGGGCCGGCATCTGATCTGGACAGAACGCACGATATTGAATGTAGAGGTCGGGCCAGGATATGTGGCGGAAAAGAAGGGTGGGGAGACAGAAGGCTTCGTGGCCGGCCGCGTGGCCCAGCATCTGGAAATCATGATCACGCCCAGCTTCCAGGTGTGGGAATCCATTGAATATCTGCCCAGCTTGGAAGATTCGCGGGTCAATTTCGTCAATGCTGAAGTAGGATTGGAATCGGTTCTGGTGGCTAATCTGGGCATGCGGTTCACGGTGGAAAATCGCTATGACAGCCAGCCGGCTGAAAATAAGAAAAATAACGACGTGCTGACCACGACATCGTTGGTGTGGAGTTTTTAGTCAAAAACCGGGGCAGGCAAACTACGAAAATCGCGAAAGGCGCGAAAAGAAGGCACAGCCCTAGCAGCCATGGGCTGGAGACGAGAGACTACAGACTGGAGACTGGGGAAGAAAACAGGGGGGGGGAGGATTTCGTAGGGGTCGAGCTTGCTCGACCTGGAGAGGGGAGGGGGGAGGGCGGTCTCCGCAAGCGGAGCCCCTACGAGGAGGGAAACCACGAAAAGCGCGGTCATGCCCGCGCACTCCCAAATAGGAGCAGATCTGGCCAGATGGTTTTCCTGTAGGTGCGCCCGCTGGGCGCGCCTGATTGGGAAAGTGGCGAACAGCCTCCGTGCTCAGCGAGCGCAGCTACAGGGCGGGAAGACAGACTGGAGACTATAGGCTGTAGGGGGGCTGAGGTCGGAGGGCAGTGGACAGGGGGCAGACAAGACGGGGGGCTACGGGTTGTTTTTGATGGTTGGCCAAACCCCGCGGATTCGCCCCGCATGGAATAAAATCCGGCCTGCGAGCAAATCGAGCTGCAAATTGGCTGCTGTTCCCCTATAGATTGCTCCATCCATTTCCAGCACGCAGTGGCCTGCTTCAGCAGAGGGCAAGACTGCGAACAGGTTGCGCGCTTCGGCCAGAGCGGTCTTCCACCGGCGGCTGAGAGACGCGGCATCTGGCGGGGGGCCATCAAAGGCCAAGGCATTCAATTCCACTTGCGCATAGTGTTGGCGCGCGGCCTCTCCCAGTAAAAAATCCGGTGTATATCCCGGGTCCTTGCCGCAGGCGGCCCACAGCAGATATCCTAGGGGTTGCAAGCGCGCGTGGCATTCCAACACGTCCACCCAATCGCGAGGCTCCAAGCGTCCCGCCAGCGCCAGCACTTTGTTTGTGGCCAGATCCAATGGATGCAGCGTCAGCCCAAGCACAACATCTTCCACCAGCGGGAAAAACCGAAAGGCGCTATCCCGGGCCCATTGGATCAGGACCTGCTCCCCGTTTTGTTCTGCCAGCGCCTCGACAAAAGCGGCACTCTCACGGATGAGTTTTACCGAGAATCCAGCCGCTTGCAATTGCTTACGGTCTTCCGCCCATGAAATGGCCAGTGCTTCGTCGGTGTCATGGAATAAATCGATGTCGAGGGAAAGCCGCGGGGTGCCGAGCGCCTGATTTAGCGCCACACCACCGGCTACGTAGCTTTCCCCGCCCGCTTTTCGGCCTGCGGCCAGCAGGCGGAGAACGTTTACTTGATGTTGTGAAAGCGCCATGCCTGTAGCTCCTTCGCCTGTTGCCATGCCGGCTGGGTTCCATGGCGAATAATCGCGTTGAGTACGGTTTCTGCAGCGGGGTCCATCACGGAAATCTTGCGGGGTTCCTGCAGGAACCAGAGGCAACAGGCCGCTTGTTCCTCGACCAACTTGGAAAACTCCCGCTGGGCTTCCGTGGAATCCCTCACCTGTATATCACCGTTCATGTCTTTGACTATAGGGCTCGGCGCATCCTTTGGCAACAGGGCGAAAAAATAGAGGAGCAGAGGGGCGTGGATTACTATATTCGATCTTCACTGTTCGTGTGGGGAATCCCCCGGGCTTGTCCCGGGGATGGTTAGGTTGCGTCGCAGCATGTAGGGGTGAACAGCCGCCGCGCTCAGCGAGCGCAGCTACAGGGTGGATGGGCAGCCGTAGCAGCCAACCACAAATGAACACGGCGCGGCATAGCCGCAACCAAAGGGATTAAGACCACCACGGATTACACTGATTTCACAGATTGGGAAAAGGGGGACAAAGAGGAAAATGAATCTGAACTCATGAACTCAGGAAAGAACAGCCGGGAAGACAACCACGAATGAACACGGATGGACACAGATAGGGAATGGGGTAGGTTAGACGGCTTTCCTGTAGGTGCGCCCGCTGGGCGCGCCCGGTCGGGAAAAGGGCGAACAGCCGAAGAGTTCAACTACAAATCACTCGCTTGCCCGCCCGTGGTGGGAATTTTACGAATAAGATTTCTGGAGGGGCAGGCTCCGTCCTGCCCGGGATCGAAAGTGAAACAGACGGAAAAGCCGCGCTCAACGAGCGCAGCTACAGAGCGAACAGGGCGGACAGGGCAACGGGTTTTCCTGTAGGTGCGCCCGCTGGGCGCGCCGAGCAGAAGAAGCCGTGCAACAGAACTGAAAGATGCGCGGACCGGGAGGTCCACGCTACGAGAGCCACGTTTTCCCCCTCTGTCCTTCATCATTTCTAATCCTGTAAAATCCTGTTAAAAAGTGAGTTATGGAGATGGTAACATGAGAACGCGTTTTAAAAACACAGTGTTACGGGATTGTAGTACGAATGGACACAAATTGGGACAGACAGACTGGAGGCTATAGGATTGGCGTGAGTCTGACGTTTCCGGCTTTTCATGAGTTCTTGAGTTCAGATTCATTCCTGATTCCCTCCATCTGTGTAATCAGTGTGATCCGTGGTGGTCTTATCTTCTTTGGTTGCGGTTATGCCGCGCGGAGTCCTCTGTGGTGAAAATGGCCAGAAAACACCCGGGAATACTGAAAAACAGCCCAGAATAGCCCAAAACAGCCAAAAAATTGGCTAAAAACACTGAAAATGACAAGAATTAGCCAATATGGCGTGGCTGTTGGACTACAAAACTGAGTAGAACGATTTTCTTTTTTGAGTGTTTTTTATTTGTATCGAAGTGCGGGCAGGCGTATTTTAATGAGATGCTAACAAGTTGTTGGTCGTGCGCAGCGTCGTAGTCAGGAATGGAGAAACGGAATTCATGAGAAAATTAACTGGGATTTTAATGGTTGGAATGTTCCTGTGTGGGTCAGTCTTTGCCGGTACGGGCATTGAGAGTGATCCGTA
>JAVEUJ010000116.1:0-8000 GCA_034005635.1 Kiritimatiellia bacterium | reverse complement strand
GTAGTGATGAGTGCCACGCCAGTCGAACCGATGGAAGACGAAGAACAGCCGGTCTCCAGCGAAGAGGCAGGCGTAGACATTCCGCCGACCCCTGCCGAACCAGGAGAGGCAACCGAGTTGCCCCCCCCGATTGAGCTGAGTGCCCCGGAAGAAGGGACGGATTCATGAAGCGACTGATAGTCGGTGGACTAGTTCTAAGTGCCTTATTACCAGCAGCACAAGGACAGTGGGAAAAACACGCGGACACCACGGTCCCCGCGGCCATCATCACCCTGCCGGACGCATCGCGCTGGGAGGCGGGGTTAGTCTATTCCCACCTGTCCCGTCGCGTAGATCTCGAGGGCCAGGACTGCCGTCTGCGGGGGGACGTGGCCGATGTCTTCCTTGGATTTGCGGTGGCCCCTTGGCTTCAGATTTACGGCCAGATTGGTGGCTCCCAGGCCCGGTTGGACGATATTTTGAATCCGCGCCCCGGCGCTGGAGCAGGTGGCCTCGTCGGGGCTCGCATGAACCTCTGGCAATATCATCGCGATGATGCGGAATCGTCGTGGCATTTTACCATCAAAGTAGATGGGCAGGTGGGGCATCGCACCACGGATGATAAGGGTGGCGGCGAACTCCACTGGACCGAAGCGCTGGTGATGCTGCCGCTGGATTATCACCTGACCTTCGCTCATACCGCCCGCAATCTTTACATGGCGGAGTTTCACAGTCTCCATGCTTATGCCGGCCCGGCATTTTCATCCTTGGAGGGAGCGTGGAAGCTGAACGGGATGAGACGCGACTTCGAGGAGTCCGAAAATTTCGGCGTCGTGGCCGGTGCGGAACTGTGGCTGTTTGAGAATCTGGCCTTTGGTGCTCGCGCGGACTGGTTTGACAGCACGACGCTGCAATTAATGGTCCGCTATCGTTTTTGAGAAGGGGTTCCGTATGACCGCTCGAATCTTGGATGGCAAGAGTTTGGCCGCCGAGCTCCGTGCGGAAGTCGCGGCGGATGTGGCTGTCCTGCAGCAACAGGCTGGCATTGTGCCGGGTCTGGGAGTCGTGCTGGTGGGCGATGACCCCGCCTCGCGCTCGTACGTGACCGCTAAGGAAAAAGCCTGCGCAGCCGCCGGAATTCATTCAATCGAGCGGCGTCTGCTGGCGACAGCCACTCGCGAGGATATCCTCGCTACCGTCCATGAGCTGAATGGCAACGATCTTGTAGATGGCATTCTGGTGCAACTACCCTTGCCTAATCCGGCAATCGAGCGCGAGGTTATCGAATCCATTGACCCGGCCAAGGATGTAGATGGTTTCCATCCGCTAAATATCGGGCGCATGGTGCTGGGGCTGCCGGCGTTTATTCCTTGCACCCCGGCCGGTGTGATGGAAATTCTGCACCGTGCCGCTGTGCCACTGGCTGGTGCGTCGGTCGTCGTGATCGGCCGCAGCCAGATCGTAGGCCGCCCCCTGTCAATTCTGCTGTCACAGAAGGGGGTGGACGCCACGGTTACGGTGTGCCACACCCAAACAAAAAACCTGGCGCACCTCACCCGCGAGGCGGATGTGATCGTGGTGGCCGCCGGTCGCCCTGGAACGCTGACGGCCGCCATGGTGCGCCCCAATGCCGTGATCATCGATGTGGGCGTCAACCGCGTGCCCGATTCCACTAAGGCATCTGGTTATCGCCTGGTGGGCGATGTGGAATTTGAGGCGCTGGCGCAAAAGGTCGCGGCGATCACCCCGGTGCCCGGAGGCGTCGGCCCCATGACCATCGCCATGCTGCTGCGCAATACGGTTGATGCCGCGCGGCGCCGGAGGCTTGGTCCTGCGTGATGCGTGTTCTGAATCGATACCTGTTCGGGGATTTTATCAAAAATTTCCTAATTACTCTGACGGTGTTGACCTTCGTGATGTACATCGGTGCGGTGGTGAAGGCTATCGATTACATGGCTCGCGGTATTTCCGGACCCTTGATCCTGAAAATTTTCGCGCTGAATATCCCCTTTACGCTGTCGTTCGTGATTCCCATGAGTCTGCTGACAACCGTTCTGCTGCATTCCGGACGCCTGTCGGCCGACGGAGAAATTACCGCCCTGAAGGCCTGCGGTGTCAGCTTGTGGCAGATAGCGGCGCCGATCCTTTTTGGAGCGGTTTTGCTGTCAGGCGTTTGCCTTTATCTTAACGCGTCACTGGCTCCCCGCAGCCATTTTGCCCGTCGCCAAATGTTGCGCGAACTGGGCGAAGAAGATCCGTTGGCCCTGCTTGACGAGGGCCGATTCATCAGCAATTTCCCCGGAGTGAAGCTGTACATCGGCAAGCGCTCCGGGGCCCTGCTGGAGGATATCATTCTGATTCAATTTGACCAAGAGGTAGCCCGTGCGGAGGTGCGCGCCCGCTCGGGGCAGGTGGCCTACAATCCTGAAACTCGCGTGATGGATATCTTGCTCGAGGGCGTCCGGCTGACCGAATACGACAAAGACGATCCTACCGATCTGGCCAAGGCGCGAATGCTCAGCGCGGAAAGCTATCCGACTACCCTGGACTTGCGCGAGATGCTCACCAAGTCGAAGATCAATAAGAAACCCTCCGACATGGTTTTCAGCGAACTGATCCATGCCATCCAAAGCATCCGCCAAGTGTTCCCGGACATTCAGGAAAAAAACGTCGCGCGCATGCGCTCCAAGATGGCGGTCGAAGCCAGCAAGCGGCTTGCTCTGGCGCTGTCGTGCTTTTCGTTCGCCTTGATCTCCATCCCCCTGGGCATTCGCTCCCACCGCAAGGAGTCTTCTATTGGGATTGGTATGGCCCTGGTGCTGTTTTTTCTATTCTACCTCTTCATGATCCTTGCCGATGCCTTGGTTGATTTTCCCCAGTGGCGTCCGGATCTGCTCCCCTGGATCCCAGTCTTGGGTTGCCAAGCCATTGGGTTTGCGCTGCTGCACAAAAACCGCTGAAACGCAGACGGAAAGCGCAGACGGGATTGCTTTTTGCTTGCCGGGCAGTAACGCGCGCCGTAGTGTCAGCGCTGACGATTTCCGGTCGTGCCTGTAGCTCAATTGGATAGAGCGTTAGCCTCCGGAGCTAAAGGTTGTGGGTTCGACCCCCGCCAGGCACACCATTTTACGAGACTGGCAGGGGGAAGCAGCAGGGCAGCAGACAGTTTAGTCCAAATCGTTCTTGTACTGGCCCTTGATGTTTTCAACGAAGAAGCGACCTTTGGAATCGGCTGCGAGGAACTGGTCGAAAACGGATTGGGGCACATTGTGGTACTCATACACATCAATGCTGTTGTGCATCTGCACGACCAATGTCTGGGCCGTGGCGTCATAGCCAATTTTGTCGACCAGCGACGACTGGACGGATTGCATTTCGATATCGGCAGCCAAGGCAACGAAGGAACCCACCAGCAGCAAAGCGAGAACAAGCGCAATTTTCTTCATAATAATCTCCGTGTTTGTAACCAGTACTACTCTACCAGTCGCTCAGATGAAGAACAAGTTTTACCTTTCCTGGCGGGCGCGGCACGGCCTTGATGTCGAAAACTAACCAAGGACGTGCAGGGGGGAGCTTCCACACACTTAATTAACTTTGTGGAGAGTAATTATTAAAATTAACCGATATTCCTCTTTAATATGGTTAAAATCAGCCGAACAGTTAATTAACTCTACAAGCCTAAAATAGACAACGGTTTGGCAAGTACAGCGCGGAATAGTGTGGGGTCGCCGAGAGGTTGGATGGTGTCGAGGGTCAACATCTGACCGCGTTCGAGTTTGCGCAGGGCCTTGCGTCCCGGAGTATCGACGTCACGGTGGAGGAGCTGGAGGCGCTGGATTTGTCCGTTGGGACAGCAGGCGGGACAAAAGGTTTGTCCCTTGGCATGAGAGGGGGAGCCGACCACGCGGGCGTGAATGTTGGTCGTGGGCGGGGGCATTTCCGGGGTGAGCACCAGGAGGGCAAAGGCCAGGTGGCGTAGGTCGCGGCGGAGGGTAGTGTTGAGAATTTGCAGCGAGCGCGGGAGCTGCCAGGTGCGCACATCATGGCAGGCTTCGCTAAGCGCGCAGATTTGCTCATGGGGACAGGGGGCTAAGATGTGCAGGCCGAGGTCCGTCAGGGCTTGAGTACGCAACACGCGCAGGTAGTCGCCGGCATCATGAACCAATGGTTCACAAATGATCAAGCGTCCGTTGGGCATGAGCGCGCGAGCGGCGCGGGAGAGGAGCAATCGGCGGGCCTCGGGCGTCAGTTCATTCAGCACATAATGCAGTAGGATGACATCGTAGGTTTCATCGTGAGCGGCGACGTCGTCCAGCGGAGCGTGGGTGGTGCGGAGCGTAGCGTGGGGCCAACGCGCCCGGCGGAGAGCCGAGAAGAGGTCGTGCAGTCCGCGGAGCGCGGGGCGGGAGTGGTCCCAGGCATTCAGGGCGGTGGGGCGGTCGCCGAGGTGGTCAAGAAGTGCCCATGCCGCAGCGCCCGTGCCGGCACCAAGGTCGAGAATGCGCAAGGGTCTGTTCGTTTCCGGGAAAGGCGGGAGTTCGGCAAGAATGTGGGCCAGACGCGCGTGAGTTTGCGGCGCGAAGTAGAGCGAATAGGCCACGCAGGTGCGAGTGTCTTTAAGATAAGGCGCCGCAGGGGTCTCGGGTCGGCGGGTGGTGAACCCGTCCGCCAGACGTTGGATATCCGGCAGCAAGCGTCGCAAGGCATCGCGATCGGACACGGCGTGCGTTTCGGTTTGGGCCAGGTGCAGCCAGTGAGTTTCGAGTTCGGGGGGGTAGGTGATGGGGGGCATAGGGAGGGGGCCAGGGTTCAGGGTTCAGGGTTGCGGAGGTGGGGGATAGACGTTAGTGGGCAGGGGGGAGTGGTCTCCAAACAGCGCCACAATTTTTTTTCGCCAAGGTCCCATTGTTTTATAAAACAATAGGACGATTGAATGGGAAAATTCTGAGGTAAAAACGCCGCTGTTGCGGGCCGCCATGATCCATTCCGTGCTGTTCTGGAGGGTGGGGGCTGTCTGGGTGGCTTGGATGGCAAATGGTCATGATGTTTTTTTAGGGAGAAAGTGCTGGTAGCCCCCGGGAGGCAAGGGGCTCGTGGTGCCATCGGCGTCGTGCATATAGCGTTGGCGGGGGGAGGCGAGGATGGTACCGATGCGGGTGGCAGGCAATTTTGGAAAGCGGCGTTTCCAAGCGGTCTCGAAGCAATCGATTTTTTGGGGAGCAACGGTGAACAACAGCTCAAAGTCTTCGCCGTCGCAGAGGGCGTGGTGGAGGGGGGCGTCGGTTTTGCGGGCGGCGCGGGAAAGGGGAATGGCCGCAGCATCCAGACGTACGCCGCGTCGGGAGGCATCGAGCAGGCGCGGGAGGTCCGCCGCCAAACCATCGGAGATGTCCAGCATGGCGCTGGCGAATTTTCCTTCGGCAAGGAAACGTCCGGCCGCCAGTCGTGGTTCGAAGAGGAGGTGGCGGCGGGCACCGGGGAGGCAGGCACCACCGAGAGCGCCGGTGACATACAGGGCATCGCGGGCGCGGGCGCCGGAGCGCAGCACAGCAGTGCCTCGCGAAACACGGCCGATGGCGGTGATGTGCAGTTCGAGCGCGGCGCCTTCGGAGGTGTCGCCGCCCAAAATGCCGAGATTCCATTCGTGGGCAGCGGCGATCATGCCGGTGTAGAGGCCGCGGATACGAGTCAGGGGGGTGTCGCCGGGGGCAACGAGATTGATCAGAATCCACAGGGGCTCACCGCCCATGGCGGCGATGTCGGAGATGGCGCGAGCAATGGCCTTGCGTCCGACAAGGCGCGCAGGGGTCTTGGGGAGAAAGTGGCGATTTTCGATGACGGGGTCGGTGGTGAACAGCCAATCGTGAGAAGAGAGTGGCAAGCGGACGACGGCGCAGTCGTCACCGGGGCCGACGGGAGTGTCGGGGCGTTGTGGCAGCAGCGGGAGCAACTCGCGCAGGAGACCATTTTCGCCAATGGAGCGGAGGGTTTTCATTGGCGCCACGTGGCGTAGATGGAGAGGGGGAGCAGGCGAGCGGGGGCGGCAGAGTGGGGCAGGGCGAGTTCGCCGGCTTCGATCTGGCCACCATAGGGCTGCATGAGGTCGACGAGGAGATTGCGGAGCATGAGGGAGGATGCCTCGATATTGTAGGTGGTGAGGATCAGGAGCCGCGGGTGGTCCGTGAGGGTTTGGCGGCAGAGGTTCAGGAGTTCGGTTAGGTGGCGTTCGACCTTCCAGACGTTGCCATCGGGGCCACGACCGAAGGCGGGGGGGTCGAGCAGAATGCCGTCGTAACGAGAGCCACGCTTCACTTCGCGGCGGACATATTTGATGGCGTCTTCGACAATCCAGCGGATGGGTGCTGCCTCCAGACCAGAGGCGGTCTGGTTGTTGCGCGCCCAAGTGATGGCCGGTTTAGAGGCATCGACATGGGTGGGGATCCACCCGGATTGGGCCGCAACAAGGGTGGCGGCACCCGTATAGCCAAACAGGTTCAGGAGGCGCGCACCGGGGACCGCCGCCTCCCGGATGGCCTGCCAGTGCGGAGACTGCTCAGGAAAGATGCCGAGATGTTTGCTGGTGTTGGACAGTTGCACGATAAAGGACAGCGGGCCGTCGCGCAGCGTCCATTGGCGAGGGCATCCGGGGCGTAGATCCCAGCCGGCGTCTTCGTCGTGGATCGCCTGAGCCTTGTCCCATTCTTGGGATGGCAGAGTGGGCTCCCACCAGGCTTTGGGTTCGCCGCGGATGACGGTAACGGGACCAAAGCGCTCAAGTTTGCAGCGGCGGCCGGAGTCGATCAGCTCGTAGTCAGCGCAGCCGCCGAGTGCGGTATGGATGGCGGGGACATTAGGCATCGGTGGTGATGGCGGTATCGAATGAGGGTCGGCAGAGGCCACGGGTTGCGCGGTCAATGAAATCGGCAAATTCAGCGGCGAAGGGGTTGTCGGTATCGGCGCGCAGTTTTTCGCGCGCTTGGGAGGTATTGAGGCCGGACCGGTACAGGGTCACGAACACTTGCTTGATCTGCGCACGCTGGGCAGAGGTGAAACCGGCGCGGCGCAGGCCGACGGCATTGAGGCCGGCGATACGGCTGTTGGCGGAGCTGACAGTGCAGCAGAAGGGCGGGAGGTCCTTGCTGACGAGGCTACAGGCGGCGACCATGGCGAGGCGGCCGACGTGGCAGAACTGGTGGATGCCGGTATTGCCGCCGATAAAGGCGCGTTCGCCAACGGTGACATAGCCGCCCAGGGCTGCGCCATTGGCCATGATGACGTGATCGCCGACCTCGCAGTTATGGGCGGCATGAGAGTTGGCCATCATGAAGACATGATTACCAATACGAGTGGTGGTGTCGGGTTTGGTGCCGCGGTGAATCGTGACGCCTTCGCGAAAGGTACAGTCGTCGCCGGTGACGACGAACGACGGGCCGCCGCCAAACGAGAGGTCCTGGGGCAGGTCGCCGATGACGGCACCGGTATGGATCGTGCAGCGGGCACCGAGGGTGGCGTAGTCCAGCACGACAGCATGGGGGGCCAAGCGGCAGCCATCGCCCAGGCGGGCTGTGGCGGCGACATAGGCATAAGGGCCGATTTGGACATCGGCACCTATTTGGGCGCCGGGTTCGACAATGGCGGTTGAATGGATCATGAACGAGGTCTCCTGAGCAATTTCAACAGTATAACGTAAGCAGCGGGCGCCCGGCAATGCGGAAGCAGAGGGGTATGGTGCGTGTTGGCTATGAGGCGCAGCGGGTCGACCAACCAGCCGAACTCACGCCAAGTAGCGCAGCCTTAAGCACACCGGGGCAAGTCCGGTGGATGGGCAGCCGGAGAACCAAGCAAGAAAACAGGAAACACAGGAGGGCCGGAAAGGGGCAGGGGGGGAATGCGTAGACTTGTCTGCGGTGGGGCATTATAATGTAATACAGGCAAGGAGCAAATCATGATTCGAATGCTGGTAGTGGTGCAGACAGCGATCAGTCTGGGGGCGGGCGAGCAGGTATTCCTGACGGGGGATG
>JAVEUJ010000115.1:0-8192 GCA_034005635.1 Kiritimatiellia bacterium | reverse complement strand
TGTGGAAGAGGTGCGCGAAGAATATGGCTTGGAGCTGGTACCCGAGCTAGATGAGGACCATCCGCTGCGGGGCTACAGTGCCGTGGTGCTGACGGTGGCACACGAAAATTTCAAGGCGCTGAATTTTGGCCACCCAGGCACCGCAGATGTGGTCTTGTTTGACCTTAAGGGGCTTCTGCCCCGGGATCAGGTGGACGGTCGGTTGTAGCCGGTTCTGCAGCGGGGGGGGGCGTCACCGGCGGCGGAGGCAGGCGGCCGTAGCGCTGTAAAATGGCGAGGATGCGTTCATTCAACACGGCCAGTTCGACCGGTTTCTCGATGTATTCCTCGCTATACTCGTAATTGCATTTCATCCGGGTGGCATCGTCGCCCAGGCCGGACAACATGATGACGGGAATTTTCGAAATAGGAAACGTGCTTTTCAAAGCGCGTAAGACTTCGAGCCCATCCATTTTGGGCAAATGGACGTCTAGAATAATGATGTCGGGCTTGTGACGACGGGTCATTCTCAGTCCTGAACGCCCGGATAGGGCCACGTTCACTTGGTAGTGCCCCAAGCCTTCCAAACCCCGTTTTAAAAGCTGACAAAGAAGGGGTTCGTCGTCGATTACCAGAACCTGAATTGGCATCAGTCGATGTCCTCCATTTCCTAACCACAGAGTACCTGCTAATTTTAGTACTTCAAAATCACGCAAATGGCAAGGGCTGAAAGGATAGGGGCCGCGTTTGCCAGTGTTGAATACGTAACGGACAGCCGAACTAATAATGGCGCAAAATGTTACGAATGGAGGACGGGAAGCAGTCGGAACAACCACGGATGAACACGAATGGACACGGATGGGGGAAGGAAGGGAGAAGAGGCGGGGAATGAATTTGAACTCATGAACTCAGGAAAGAATACCGGTGAAGATAAACTACGAAAAGCGCGAAAAGGGGAGAGGAGACGGGAGACGACTTTCCTGTAGGTGCGCCCGCTGGGCGCGCCTGATTGGGAAAGCGGCGAACAGCCGAATATCCACCACGGATAGGGGAAGGGGCTCCCCGTAGTGTGGACCTCTGGTCCGCTCCGAGCAGAAGAAGCCGTGCAACAGAATTGGAAGATGCGCGGACCGGGAGGTCCACGCTACGAGAGCCTCGTTTTCCACAGTGTGGTCCCGCATGCGCGGGATCTTCCATAGCGTGGAAGATTCGCCAAATAATCTTCCATAGTGTGGAAGAATTGCGAAATAGTTTTCCATAGCGTGGAAAACACTGTCCTCACCCGGTCTGCATTTTGTCGTACGGTCGCGGTTTTAGAGCGTCATGGGTAGAGCGAATCTGCCTGTCCGCCGGTGGTGGATCTCGATGAGCCGTTCGTGTATTGAAGCGCAGATACGCCTGTCAGCCTCGCCATCCGCCATCCACCACCCGTGCAATCAGGCTTGGCCGATTGGGGCGCGGCTGTGGTAGGATACACATGAGAAGTTGCAACAACGAGGTGCAGTATGTCGCAAGTGCTGACGAATATAATCTGGGGATTGGTAGTGGCGGGACTCATTATGCTCTGGCTGCGCAGCCGCAAGGGCGGAGGGGGGCGCAAGGGCATGGAGATCCACGCCACCGCCGCAATCGAAGAGCTGCGGGCTATTGGAATCCTGTCGGTGTTCAAGGCCGTCACCAAAGAAATTGTGACGGCGCGCGATCACTCGTTGGGCGATCTCGGGCGGCGCTATCTCGAATGGCTGATTTCGTCGAAGAAAATGGCGATGATTTTTGAATTCGACATTGATTTCCAGTATGACTTGCGGGATCCAGCGTTCGAGGTGAGCGAGGAAGCGCCGGGCCGCTATCGGTTGCGGATGCCGCGCTGTGACTATGTGGTGCATGTGCGCAATGTCACCTTCTACGACGAACAGGGCGGCAAGCTGCTGCCGATCATTCTGCCGGACGTGATCAATAAAATTCTGGGTGGGGGCTTTACCGAAGTGGATCGCAACAAGCTGATGGAGGAAGCCAAGACTCAGGCCGAGGCGCTCGCGCAGAACTTGGCACGCCGTCTCAGTTCAGAGGTGCAAACCTCTGCGCGCCAGACCATGGAGATGCTGGCGAAGAGCTTTGGGGCGACGGCGGTCCGGGTGGAATTTTCCGATGTCGAGCCGCGTAAAACCAACGTGATTCACGAGGCATTGGCTGCCGCGACTTGAATGGGCTGTCGCCCAATCAATGGGCCGTGCTGAGGTGGAGCGTGTTGTCCCTCGTAATAACTGGCGTAACAAATTCTGGGGGAATTAAATAGATCTATCATTGGCGGGGCGCTTGCCTGTCAGTTTGGCGGCAATTATAAAAGCGTTTTACAGCGCCATTTTAGCAAAGGTTTTGTTTGATTTTAGGGCGTATTTTGATAGACTACTCTTTTATTTGAATAGAGAGATTGGCATACCATGGCAGATGAAATTAAAAGCGATTTGACGGGGGCTCCGGCGGCTCACACAAAGGATGCGTACGACGGCTCCAAAATCCAAGTTTTGGAAGGTTTGGAGGCGGTGCGCAAGCGTCCCGCGATGTACATTGGAGATACCTTCCAGCGCGGACTGCACCATTGTGTGTACGAGGTCGTGGACAATGCGATTGACGAGGCGCTGGCCGGTTATTGCACACGAATTGAGGTTCACTTGTCCGCCGACGGGTCGATCTCTGTCGCCGACAATGGCCGGGGAATTCCTGTAGACCTCCATCCGAAGCTGAAGAAGCCAGCGGTGGAGGTGGCGTTGACCATGCTGCATGCGGGCGGGAAATTTGATCACGGCAGCTACAAAGTGTCGGGCGGGCTCCATGGCGTGGGGGTGAGCTGCGTGAACGCCCTGAGCGAATGGATGGAAGTTGAGGTGCGGCGCGAGGGGCAGATTCATCGTATGCGCTTTGAGCGAGGCGTGACCGTATCTCCGTTGGCTGTGATTGGGTCCTGCACGGACCGGGGCACCCGGGTGACATGGTATCCCGACGATCAGATTTTCAGCGTTCTGGAATACTCTTGGGATATCCTGGCGGCGCGCCTGCGCGAGCTGGCGTTTCTGAACAGAGGCATTGAAATTGCCTTTTCCCAAGAGCAACAGGACGGCTCGCTGCGCGAAGAGCTGTTCCGCTACGATGGCGGTATCAAAGAATTTGTCCAGCACCTGAACACCAACAAGGTGGTGCTGCACCCGGATGTGATTTATTTCGAAAAAGAGCAGGACGGCATTATCGCGGAAGTTGCCATGCAGTATAATGACGGCTACTCCGAGTCGGTCCTGACCTACGCCAATAACATCAATACCATTGAGGGTGGCACGCACCTGAGCGGATTCCGTAGCGCACTGACGCGAGTGGTCAATGCTTACGGCAAGGCCAACAAACTGCTGAAGGACGATGTGGCAATGTCGGGCGATGACATCCGCGAGGGCCTCATGGCGGTCGTGAGCGTTAAAGTGCCCGAACCGCAATTTGAAGGCCAAACGAAGACTAAGCTGGGTAACGGCGAGGTGGAGGGCATCGTGGCATCGATCGTCAACGAGCAATTGGCGATCGTGTTCGAGGAGGCCCCGGCGGTGGCGCGCAAGGTGGTGGAGAAGGGGGTGCTGGCGGCGCGGGCACGGGAGGCGGCGCGGAAAGCGCGCGACCTGACTCGCCGCAAGGGCGCGCTGGATTCCGGTGCACTGCCGGGCAAGTTGGCGGACTGCTCGGAGCGCGATGCGTCATTGTGCGAGCTGTTCCTGGTGGAAGGTGACTCGGCGGGCGGCTCGGCGAAGCAGGGACGCGACCGGCAATTTCAGGCGATTCTGCCGTTGCGCGGTAAGATTCTGAACGTCGAAAAGGCGCGTCTTGACCGGATGCTGGGTAATCAGGAAATCCGGATCATGATCACGGCTATTGGTGCGGGAATTGGTCGGGACGATTTTGATGTAGAAAAGGTGCGCTACCACAAAATCATCATCATGACGGATGCGGACGTGGATGGAGCGCACATCCGAACGCTGTTGCTGACGTTTTTTTATCGGCAGATGCCGCAGTTGATTGAAAAGGGCTATGTGTATATTGCCCAGCCGCCCCTGTACAAGATCCGGCGCAAGAAACAGGAGCGCTACATCGACAACGATCGCCATCTGACCCAGGTGCTGGTCGAGATGGGAATCGAAGATGTCCGCTTGCTGAACCTCGACGGGACGCCGCTGCTTGAAGATGGCGCGATGGCTGAACTACTCAGGATTCTCGAAGAAATCGAGCATGTGACCCGGGCCATGGCCCGCAAAGGGATTGATTTCGACACCTATATGCGCCGATTTGATGCGGCCACCAATCGTCTGCCGCTGTATCGGGTGCGCGTGCTGCCGCCGGGGGGCGACCCGACGGAAGCCGAAGTGTATTTGGCGTTCACCGACGAAGAGATGCGGCAGATTCGTGAGGAGGCGGAGTCCCGTATGGGGCCGCTGGACCCGGCGCAGTTTACGTGGGATGAATTACGCTCGGCGCCGGGGTTGGTGAAGCAGCTGGCCCAGCTTCAGGCCCATGGTTTTACTATCGAGGCGCTCTTACATAGTGATACGCCGATCTACACCGCGGAGGTGGATTCCAAACCCGTGCCGCTGCACGCATTGGGTGAGCTGCTCGGCCTGGTGCGCGAAACGGGCCGCCGCGGACTGACTATCCAGCGCTACAAGGGCTTGGGCGAAATGAATCCCAGCCAACTGTGGGAGACTACGTTGGAGCCAGCCAAACGCAAGTTGCTGCAGGTGACGCTGGATGATGCTGTCCGCGCCGACCAGATTTTCACCATCCTGATGGGCGATGAGGTCGAACCCCGCCGCGCATTCATCGAGGCCAACGCACTCAATGTGCGGAATCTGGATGTTTAGGAAGCGGCGGAAGATTTTTAGAACGCCATGAATTCGGAACCCAACATCATTCAGATGGAATTTGCTGAGCTGGTTGCTGCACTCTGCAGCGGCGACCTCCCCTTTCTATTGGTGGGGGGGTTGTCTTTGCTGGCGCATCACGTTCAGCGGGCCACGGGTGATATCGATTTCGTGTGTGAAAAAAAGGATCGGGATCGAGCGGTTAATCTCATGGAGGTCCTGGGGTATCCGATCATGACGGAAGAGCCTGGGCTCTATACACGTTTCCGCAAGACAGGTCGGCGCATTGTAGATTTTATCTATGTTAACAGCACGACGTTTAACCAGCTTAAAGAAGCCTCCATTGTCACCGAAGTGTCCCGGGTCAAGGTCCGCGTTCCCTGTCTAGATCATTTGCTGGCGATGAAACTTTTCTCCGTTTCGCAATCTTCCACCCGGGGAAAAGATCTGGGGGATATTCTTTCTCTAATTGCCAACAATGGTGTGGATGTTCATTCCGATAAATTTGAAACCCTTTGCCTCAAGTATGCCTCTTCCAAGTGGCTCAATCTAATTCGGGAATTAGTATGAACAAGAAGCCCGATCTTGAATTTCCCAAATGGGAAGAGTCCGGGCCGACAGCCCCTCCGATGACGGCTGAACAATATGACCAATTTTTAGTGGAAACGATTTCTATGGACACCGCCTCCTCCAAGGGGCGGTATACCCCTGTTGCGGCGGAATTCAAACTGATGAACGACACTGCACCCAGCGAAGGACAAACCGATGAGCGATGATGTAACCAACGAGACTGGCGCGGACACGCCAGACAAACCGATTTCCGCACCCGTGGCACCACAAAATGTGACGGACCGCATCGAGCAGATTAATATCGAAGAAGAGATGCAGCGGGCCTACATCGATTATTCGATGTCAGTGATCGTGGGCCGTGCGCTGCCCGATGCACGCGACGGGCTCAAACCCGGCAATCGGCGTATTTTGTTTGCGATGCGCGAGGGGGGCTATACCCACAACCGGTCTTACATTAAATGTGCGCGCGTCGTGGGCGATGTCATCGGCAAATACCATCCCCACGGCGATTCAGCGGTCTATGACACTCTGGTGCGCATGGCCCAGGAGTTTTCTACCCGCTGTCTGCTGATCGATGGGCAAGGCAATTTCGGTAGCATTGATGGCGACTCGGCGGCGGCCTACCGCTATACCGAGTGTCGCCTGAAGCGGGCGGCGGAGGAGCTGCTGGCGGATCTCGACAAAGACACGGTCGATATGCAGCCCAACTACGATGAAAAGCTGCAAGAGCCCAAGGTGCTGCCGGCGCGGTTGCCCAATCTGTTGATCAACGGATCGACGGGTATTGCGGTGGGCATGGCCACGAACATTCCGCCACATAATACCGGCGAGATCATTGACGGCGTTGTCCATTTGATCGACAACCCCGAGGCGACTATCGCGGACCTGATGACCTTTGTGAAGGGCCCGGACTTTCCGACCGGGGGTACCCTGTGCGGGTGGGGACCCATCCGCTCGATGTACGAGACTGGGCGGGGCCTCCTCAAGCTGCGCGGCAAAGCCGAGGTTGAGGAATGGAAGGCAGATCGCGAGCGGATCATCGTCACCGAGATCCCCTATGCGCTCAACAAGACCACCCTGATCGAAAAGATTGCTTCTTTGGTGCACGAAAAGAAGATCGAGGGCATCAGCGATCTGCGGGATGAATCCGACAAGGACGGCATCCGCATGGTGGTGGAACTCAAACGCGGCGCGATCGGCCAAGTGGTGCTGAACAACCTCTACAAGCAGACCCAATTAGCATCAACTTTCGGCGCCATCATGTTGGCGATCGACCACGGCCGCCCGCGGGTGATGAACCTCAAGGAGTTGATGAACTGCTTCATCGAGCATCGCTACGAAGTGCTCACGCGCCGGACAAAATTCGAGCTGCGCGAAGCTCAGGCGCGGGCCCACATCCTTGAAGGATTGTTAATCGCATTGGATAATCTCGACGAGGTCGTCCGGATCATTCGGGCCTCGAGCAACCGCGACGAGGCGCGGACACAGTTGATCGCTCGCTTTGGATTTAGCGAGCTGCAGGCCAATGCCATTCTGGATATGCGTCTCTACCAGTTGACCGGGTTGGAGCGTGGCAAAATCGAGGGCGAATACCGGGCCCTGCAAGAGCGTATTATCTATCTGCAGGAGCTGCTGGCCGATGACGCCAAGCTCTATGACGTGATGAAGGCGGACTTGATCGAGATGCGCGGTCTCTATGCCGACGCCCGGCGCACGGAAATTATAGCCGACGTGGGTGACATTAACATGGAAGATCTGGTGCCGGACGAAGACAGCGTGATCACGATGTCGCACGCCGGTTATATCAAGCGCACTCCCACCAACGTCTATCGCGAACAAAAGCGCGGGGGCAAGGGTATTGCCGGGATGGACACGAAAGACGACGATTATGTCGAGCACGTGTTCAACTGTACCGCGCACGACTGGATGCTGTTCTTCACCGAACAGGGGCGGATGTACTTCAAAAAGGCCTACGAGATACCCGAGGGTCCGCGCACGTCCAAGGGCAAGGCCCTGGTCAACCTGCTGAATGTCAATGGCGGTGAAAAAATCGCGGCCATCATCCCGGTGCGCGGATTCGATACCGACCAGAATCTATTCTTCGCCACTGAGAAGGGTACGGTCAAGAAGACGGCCCTGCTGGCCTACCAGAACGTACGGGCGGCGGGGATCATTGCCATCCGGATTGAAGATGGCGACCGGCTGATCGGTGTGGAGCTGACTAGCGGCCAGGATGATATCCTGATGGTAACCCGCCTAGGCAAGGGGATCCGGTTCAACGAAACGGATGTGCGGACCATGGGGCGCGCCACCGGTGGCGTGCGCGGCATTCGTCTGGGCCAGGACGACGTGGTCGAAGGTGTCGAGGTGGTTCATCCTGACGCCCTACTCCTGACCGTTACCGAGAACGGCTTCGGCAAGCGGACGCCCTTCAGCGAATATCGCGTTCAGCGGCGTGGTGGCCGGGGATTGATTGCCAACGTGCTGACCGCCAAAACAGGCAATCTAGTCACTGCCTTTGGTGTCCATGACGACGATGCGATGATGATCATAACCCGCAATGGCACGATGATCCGGATGCCGGTTGATGGGGTGCGCATCACCGGGCGCTCCGCCCAGGGTGTGAAACTGATCGACCTGAGCGCGGATGACGTAGTGATGAGTGCCACGCCAGTCGAACCGATGGAAGACGAAGAACAGCCGGTCTCCAGCGAAGAGGCAGGCGTAGACATTCCGCCGACCCCTGCCGAA
>JAVEUJ010000007.1:0-34982 GCA_034005635.1 Kiritimatiellia bacterium | reverse complement strand
GAGCCGGATGCGGGAAATCTGCACGTCCGGTTCGATGAGGGGGAGTGACGGGAGAGGCATTGCTTGCAATGGCCGCCCGTCACTCTCTACTCTACCGTGCGTGGCGAGAATTTGAGTTTAGAGGTGGGGGGGGGAGTCGGGTAACCGGCTGTAGAAGCCCCAGGCCCAGGCGCCCTAGTCTGTTTCGCGGAGAGTGGCGGCCAGGCGATCCACGTGATAGGTGAAAAAGGCGGCATTCCACTGCGCCAAGCCCTCTTGCTCGCGCAAAGGTAGAAATCGCTGCACGTCCTGAACGGCCAAGCGCCAATCGATCCGGGCAATGGCGGCACGCAGTTGCGTTAGGACCCAATCGGAGTTGACCGGAATGTTTTTTGCCGCCCAAGGCCCCTGCTGGAACAGGGCGTTGGCCAGCACGTCCCAGCGGGGCTCCACGCGGCGCGCAACGAACCAGAGGAAGTCGTACCAATCCCGTCCCTTGACGTAGGGGCGGCACAGCAGGGCGTGCGATTTGGTAGCAAAGGCCGAAGGCAGATCCTGTACCGTCAGCGGAACCGTCGCGGGGAACATTAGATAGTGCGTCTCGAAGCCGGATCCCTCCGGCGGGCGAGTGTCTACTTCCAGCTTGATGCGGACTTTCTGACCCGTCATGCGCGGATAGGGGCGGTCGAATTCCAAGACCGCACCGGTGGAATCCGTCTTGAGCCAGGCCTTGCGCACCGCCGAATCGAGCGTGGACTTGTCGCGCACCTCAAATCGGATACCTTCCATGGCGCAGTCGCGCTGTACGGCGGCCAGATGTCGGGCCCAGCGGAAATGGGGATCGGCGCGTTTGAGCAGAAAGTCCAAATCTTCGGAAAACCGCGGCATGCCGTGGACAATGCGCAGGCAGGTGCCGCCATGGAACATGGCCTCGGCGAAGAATCCGGAGCGCGACAACGAAGCCAGCACCACCTCCTGCAGCATTTCGCACAGAGCCAGTTCCTGCTCCAGGGCGTTCGTCGGCGCGTATTCTTTGAAACGGGCCTTGAGAGTGTTAGCATCCATGTTTCACCTCTTGGTAGAGTCCCTGGAGATACTCGATCGTGCGCCGGTTGCGTAAACTCCGAGCGATGGCGTCCAGTGGTTGGAACGACAGGCGGGCGACCTCTTCCGGCTCAAGGCGTAGCGATTCGGTCAGGTATCCGGCCCCGTCCCGCGCCCACGTTACCGGCCGGTTCAGATAGACCATATCCGCGATAGCCCGCAAGGGCGTGGCGATGAAGACCCACGCCCCGGTGGGCAGCTTGACCGCTTCCACCCCCGCGCGGGGATTGTTGGCTGGAACGCGCTGGAAGGTGAACACGCCCACGGGCGTATTGAACGTCCGGCTGCGCGCGGCTGTCACGCTGGCCACTTGATACACAGCCTCGGGAATCAACCCATGATGAGCCAATGCCGATTCCAAACTGATGTGCGCTGGCCCATGCAGACACGCGGCGATAGAGAAGGGATGGGCCTCCGATCTCCGATAGGCGGGGGCTAGAATCAACAGACCGGGTTTAAGCCGTTGCACCTCGCCGGATTGGACCGCGCGATGCACCAACAGCCGCCGCGCCCCGACCGTGGCCTCTGGAAATAGATTGCGCACGACGGTCTCGTCGCAGATTCCTCCCGGCGAGGCCAATTTTAATAGTTTTTCGGTCAGGGTTTGCATTTATGCAGATAGATTACGTAATTCGTAATAGTAATGCAAATAATATATCGAGGAAAATAGTGAAAAGAACGCTGAGTGAGAGGGGGCGGGACAAACTACGAAAAGCGCGCAAGGCGTGAAATGGGTGGGGGGGGAAGAGAAAGAGCCGGGGAGGCAACTACGAATGGCACGAATTTCACGAATGGATTTCTGGAGAGGAGATTTATCCCCCGTGGCGGAATCGCCGTATTGCCCGTGACCAACGAATCGAATTTGACTGCAAAATAAGGGGAAAAGGGGTTGAAAATAGAGCGGAAAGGCCTGAAATTGGCCCAAATTAGCTGAAAAACTACAAAAATGACGATTTTTGGCGTGTGAGGCTCTTGAGGCGAGAGATTTTACCGAATTTACAGGATGGGCGGATGGGTAGAAATACGCTGCGAAAAGCGCAAAAGGGGAGTGTAGAGAATAGTTTTTTGGGCCGATGGAGTCGGCACGACCTCGTGCCGAGGCGCAAAGACGCGTAGGGAATGGCAGGAATAGCCGAAGGAAAGCCACAGAGAACCAGTGAGTTTCAGCGAGGAGGCGGAGCTAATATTCAACACTCGTTTGTCTCGGTTATAATTATAACCGAGACACGGTGCTGGAGGTCTTGTCCGGGGCAAATGGAATGCCCGGGGGAGGGGATCCATGTTTAGACTTTCATGGGAGAGGGGGTTGTGGTTGGCTGCGGAACGTGCAGGTTAAAACGGACATGGTGGAGTGGGTGTGGCAGCAGATCGGGGTGGAACTGCCGACTGAGTGGGAGTGTTTGCAGTTTGCACGGGATCCAGAGGCGGGGCGGTGTGCATTTGCAGATCGTCACCGCTATCGGTTCGAGTTGAACTGGCGGAAATCACCAGGAGAGCCGGATTTTGAGCGTATGATGAAGGATTACGAGGGGTCGCTGGCGAAGGGGTGGGAGGGGGTGCGGCGAGTGAAGTGCCGGGGCTTTCCAGGACTGACGGGGAAGCGCGGTGACGAAGTGGTATCGCGGTTCGGGGCCTATTTCCCAGAAATCGAGTTACTGGTAGAAGTGGTATTCATTCACGTTGAGGAACGGGATGCGCAGTTGGAGCGAAAGGTGCTGGCGACGCTACGGGCGGTGCCGCCGGAGGCGACGGGCATGCAGCTTTGGCGGGCGTTCGGGATGGAAATCCGAGTTCCGCGGACCTTCACTCTGGAGGAGTGCGTGGTGGAGCCGGCGCGGGTGGGAATGCGGTTTGATGGGCCACGAGCGCCGGACCGTTGGATCTTCCGGCGTTATGGGATGGTGGGGGTGTGGTTGAAGGGCTCCATTCGCGATTGGCTGGCCGCGCAGATGGGGGATTTGGTGCGCGATGTGCGTTTCAAACCGGGTGGCGGAGGGGCGAGTGGAATGGAGCGGCTGGAGGGGCAATGGCGTCCCAAGGGGCTGCTGCTGCGCAAGGGGGCGTACGCGGCGGCGGCTTGGAAAGATCCGACGGACGGTCGGCTTTATCACGCCATTTGCATTACAGGCAAGAAAAGCGGCCGGTTTCATCCGTCGGCAGGCACAGATGGGGTGCTGAAGTCGTGTCCGGAGTTTTTGTGTGTTCCCGGAAAGGGAGAGGCATGAGCAAGCGGGACCAGACGGCAGAAGTTCCGGGGGGCTGGAATCCAATGTTGGCGGCAATATTGCTGCCGAACCGGGCGGCGCGGGTCGTGCGGGAGGAGCCGGATGGTTCGCTGACACTGGCAGTTCCGACGCGCAAGCCGTCCATTTTTCGAGGGCTGGTTTCATGGCTGGTGCGGGTGCCGACTGAGCGCCTGACCATCTTGGATCCGATGGGGGCGGCGATCTGGAAATCGTGCAATGGCAAGCGGACAGTGGAGGAGATTGTCGAAAAGTTTGCAGCGTTTTACCGATTGTCCTTTCACGAAAGCCGGGTGTCTGTTACAGGATATGTCTCATCGTTGCTGCAGCGAGGTGTTTTGGCAGTGGCGGTGGAGCCTTCGAGATAGGCTGGGGCGCCAGTGGCGGCCCGCGGCGAGGAGACTGGTAGCGAGTGACGAAGCGTGCGGTCATTTTGGGCCTGTTAGGAGCGGCATTTGTCTGCTCCTATACGTATTTCAACGACTGGATCATGCGCCAGACGATGTTTGTGGGCAACTTCATGCCCATCAGCGTCTACGGTCTGCTGGTGTTGTTTTTGGCGCTGGTGGTTCCGTTGTGGCGGAAGTTCACCCGCCGGGGGGTATTGAAGCGCAGCGAGCTGGCAGTGATTCTGGTGCTGACGCTGGTGTCGTGCGCGATTCCGGGGTCGAATCTGTTGCGTTTGTTTTCGCCGGCGCTGATCATGCCGCACCGCTACGAGCGGACGGAGCCGGGCTGGAAGCAGCAGGAGGTGATGAAGCTGGTGCCGGAGGGGATGCTGGTGGACATCTCCGCAGATGAAAGCACGGTGCTGGACGGCTATACGCGGGGGTTGAAAGAGGCGTCGGACAAGCTGTCATTTAGCGAGGTGCCATGGAAGGCTTGGCGGCAGCCGCTGCTCTTCTGGGTGCCGATCATCCTGAGTTTGTGGATTGCGCTGGTGGCGCTGGCGCTAGTGGTGCACCGGCAATGGTCAGATCACGAGCACCTGCCCTATCCAATCGTGACGTTTACGAAGTCGCTGCTGCCGGAAGAAGACGGTCGGCCGAGTCCCGTGTTCGGCAACACGCTCTTTTGGTTGGGGCTGGGGGCGGTGCTGGGGATCCATCTCTATAACTACCTGAACCTCTGGTTCCCGAAGGTGCTGTTCGGCCAAATTCCGCTGGGAGTGGATTTTTCGTCGCTGTCGAAGCTGTCGGACACCTTTTTGAAGGGCGGGGGTGAGCAGCTTCTAGAGAAGTTCACGCTGTATTTCACGGTGATTGCGGTAGCGTATTTCTTGCCCAAGGAGGTTTCGCTGTCGCTGGGGATCGGGCCGTTTATCTGGATTGTCATTGCGGGAATTTTTGCGACCTACGGCGTGGGGGTGGGCGGCTGGCAGGGGACGTGGCCGTTCGGCTTGCAGATGGACGCGATGATGATCATGGGGGCGTACTTCGGCATGCTGCTGGTGCTGCTGTATACGGGGCGGCAATACTACACGGCGGTATTCCGGCGGGCCTTCGGATTCCGGGCGTCGGAGTCGGTCGAGACGGCGGCGGTGTGGGGCGCGCGGTTCTTCATGCTGGCGATGGGATTTTTCACGGTGTACGCGGCGCTGCTGATGGGGCTCGATTGGCCGATAGCGCTGCTCTTTGGGCTGGGGTGCGTGGCGGTTTATCTGGTGATGGGCCGGTTGCTGGCGGAGACGGGCCTGTTCTTTATCGTGGTGACCGGCACGCCAGCGACGCTGCTGTGGGCGGTGTTCGGCGCGCGGGCGCTGGGGCCGGGCACGCTGTTCCTGATGTTCATGCTCTGCCTGATTTTATTCTATGACACGCGCGAGGCACTGATGCCCTACGTGGTCAACGGGCTGAAACTGGCCGATGACTGCAAGGTTAAGGTGGGGCGCACAGCCATTTTTGTGGTGGTGGCGCTGATGGTGGGGCTGGGGGTGGGAATTCCCACCACGCTCTACTTCCAATATGAGCGTGGCGTGGATGTATCGTTGTGGAAGGTCGAGCAGGCAAAGCGCCCCTTCAACGAGACGATCAGCATCATCCAGCGGCTGGATGCGCAGGGGCAGCTCGAAGAGGCAGGGAAGGTCACCGGTCTGGCGCGTTTCAAAGCGATGGCCCCGCACCGCAATGGGTTGATTGTCTTTGTGACGGCGGCGGGGCTGGTGCTGGCCTTTTCTTTCATGCGCCTACGGTTCACACGCTGGCCGCTGCACCCGGTGATGTTCCTGGTGTGGTCCACCTATGCGGGCGATTCCTTCGCGCAGTCTTTCTTGGCAGGGTGGTTCATCAAATCGGGGATCACGCGCTTCGGTGGCGCAGGCATTTACCAGAAGTGCAAGCCGCTGATGTTTGGTCTGATTGCCGGAGAGATGCTTGGCGGGATGCTGCCGATGCTGGTCAGTTTCATTTATTTTGTCGCCACGGGCGGCACGATTCCTAAACCCTTTTCAATCATGCCCGGCTGATGAAAAAAATTGATGTCAAAAATCAACCTGTTTTGCCTCCCGGGCGCGTCTTTCAA
Source organism: Kiritimatiellia bacterium (assembly GCA_034005635.1). Lineage (GTDB taxonomy): Bacteria > Verrucomicrobiota > Kiritimatiellia > CAIQIC01 > Lenti-01 > JAAZFE01. The sequence goes on along the minus strand of JAVEUJ010000007.1, from coordinate 29,136 downwards.
ATTGCGCTGACGGGCGTGAAGTACCGGCTGTTTCGCGCGACAGTGACCGTGGCGGTTATCGTCGTGGCGATGGCGTTTTTAATGAATATCCTGACGGAGAGCCTGATCAAGCGGGCGGTAGCGGAATCGGTGCGGGAGCAGATCGTCGATCTTCACCGGGTAGACCGCTGGATCGCCCGACTCTCGATGCCACAGCCCCACGAGGATATTTTGGCGGTGCTGGCGACCGGCGAGGCCGGGGGGGAAGCCTGGAACACGCTGGCCGTTCGCGGCGGACTCAGCGCGGAAGAGTTGGAGGCTTTGCGACCGCAAGCCAGTGCCGCGCGAGATTATCTACGTTTTTTTGCGACCCTGGACTATGGCCGCCGCCGGGTATTGGTGGGGCCGGACGAATCGATCCAGATTTTTCATCGCCTGCAGGAGGCCAGTACTTGGTCGCAGTTTGCCACCAGCCTAGCCGCCATGAAGACCTTGCGCTTCCCAACCGACCTGGAGACCTTTCAGACTTTTCTGGGCACCTGGCCTGCTTTGCATGGTGCCGTGGAAGGCATTCGCAAGGGTCAAAGCGAGGCCATTGCGTCCCTGCGCGCGCAACTAGACGACACCCCGTTGCTGGATGCCTTGCGCGAAGTGGATGGGCCGTTCGGCGATACCGTGCGGGCAGCAGGATTTTCATTGTCCGCCGTGGAAGCCGAAACGCTGGCCGACGAAGTGGAGCGGCTGAATCAGATTTTGCGGATCGAAGCGACCATCAACAATCCAGGCGTCCGCCAAAAAGTGGCGGCGCTGCGCGATGTACTACCCGGAGACGTGACGCTCTCTATGATTTGGGACCTGTTGCGCAGCCGGGATCGGGCGGAGTGGTTTCTCGAGGCCATGCAGGAAAACGAGCTAGAGACCAGTCGTTTGACGCCGGATGGTCTGGAGTCTCTGGCCCGTCAGCGGGCACACACCCGCCTGTTGCAGGTGGCGGAACAGCAAACGTCGGATGCTGGCGGAGGGTTGCTGGGGATCGGGATGCGTATGACGTGGCTGGCGCTGGTGTCCATGCTGGTGTGCGCCGTGGGCATCGCCAATGCCATGCTGATGTCGGTGACCGAACGCTTTCGCGAAATTGCCACGTTGAAGTGTCTGGGGGCCTTGGATGGGTTCATCATGTCGCTGTTCCTGATCGAGGCGTGCTTGCTGGGGTTGGTCGGGGGGGTGGGTGGGGCGTTGGCTGGATTCGTTCTGGCAGGAGGGCGGATGGCCCTGATGTTCCGGGTTCTGATGGTGCAGGCTTTTCCCTGGAGCGAAGTAGCCACCGCCGCCGGCATCTCGGTCGTATTGGGTATGGTGCTGGCCGCAGTATCCGCCGCTTATCCGTCGCTGCGGGCGGCGCGCCTGGCGCCGATGGAGGCCATGCGGATCGAATAGCCATGACTACCGTTGCCCCCAATCCCCAGGTCGACACGCCAACAAGCGCTCCCCGGCGCGTGATCATCCGTACGGTCGGCATGAAAAAAATCTATCACCGCGGCGAGGAAACCACCTATGCGCTGCGCGGGATTAATGTCGAAATTTTTACCGGCGAATTCATTGTGGTGATGGGCCCGTCCGGTTCAGGGAAGAGCACGTTCTTCAATATGATCGGCGCGCTGGACAGTCCCAGTGAGGGGCGGGTATTCATTGACGAGGTGGATGTGGCCCAGCTCACGGCGGAGGAACTTGCGTTTTTACGCTGCCGCAAGATCGGCTACATTTTTCAGTCGTACAATCTGATCCAGTACATGACCGCGTTGGAAAACGTGACCACTCCGATGGCGTTCGGCGGCGTGAATCCCGACGAGGCTCGCAAGCGCGGGATGGACCTGCTCGATTTGGTTGGCCTGAAGGATCGCTGGTCCCACCGGCCCATCGAGATGTCCGGCGGTCAGCAGCAGCGCGTGGCGATTGCACGCTCGCTGGCCAACCAACCGAGCATTCTGCTGTGCGACGAGCCGACCGCGAACCTCGATCACCATACCGGCGACGAAATTCTGGCGATTTTGCAGAAATTGAACAAGGAGCGCGGCGTGACGACGATCTGCGCCACGCATGATCACCGCATGATGAATATTTGTGACCGCCTGATGTGGATTCGCGATGGCGACATTGAACGCATTGCGCGGCGCGACGAAGTGGAAGTGGAGCTGGGTCACATTGAATAGGCGCACTACCATTTTACGGTGGGTTATGCTTTTGCTGGGTGTGGCTCTGGTGCGGGTGCCACTTGCGCGTGCCGACGAAATGTCTGCCAGGTCCGAAGTTCAGGTCTCTCCGTTCCGAGTGGATGTGGAGGCGCTGCTGCGGGCACCGCACCGGCTCAGCGGCACCCCGGAATACTCGGCGGCGGCCGACTATGTGGAGACGCGGCTGCGCGAGATGGGTATTGAGACCATCGTGGCGCAGGAATTCCCCTCACTGCAGACGCACGTGACCCGCTGCGAAATGGTTGCCGATGGCCGTACGCTTCCGTTGATTCCCGGGCGCCCTGACGGCATCCAGCCGCCGATCTCGCCGCCGGAGGGCATTTTGGGCGAACTAGTGGATCTGGGCGATGGCTCCGACGAGCAGCTCAACCGCGTCGTGGTGCGCGACCGGATTGTGGTGATGGACTACAACGCGGGGATGCAATGGCTCAAGGCGTTCCGGTTGGGGGCGCGGGCGGTGATCTTCGTCGGTGGGGAGCAGGGCGACTCCTACCAGCATCTTTATCTGCGCGCTAACGCCAACTTGCCGCGGTTCTATTTCAACGGGCCGCGCAGCGAGCTGCCGTTCGGCCAACCGGTGACGATCCACTCCGAGATCACCTGGCAGAAGACGACCGGGCGCAACATCATCGCCTTTTTGCCGGGCACCGATCCGGTATTCGAGCTGGGCCTGGAAGAGGCGATTGTCATTGGCGCCAACCTCGATACATTCGGCGAGTTTCCGCGGCTGGCCCCCGGCGCGCGGGGTGCAGCCAATTGCGCGGGGCTGCTGCGCCTGGCGGAAATCTTCCAGGCCAATCGTCCGCGCCGTCATGTCGTGCTGGCGTTCTTCGATAACCAAGCCCGCTCGCATGCCGGCGTTGTAAATTTCTATTGGGCCTTGGAATCGAATGAGCGCTATCGCGAGGCCACCCTGAAGGCCCGTACCGAAACCTGGAAGGCCGAGACGGACTTCCTGGACAAGATCGAGGGAATTGCCGGGCAGCCGCGCCCCTTGGATCATTTGGGCGAAGAGGGTGGGCGGCGCCTCGCAGAGCGCATCCGCGATCAGGCGCGCGACATGGCCCTCGACCTGCGCAGTCATCTGATGGATTTGCGCAAAGAGGCCAATACCCTTCGGATCAGGGATGGGGACGTGGACGAAACCGCCATGGCCGCGGTGGAGGCCCAGGTGGCGATCCAGCAGGCGGAATTCGACCGCTGGAATGATCTGCGCCGTGCCTTGAGCCGTAATCGGACCGTGGCCCCGGAACTCCACGACTTGCTCCAACAGGTCCTGGATGCCGTGCGGCGCGACATCGCTCTGCGGCAAACGGAGCTAAAAGCAGAAAAACGGATGCTGGACAGCTCAGCATCCCTCAACACGCTGCTGGCAAACCGTTGGATTACGCTGCATGTTTCGCTGTTGCTGGGCGACCGCACCGACCGCTGGGGGGTCTTGATCGGTGGCGACTCTGAGGGCCGTAACCGCGACAAGGATCATCCCGGGCTTTATGGGCGGGTGCAGCAGAGTTTTCTGCGCGCGTACAACCGACTGGTCGAGACGCAGCGGACGCCGGAGTTCTTTGAGCTCGCCAGCGTGGATTCCACGTTGTCCCAGCCGCGCCTGCTGTGGGCATCCGATGGCTTGATCCACGGCGGCGAGGTGGCCGGCCGTTACGGCATCTACAACATCGTGCTGGGCACCATGCACGAAACCCTGCCGCGCGAAGGCACACCCGCCGATACTCTGGAGCAGCTCAATGTCGTTGCTCTCGAGCGTAACATTGTGGAAATGGGCCGCATGATGGCGGCGGTGGGCGACCAGGATGCGCAAGTGGGCGATCTCAAGCCCGCCCGTGGGGATGACGCGGTCGCCGACCAGCGCGGCTTGTCCCTGCGCCGAGTGATTCCAACGGATTACTCCTACATCACCCCGCGCTTCCGCAACGACACGGCGGAGGGTGCCATGGCCATGGGACGCCATCGGGGCAGTTCCATTCCCAACCGGCCGGTGGCGGGTGCGGTAATCATGGTCAACTATGAGAAACCATGGAACCATATTTTTTGGCCTCACAACAAGTTCCCAGCCTTTGATCCGTTCCTGCTGACCATGACCGACCAGAACGGCACCTATGCCGTCGGCGGCCTGCCAAAAGAAGATTCTGCGACACCGTTTATCTTCGCCGCGCGCTTCACCGACCGCGGCGAGATCGTGGAGGTAGCGGACATGGGGTCGCGCGAAACCCTGCGCACCCGCATCAATATGCTAGGCGCCCGGCCCGGTTTCTATCTGATGCCGCCGCGGTTCTGGCCCGACGAGGGTACGGTCTTTGATGCCATCGGCAACGCCAACCTCGGTTCGGACAGCTCCGAGCGCGGCAACGTGCGCACCGAGGACGGCATCGTGACGTTCATCATCGAAGACAAAGTGACCCAAGCCAAAATCTTCGGTGAGAAATCGGCTGTTGGCCTGAACAATGTGGCGAACGATGACGCGGATGGCGACATGCGCCTATCGCTGGGCAAGGGGTTCCCGATCGCTGCCAATTGGCTGGGCATTTTGACCTCGTTCCAGGGGGCGGGCGACCTATGGGCACTGAACGAGACCCGGTTGTCCCTGCTGCGCTCGAAAGATATTCTCAACAGCTCGATCGAAGAGCTGCACGGGCGGGCGCAGGATTTGATTGCGGCGGCTGACAAATCAGAACGACCCCTGTATGCCGAGGCGCTGGCAGCGTCCTCCCTGCTGTCCTCTCAGCCTGTCTACGAATCCAGCCGCTCGATCATGGATGATTTGGTGACAGCAGTGCTGATCCTGTTGGCCCTGTGCATTCCCTTTGCGTTCGCCCTCGAACGTTTGCTGATCGGGTCGAGCATTATTTACAAGCAGGTGGTCTGGTTCACAGTCTTCTTTCTGCTGACGTTCGCCATCCTTTATGTGTCGCACCCGGCCTTTGCCGTGGCGCAGACGCCGATCATTATCTTTCTGGGTTTCACGGTCGTGGTGCTTTCGGGACTGGTGATTTTCATCATCATGCAGAAGTTCGAGACGGAACTGAAGGCCATGCAGGGGATGACCAATACGGTGCACCAGTCTGATATTTCGCGCTTCAATACGGTGATGGCGGCGATGAGCATGGGTATTTCGACGATGCGCCGCCGCCCGCTACGTACGGCGCTGACGGCGATCACGATCGTGCTGCTGACGTTCACAATTCTCGTTTTTGCCTCGTTCGACACCCAGCGCGGCATCGTGCGGTTGTTTACGGCGCCCTCGCCGGGCTATACCGGTGTGCTTTTTCATCCGCCTTCCTGGGGCACCATGAATCCCGATTTTGTCGAGCTGATCCATGCGCGCTGGGATGGTCAGGCGGACGTGGCAACGCGCCATTGGGTCTGCCCCGAATTTCCGAAAGACCCCGACTTTGTCGTGGGCCTGGCCGATGGCTCCAACCCCGTCACCCTCAAGGGTATTCTCGGCGTGGACCCGCTCGAGCTGCGCCACCGCGAAGATTTGCGCGACCTGCTGGGCATTGATGATCCGGATGCCGTTCGCGAGCGTGTCTTCATGACGGAAGCAGTGGCGGAGCTGCTAGGCGTGGACCCGGGCGATCGCGTCATTGTCAAAGGCATCTCATTGGAAGTCGGCCCGCTCATTGGCTCCACGCGCTTCACGGCGTTGGTGGATATGGACAATACCAGCATCATTCCGATCGACTACGCCCAAATGCAGGAGACCGGGGTCAAGAGTACCGGTGCCGCCGATGACCTGCTGACCCAGCAAGTCAATTGGGCCAACCTGCCCACCGATTCAGTCGTGGTGATGTCCGACGCGAACTGCGCGCGCGCCGGGGGCAAGGTCAGCGTGGTCCACCTGTATACCGACGACGCGGCGGAGTCCGAACGCATTGCCGGGGAATTTGCGCGGATGATGGATCGCACACCGGTGATGGCCACCCGCCAGGATGGCGTCTACCGCCACGTGCTGGGCACCATGATGGCCGCCAGCGGGGTGGGCGACCTGCTCTTCCCGGTACTGCTGGGAGCGCTGGTTATTTTCGGCACCATGCTGGGGTCTGTCGCCGACCGCGAAAAAGAAATCTATACGTTCAGCGCGCTGGGCCTGGCCCCGCCCCATGTCGCTAGTCTTTTCTTCGCCGAGGCTCTGGTGTACTCCGTGCTCGGCGGCATGGGCGGGTATCTCATCGCGCAAGGGTCGATGAAAGTCCTCACCCTGCTGGCCTCCATGGGACTGGTTCAGGTGCCGGAGATCAATTACTCCTCCACCAATGCCATCGTCACGATCCTGATCGTGATGGCCACCGTGCTGGTGTCCGCGATCTATCCGGCCATTCAGGCTTCGAAGAGCGCCAACCCCGGCCTGCTGCGCACATGGCGGCCGCCGCCACCCAAGGGCGATATCCACGAAGTCACCTTCCCATTCACCGTGTCGGCCTATGACCTGACCGGTGTCGTCAGCTTCCTCCAGGAGCATTTTGACCACTTCAGCGACACCGGCCTGGGCACCTTCATGGCGCGCGATACCCGAATGGTCCAGCACGAGGATGGCGCGCTGGGCCTGGAGGCCTATCTCGCCCTGGCGCCCTTCGATCTGGGCGTTACCGAGTTGTTCGAACTGCGCAGCGCTCCCAGCGAAATTCCCGGCATCGATGAAGTCAAAATCCGGCTGACGCGCAAGTCCGGACAACCCGGCGATTGGGTCCGGCTGAACCGTAATTTATTTAACGGGTTGCGCACGCAATTTCTGTTATGGCGCTCCATCCCCAAGGAGGCCATGGAGCATTATCGCCAACTAACCCTCGTCCACCTGAAGAAAACCAATGGCTGACCCGAAGATAGACAAAGAGCTGGAAGAATTCCGGCAAGTGATGGAGGTGCCCTCGACGTTCGAGGACGGCTTCAACTGGACGTCGCTGCTCGGCGCAGTATTCGTCGCGCTGCTGATGGTGCCGGGCGCCATCTACATGGGCCTGCTCGCAGGCATCGACAGCATTGGCTCTGCCTCGCAGTGGGTCACCGTTATTCTGTTTATCGAAGTCGCCAAGCGCGCCCAAAAGAATCTCAAGCGCGCTGAGATTTTCGTGCTCTTCTTCATGGCCGGTTCAGCGATGGGCCTGCCGTTCAACGGCCTGCTGTGGAATCAATTCTTTATCCGCAGTGATGCCGCCATTGCCACAGGTATCGCCGCGGACCTGCCCATCTGGTTCGCGCCGGCCGTCGACTCCGCCTCGTACTCGCTGCGCACCTTTTTCCATCTGGACTGGCTGCCGGTCATCGGCATGGTGATCTTCGGGACCTTCTTTGGGACGCTCTCGAGCACCATTCTGGGCTATGGCCTGTTCCGGGTGGCGAGCGACGTTGAAAAGCTACCCTTCCCGATGGCACCCATCGGCGCGCAGGGCGTGATGGCGCTCGCGGAGGACGCGGACGAAAAAGACCTCCAGCAGTCGGAGGGAAAATGGCGCTGGCGCGTCTTCTCGATTGGGGGTGCGTTGGGCTTGGCCTTTGGCGCGGTGTATCTGCTGTTGCCTACCCTGACGGGGGCGCTGACCGGGGAGCCCATAACGGTTTTCCCGATTCCATTCTCCGACTTTACGCCGCAGACCGGCAACTATCTCTCGGCCGTGGCCACGGGCATCTCGTGGGACTTCGGCAACATCATCTTTGGCATGGTCCTGCCATTCTTTGCGATGGTCGGTGCGTTCGTGGGGCTGCTGTCCACGTTTGTGCTCAATCCGGTGCTCTACAACGTGGGTATTCTTAAGAGTTGGACCCCCGGTGAAAACACCATCAGTACGCTCTATCTGAACAATATCGACTTCTACTTCAGCTTCCAGATTGGCATCGCCATCGCTATAGCGGTGGGCGGCCTGTGGCAGGTTTTCAAGAGTCTGCGCGCGTCCCGTCTGGCCCGGCAGGAGTCTTCGGCCACCCTGCCGCGCCCGTCGGCCGGGGCGGTTCCCGAGGGACGCGGCGATATCCAGACGTGGTTGATCTTGCTGGTATATTTTGCCGTCACCATCACCTATATTCTGGTGTCCGGCTGGCTCATCGACTGGCACCGCGGCGTGATGATCGTGCTGTTCTTCCTGGGCTTCGTCTACACGCCCTTGATCAGCTATGTCACCGCCCGCCTCGAAGGCATGGTGGGGCAGGTGGTGGAGGTGCCCTTCATCCGCGAGGCGGCACTAATCCTCAGCGGCTATTCCGGTGTTGCGGTGTGGTTTCTGCCCATCCCCATGGCCAACTACGGCAGTATGACCGTGTTCTACCGCCAGTGCGAACTGACCGGCACCAAGTTTACCGGCATCTGGAAGACCCAGGTCGTGCTGTTCCCCATCATCCTGATCAGTTCCATCTTTTTCATGAATTTCATCTGGAGCCTCAACGAAGTGCCCTCGGCCGTCTATCCGTTTGCAGACGAAATGTGGAAATTGCACGCTGAAAATGCCTGTATCATGTTCTCCTCCACGCTCGGCGAATACTCCATATTCGAGGACGCCTTCCGCTTCGTTTACATTGTTGCCGGCACCACCTTCGGGGGAATCCTCTTCGGCGTGATGTCGCTGCTCGGAGCGCCGGTCCTGCTGACCTATGGCGTGGTGCGCGGCTTGGGTCAGACGACCCCGCACGCCGTGATTCCCCAGTTCATCGGCGCCTTGATCGGGCGCTACTACTTCAAGCGCAAGCTCGGGCTGCGCTGGCGGCAATACATCCCCGTCGTCAGTGCTGGATTCGCCTGCGGGATGGGCCTCATCACCACGGTTGGTGTCGGCATTACCTTCCTCAGTAAGGCCGCCCTGCCGCTGCCGTTTTAGCGAGGCACATCATGGCTGAAACTCTCATTGAAATTCGCGGCGTCAGCAAAATCTATGATCTGGGCCACCAGAAGGTCTACGCCTTGCGCGACATGGAACTCGACATCCTGCGCGGCGAATACCTGTCCATCATGGGCCCCTCCGGTTCCGGCAAAAGCACGCTCTTCAATATGATTGGCGCGCTGGACCGTCCCAGCACCGGCACCATCAAGGTGGCCGGGGTCACGCTCAATAAACTCACCAGCCGCGAGTTGGCCTACTTCCGCGGCAAGCACATTGGCTACGTCTTCCAGCAATTCAATCTGCTGTCGGCCTACAATGCGATCGACAACGTGGCGATGCCCCTGATCTTCAACGGCTGGGAACAGGCCCGCGCCGAAGAGCGCTCGAAACAAATTTTGACCCGCGTCGGTCTGGGCGAGCGCATGACCCACCGGCCCGATGAACTGTCCGGTGGCCAACAGCAGCGCGTGGCCATCGCCCGGGCATTGGCCAATGAACCGGCCATCGTCCTGGCCGACGAGCCGACCGGAAATCTTGATCTCCATACCGGAGAAGAAATCATCAATCTGCTCGCCGAACTGTCACGCGAACTCGGCGTGACGGTTATCTCTGCAACCCATGACCACAAAATGCTCGCCACCTCCGACCGTATCCTCTGGATCAAGGATGGCGGTAAAGACCGCCTCGAACGCCGCGAGGACCTCAATATCCGCGTCGGCACGGTGCGCTGATCCGCCTTGATCCAATCGCGGGCAGGACGGAGCCTGCCCCTCCGGGGGGAGGGGGCAAATCAAGTTGAATAATGGTCCCGGAGGGGTGACCTGCCCGCCGTGGCGGGACCTCCGTGTTGCCCACCGTCAGCCAGCACTGGTCCAGTCGTGGTTGCGACGACGCTTGCGCTCCACTTCGGTCAGGAAGAACTTTCGCATGCGGACGGTGTCGGGGGTGGCCTCGACGAGTTCGTCGTCGTTGATGTATTCGAGGGCTTCCTCGAGGGACAGACGGGTGGCGGGGGCGACGAACAGTTTTCGGTCGGAACCGGAAGCGCGCATATTGGTGAGCTTCTTGCCGCGTTGGACGTTGACCACGAGATCGCTGTCCTTGCTGTGTTCGCCGACAATCTGCCCTTCGTAGCACATGTCGCCGGGATCGACAAAGAAGAAGCCGCGATTCTGGAGGCCGTCTATGGCGTAGGCGACGGCCTTGCCATTTTCCATGCTCAGCAGAACGCCATTGAGGCGTTGGGGAATATCGTTGTGCATGGGGGCGTAGTGGAGGAAGCGGTGGTGAAAAACGGCTTCACCGCTGGTGGCCGTGACCACCTTGGTGCGCAAGCCGATTAGGCCGCGAGTGGGGATAGTGAATTCCATGGTGGTGCGACCGCCAGCGGTGTGCATCCGACTCATGACGCCCTGGCGCTTGCCGACATTCTCGATGACGGGCCCGGTGAACTCGTTGGGAACATCGACGAGGAGGGTTTCGATCGGCTCCTGGCGGACGCCCGCGACGGTCTTCACGATCACGCGGGGACGGGAGATGGTCATTTCGTAGCCTTCGCGGCGCATGGTTTCGACGAGGACGGCGAGGTGCAAAACACCGCGGCCATTGACCTTGAAAGAGCCTTCACCAACTTCCTCAAACGTGAGGGCGACATCCTTCTGCGATTCGCGATAGAGCCGCTCACGGATATGGCGGGAGGTGAGGTATTTGCCGGTGGTACCGAAGCCGGGGGAATCGTTGATGCGGAAGATCATCGATAGCGTGGGTGCATCGAGGGCGATGGGGATGAGGGGTTCGGGGAAATCAACAGGAGTCAGGGTGTCGCCAATATCGACACCCTCGATCCCGTGGACCGCGCAGAGTTCGCCACATTCAACCTGCTCAACCTCTTTCTGGCCCAGGCCCTCAAAGATATACAGTGCGCGGATCTTGCAAGGGAGAACCGAACGGTCGCGCTTGACGAGCGCCAGAGGATGAGAGGCATCGAGAACGCCACGGCGCACGCGGCCGATGCCGATGCGGCCGGTGTAGTCGGAGTAGTCCAGACTGGTGATCTGCATTTGGACGGGGCCGCTATCGAGTTTAGGGCCGGGGATGTAGTCAAGAATGGCGTCAAGGACGGGGAGGATGGAGTCGCGCGGATCCTGAGCGAGATCGCGGACGGCCCAACCGTTGCGACCTGCGGCGTAGAGGACGGGGAAGTCGAGTTGGTCATGGGAGGCGCCGAGTTCGACGAAGAGGTCGAAAATCTCATTGAGGACTTGGTCGTGGCGTTCGGCGGGTTTGTCGACCTTGTTGAGGACGACGATGGGCTTGAGGCCGAGTTGGAGAGCCTTATCGAGGACGAAGCGGGTCTGGGGCATGGGGCCTTCAGAGGCATCGACCAGCAGCAAGACGCCATCGGCCATGTTCAGAACGCGTTCGACCTGTCCGCCGAAGTCGGCATGGCCGGGGGTGTCGATGATATTGATTTTGACGCCTTTGTAGAGGACCGAGACGTTCTTGGAGAGGATGGTGATGCCGCGCTCGCGCTCAAGATCATTGCTGTCGAGGAGGCAGTCCTGAGCGGCTTCGTCGCCTTCGGCGACATGGAGCTGGCGCAGGATGGCGTCGACCAGCGTGGTTTTGCCGTGGTCGACGTGAGCGATGATGGCGATATTGCGGAGGTGGGAGACAGTGTTCATAATTGAAGGAGTCAGGGGGGTAGGAGGGTTTCAGGGGTCTGGGTTCAGGGGCGGAGAGCGTTCAGAGAGGAGGGAGACAAGAGAGAATGCCGCTGGCGAGCGGCCCGCGCGTCAGGCGCGATGGCGGCCCAAGGCGTCGCGAAATACGTCGCTAGGGAATGAAGTAACGGGTTGCATGTCTTGGTAGAGGGACTATACGGCACCTTGGATTAATAACAATGCAATAGTTCTGAAAACAAAGTGCCCCGGTGTGGCGGAGCCGCACCGGGGCGTAAGGCATATGAAGTGGATTACTTTAAGCCCATCTCGATCATCTTTTCGGCGATTTGGATGGCGTTTAAGGCAGCGCCTTTCCAGATGTTGTCACCAGCGACGAAAAGCGCGAGTCCGTTTTCAACTGTGGGGTCTTTGCGGATGCGCCCCACCAGCGTATCGAACTTCCCGGTAGCATCGAGCGGAGTGGGGAATACGGAGTGGGTCAGATCGTCGGCGAGCTGGACGCCATTGGTGTGGGCCAAGATTTCGCGCGCACGCTCGGGAGTGATGGGGTTGTGGAATTCAATGTGGAGCGCCTCGCTGTGGCCATTGACCACGGGGACGCGCACGCAGGTAGAGACCACCTGGATGGAGTCGTCGCCGAGAATCTTACGGGTTTCGCGGCCGAGTTTGGCTTCCTCGGAGGTGTAACCGGGCATGTCCTTGGCTTCGGAACCGATTTGGGCAATAACATTGAAGGCGATTTGAGCGGGGTAAACCTCGTGGGTGATGGGCTGGCCAGCGGCCCAGGCGCGGGTTTGATCCTCCAACTCACGGATAGCGGCAGCACCCGAGCCGGAGACGGCTTGATACGTGCAGCAGACAACGCGCTTGATTTTGGCTTCACGGTGCAGCGCATACAGTGGCATCAGCGCGATGGAGGTGGAGCAGTTGGGGTTGGCAATGAAGTTCTGGTGGGCCTTGAGTGCGTCAGAGTTGATTTCCGGAATGCACAGGGGCACACGGGGGTCCATGCGGAAGTCATCGCCGTTGTCGATCACGCAACAGCCGACTTCAGCAGCTCCCCAGCCCAGCGTCTTGGAAACACCTTTAGCGCCTTCGGTGCCGGCGAAGAATGCAAAATCGTAGCCTTTGAACGATTCGGGCCCGGTGGCGACCTTCACCTCGACGGGCTCGCCGTCGATTAGCTCCGTCCGTTCGCGGGTGGCGAAAGCCGTGAGTTTGGCCAAGGGAAAGTTGCGCTGGCGCAAGAGTCGCACAATTTCTGTGCCGACGGCGCCGATTCCTACCATGCAAACAGTATATTTTTTCATTGGAATTCTCCTGTAAACCGGGATGGAAACTCTACCCCGGCGGGATGCTTTGTCAAATATGACGCTTAGAGCGTGGCGGCGACGAGGTCGCCGACTTCCGCTGTGCCTAGTCCCATGCGCCCAGCGGCGAGGGACTTGATCTTGCCGCTATTAAGCGCGGCGGTGACGGCCCGGTCGACTGCAATGGCCGCCTCGGTTTCGCCCAAGGTGTCGAGCATCATACCGCCAGCCGCGATGGCCGCGATGGGGTTGATGACATTCTTGCCGGTGTACTTGGGAGCACTGCCGCCCATACACTCGAACATGGACACGCCATCGGGATTGATGTTGCCGCCAGCGGCGACGCCGAGCCCGCCCTGAACGATGGCCGCCAAGTCGGTGATGATGTCGCCAAAGAGGTTTTCAGTGACGATGACGTCGTACCATTCGGGCTGCTTGACGAGCCACATGGTGCAAGCATCGACGTGGTTATAATCCTGACGAATGTCGGTGTAGTCGCGATCGCCCATTTCCTTGTGGGAGCGGACCCAGAGGTCGCCACAATGAGTCAAAACATTGCACTTGTGGACCAGGGTGAGCATTTTTTTGCGGTTGCGCCGGCGAGTATATTCGTAAGCGTACTTCATGCAGCGGTCAACAACCGGGCGGCTGTAGAGCATGACCTGCGTGGCCACTTCGAGGGGGGTGTTCTTTTGGACCGCGCCGCCGAGGCCGGTATAGATGCCGCCGGTATTCTCGCGAATGACGACAAAGTCCACATCCTTGGGTTCCTTGTCCTTCAGCGGGCAATCTTCCTTGCGGTAGAGTTTGACTGGGCGCAGGTTGATGTATTGGTCGAGTTCAAACCGGGCCTTGAGCAGGATGCCGCATTCGAGAATCCCCGGTTTGACGTCCGGGTGCCCGATGGCACCCAGATAGATGGCCTGGTGCTTGCGGAATTCCTCGATGGCGGAGTCCGGCAGGGTCTCGCCGGTTTTGAGATAGCGCTCGCCACCAAAATCGTAAGGGGTGTAGTTGAGGGCGAAGCCGAATTTGCTGGCGGCAGCGTCGATGACCTTGACAGCCTCGCGGGTAACTTCGGGTCCGGTACCGTCACCGGGGAGCAGAGCAATGGAGTATGTTTTTTTCATAGTTGGTGCATTAACGGGGGTTTAGGGGCTAAAATCAAGACAAGAAAGCATTTCCAGTTACTCGAGCAGCGCAAGGGCGGCGGCGAGGGGAATGACCCGCCCATCCAGCGCGGGGAGGGCAAGCAGTTCATCGAAGGTGGCGGCGTTGGCAATATCGAGTCGGCCGATATGCGTACGGCGCAATTGAGTGAGGTGAGCGCCAACCCCTAGGGCCTGGCCAATATCGTGGGCCAGGGTGCGTACATAGGTGCCCTTGGTGCATTCCACGACGAAGCGCACATCCGGAGGGGTGAAATCGAGCAGGTCAAAACGATAGAGGTGAACGAGTTTGGGCGGGCGCTCGACGGTCTGACCTTTGCGCGCGAGCTTATAGAGGGGAACGCCCTTGATTTTAATAGCAGAGACCATCGGCGGCATTTGCATCTGATCGCCCAAGCGGGTGCGCAGTTGCTCAGCGACCTGCTCGGCGGTGACGCCAGCGGGGTCGTGTTCGGCCACAATCTTTCCATCGGCATCCTGGGAATCGGTTTCAATGCCGAGGCGGAAGACACCCTCATACGTTTTGTCGTGGCCCATGACGCGTTCGGAAATCTTGGTGCCCTTGCCCAGGAGAATCACCAGCAGGCCCGTAGCCATGGGGTCGAGGGTGCCGCCATGCCCGACCTTGGGGATGCGGAACTGGTAGCGAATTTTGGCAACGATATCGTGCGAGGTGGGGCCGGACGGCTTATCCACTAGCAACAGGCCATCCAGTGGCCCCAGAGAAAGTGAAGAGTGAGACATAGGCGATCAGGCCGGGGGTGGGGGGGTGTCGTCCTCGGAGTCGTCATCGTCCAGAGCAAGCGGGTCGATTTCGCCATCGGCTTCCATCTGATCGAGAAGCTGCAGGATGTGGTCGCCTTCGGCGATGGAGTGGTCGAGGACAAAGTGGAGTTGGGGGGTGTAGCGCAGGACAAGATTGCGGTGAATGGCTGTTTGGAAATCGACGCGGTGATGGCGCAAAACACCCAACATGCGCTCCTGAGTCTCGGGGGTGCCGCGAATAGACACCAGCACCCGACAGGTGCGCAGA
The DNA here is from genome assembly GCA_034005635.1 of Kiritimatiellia bacterium. Taxonomy (GTDB): domain Bacteria; phylum Verrucomicrobiota; class Kiritimatiellia; order CAIQIC01; family Lenti-01; genus JAAZFE01. Next base: position 13,885 of record JAVEUJ010000007.1, on the reverse strand, counting down.
TCAACCGCGGTGAGGGCATGGGTGAAGGTGACGATGGCGGGATCGAAGTCTGGACGATTCACTACGCGGTAGAGCTGGATGCCCAGCTCGCGGCGAATGAGCTCGTTAACGCGCGTGATCCGGTCGGTCTTCATCGCGGGGCCCGGCGTGGGACCTAGAGGGTCTGGGCGACTTTTTCGATCTCGTAGGATTCGATGATGTCGCCTTCGGCGATGTTGGTGAAGTGATCGAGGACAATGCCGCATTCCTGGCCTTCGCGAACCTCGGCGGCCTCGTTCTGGAAGCGCCGGAGCGTGGCAATCTTGCCTTCGTAGATGATTTCGTCCCCACGCTTGACGCGCGCGCGTCCCTTGAGCGTGATCTTGCCCTTCTGGCACATGCAGCCGGCCACTTTGCCGCGCTTGCCCATGTCGAAAATTTGGCGAATGATCGCCGTTCCGTTGATGTGCTCCTTCAGAATGGGTTCGAGCAGGCCTGTCATCAGGCTCTTCACGTCATCAATCATCTCGTAAATGATGGAGTACAAGCGAATATCAACGCCTTTACGCTTGGCTTCGGCGCTGGAACCGGTGTCCTTGCCGACATGGAAGCCGAGGATGATGGCGGTGGAGGCGGAGGCCAGCAAAACGTCATTGACGCTCACATTGCCCGCGCCGGTGCCAATAATGTTCAGATCGACCTTGTCGCTTTGAATGGCCTCAAGCGAGCTGCGGATGGCTTCGAGCGAACCGAGAACATCAGTTTTGATAATGATATTGAGGGTGCGCTTGTCGCTGCCGGATTTTTCCTGAAGGAGTTCGTCAAGGGTCATGGGCTCGCGCGTTGCGGATGGTCCGGCGAGGTCGACGAGGCGCTTGGCTGCCGTGCGTTCATCGGCCACCTGGCGGGCTTCGCGGTCGTTCTTGTAGACGTGGAATTCGCTGCCGGGCTCGGGGACGCTGGTGAGGCCAAGGACCTTGACGACCGAGGAGGGGCCCGCGGTGCGGACCTTGTTGCCCCGGTCGTTGATCATGGCTTTGATACGGCCCCAACTGCAGCCGGTGACGATGGGATCGTTGAGCTGCAGCGTGCCGTTGGTCACCAAAATGTTGGCCGTGGGGCCCATGCCCGCTTCCAGGCGCGATTCAATGACGAAGCCTGTGGCCGTGCGGCGGGGATTGGCCTTGAGTTCCAGAATGTCCGCCTGCAACAGGATCATCTCGAGCAGGTGGTCCATGCCGTCGCCGGTAGCGGCGCTGACGGTGCAGCAGATCAACTCGCCGCCCCAGTCTTCGGGGGCCAGACCCATCTGTTGGAGCTGGCGCTTGACCCGGTCAGGGTTCGCGTTGCGAATGTCGGACTTGTTGATGGCCACAATCATGGCCACCTTCGCCGCCTGGGCATGCTGAATGGCTTCTTTGGTCTGCGGCATGATGCCGTCATCGGCGGCGATGACAATAATGGCGATGTCGGTCAGGTTGGCGCCACGGGCGCGCATCGCAGTGAAAGCTTCGTGGCCGGGCGTGTCCAGGAAGGTGATCCGGCGGCCATCGCGTTCCACCTGGTAGGCACCAATGTGTTGCGTGATACCACCGTCTTCACCATCAGCGACGTGCTCCTTGCGGATGAAGTCCAGCAGTGACGTTTTGCCGTGATCCACATGGCCCATGAAGGTCACCACGGGCGGACGCGGCAGCAAATCATCTTTGGCGTCGGGGCCGACCGTTTCCGGTTTGGGTTCAGGCTTGGGGGGGGGGGGGGGGGGCGCGGCTTTCTTTTCGTGTTCGAGCGCCACACCAAATTTTTCGGCCACCTTCTGGGCGATCTTGAATTCAATCTTCATGCCGATGGAGGCAAAGATATTTAGGCGCATCAGTTCCGTGATGAGGATATTGGGCTTCACCTCGAGCAGATCGGCAAAATCCTTGACGACAATATGGCCTTTGATCGCGATGGTGCGCGGGCCTTCCGGCTCGGCAGGCTCTTCGGCGACGGGGGCATCAGCGGCAGATTCATCGGCGGCGGCCGCCGGGGTCGCTTCCGTCTCGGTGGGAGTGTCGGCGGCAGAGGCTTCTGGTGCCGCGTCCGCTGGAATGGCGGCTGCGACCGGGGCGGCTTCGGTCTCGTCCGTCGCGGATGGTGCCGGTGTCTCCGGCGTCACGTCCGCGCCACCGACTTGGTTTTCGCCGCCGCTGTAGTAGATGCGCTGGATCTCGTCGCGCAGAAATTGCTCAAGTTCAGGCGTCAGCTTGGCCTGGGTGCTGCGTGCCGTACAGCCCCGCGTCTGCAAGAGCCCTAGCAGCTCCTTGCCAGTGGTCATCAATTCTTTGGCTAAATCGCAAATTCTCATTCGTCAGATGCCTTTCCATTTTGGCTCTCGAAGGCCACCTCGGCGGCCGCGCGCACCGCTTGGGAGCTATCGGCGTCGAATCCCTCCACGTCCACCAAGTCCGCAGGATCCGCAGCCAAGATACCTTCGAGGGTGAGGAATCCGGCCGCCACCAGCCGTTCCGCATTTTCGGGGCCGATGCCTTCAACCGCCGCGAGCTGGCTAACGGCCAGAGCAATACGCTCTTCGAAGGTGATGTCAGCCTCATCTTTTTGGATGTCGATTTTCCAGCCCGTCAATTTGGCGGTCAACCGCGCATTCTGACCCTTTTTGCCAATGGCCAGCGAGAGCTGGTCGGCTTCCACAATGACCCGGACGGTATTTTCGAGCTCCTCGATTTCAACGCGCACGAGTTTGGCGGGGGCGAGAGAATTGGTGACAAACGTTTTAATGTCGGTGTTCCACTTGACGATATCGACCTTCTCGCCGGAAAGTTCGCGCACAATATTTTTGACGCGCTGGCCGCGCAGGCCGACGCAAGCGCCGACCGGGTCGACCTTTTCGTCGTTGGAGTGCACGGCAATCTTGGTGCGGAAGCCGGCCTCGCGGGCGATACCCTTGATAGTGACGGTGCCGTCGGCGATTTCGGATACTTCCAAATCGAAAAGCTTGCGGATAAATTCAGGATCGCTGCGGGTCAGGATGAGTGGGGAGCTCGGGGACATCGCGTCGATGTTCAGGAGCAGAAAGCGGATGCGGTCGCCCACTTGGTAGTCCTCACTTGGGACCCGCTCTTTGCTGGGCATGACGGCTTCGGCATCCCCAAGATCAACGACGACATCGCTGCGGTCGAAGCGGATGACGGTGCCCGTGACAATGTCGCCGACATGATCCTTATAGATTGAGTAAACCTTGTCTTTCTCAGCAATGCGTAGCTTCTGGATGATGGCCTGCTTGGCGGTCTGGGCGGCAATGCGTCCAAAATTGCGGGGGGTGACCTCGATCTCGATCAAGTCACCAACCTTATAGTTCTTGCCCGGGTACTGGACCTGGGCTTCGGTGACCGAAATCTCTTCCTGGAGATTGCGAACAAAGTCGACCACTTCCAAACTGGCGAAGGCATGGATGTCCAACGTCTTGCGGTCCAGCTCGACGCGCAGGTCCCGCACCCGGCCGATACTTTTACGTCCCGCAACTTGCAGGGCAGATTCGACCAGTTGCGCCAGAGTTTCGCGGTCCAACTTACGTTCCCGCTCCATGTATTCAAATACGGCCAGCAATTCGTTGTTCATTTTTCAAACCTCCTCCCCAAACGGGGGAAAAGCCATGTCCATTTTCCTGATACGCAAAAGAGTGGGACAAACCCACTCTCACAACGTAGCCAGAGTTGTACAGACGCGTATTAATCTACCTTCGCCCACCCCGTGCCGTCAACTATCAATTCAACTAAAGTGCGGGCCAATGCGCCAAATCCCCGGTAGTGGCGCCCCTCCGTTATATCGGAGTTTATAAAGTCCGATAATTTAAAACGGGGCGAAAAGGCTGTTGTCGTCCGGGCCAAACCAGCCCAGCGGATGGGGGGAAGCGGGGCCGCCGGTGCGGGCGAGAGGCTCGGCTGTTACCCGCCCATCGCACCAAGCGACATTGGCGTTGCCTCGATGGCGAAAGTGGATGGATGGCCAGGGAGTCCCCCCCCCGGCGAATTGCGGCGGCTCGGCGAAAGAGTATTCAATTAAACGCGCCTTGGCCCCGCGACCTTGCAGAAAAGCGGTATCGGTGAACATGACGGTGTGCGACGGGTGGGACATCGCTCCCGGGCGCATGCCCACGGCGAGCCCCTGACCATCGGCGAGGCACAGTTCGGAGCCTACCCCGAGGGCGTTGTAGCCGTAGCCGCCGCAGGAAGCCTCAAATCCGTCCTCCTCCGGGTGGAAAGCGGGGCAGCGACGCACCCAGGCACTGCCGCCGGTTCCGCCCAAATAGGGCGCTAATGGCCCCTCGGCACCATCAAAGGCTTTGCCCTTGCGGACCCCGTGCCAGCGAATGGAGTTGCCCCCATCAATGTCGGATGCGGCAGCTACAAACCGGCCATGATCGGCGGCATAGGCCAAATTGGCTGTGGCCAGTTGGCGCAGATTAGACCGGCAGGCTGCGGATTGAGCCGCCCCGATGGCCGCTGCCCAGCCCCCCGCCCCCAGCGCCGCCAAAAGGCCGATCGCGGCCAAAACCGCCAGCAATTCTATCAGACTAAAGCCCGCCCCCCCCGCTAGGGGAGGTGCCGCCCGTTGTCCGCCCGCCCGTTTTCCACAGTGTGGAAGAAAATCTTCCATAGCGTGGAAGATTCGCCCAAAAATCTTCCATAGCGTGGAAGATTCGGGCCTGTTTTTCCACAGTGTGGAAGATAATCTTCCATAGCGTGGAAGATTCGCCCAAAAATCTTCCATAGCGTGGAAGATTCGCCGAAAAGTTTTCCATAGCATGGAAAACCGAAGCCAAGGCAGCGGAGGCCAGACAAACCGGGCACCAGGCCCATGAACCAAGCTGGATATTCGTCTATAATCCATAACCTACTCTGATATAATTTGATGCATTAGACCTAGGCCTGGTTTCTCTCGAATTTCAAAGAGACATGTTTTATAAAACATATGTCCAATTTAGTCTCGTATGAGGCGGTAGCGGAAGAAGCCCGGCGCGCCCTGCGCCGGCGCGTTGGTGGTCCAGGCCGCTTCGCCGAGGTGTGCCTTGTATTCAAGTAGGGTCGTGACGCCAGGGCGGGAGGGAGCGGGGGCGGTAGGGTTGGTCGAAATAACAAAATTGGCCAAGACAGCGACAGCGTCGAGATCGAAGCCGCCGGAGCCCCAGGTGGGGGTGGGGTCGTAGATGGGGTTGCCGTAGCTGTCGAGATTCGATCCGTCGCCCTTCACGTCTACGATGCGCACATGCGTGACGCGGTGGAGGTCGAGGCCATCTTGGCCCGCCAGCACGCGCAGGTCGAACGGCGTGCCAAAGCCCTGGGAATGCTTGCCGGCGAGGCCGCCGTAGGCCGTGGGGTCGGTGGCGTTGGTGAGGCCATAGGTGTCGATCCAGTTGGTTTCGAGGCAGTGACTCGGGAAGCGGACGAAGGTCGTGCCGTCGGAGGAGACTTCGACATAGGCCAGTTCGAGGAAGGTGTCGTCAAACGCATTTTCGAAGACGGCGAAGTCGGGGCCGGGGCCGTCGACAATGGGGACGGGGAAAGTTAGGACGATGGACCCGTTATCGCCGAGACTGACAATGCCGTTCGTGGAGCCAAGGCCGCCGAGAGCCCCCTTGGCGGCGCCGAGGGCGTTGGAAGGCGTTTTCCACTTGGCCTCGACATTGGTGCCGGGGGCGTAGTCGGTCCAGCCGTCGGCCCAGCACAAAATGGCGGGATTGGTGGCGGCGATGCCATCGGACCCGTCGGAATAGGCGTAGGTGAAGTCGGCCAGGGCGAAATATGTCGGTGTGTTCGCACCCCAGTCGCCGATGTCCGTCGTCTCCAGCGTGCCAACGAGCGAGGCGACGGTCGGCGGCATCCACGAGAGATCGAGCGTAGACCAGTTGGTTTGAATGAAGCTCATGCCGTCGCGGAAATCGGCAAGAAAACAGTTGGTGGTCGCGATTTCCATTCCGTCGAGATCGAAGGCAGTGAGGGTTAGGACGAAGGTGTCGTTGCTGGTAAAGGCGCGGGCGGGATATCCACCATCGCGGATGGAAGCTGCGGCATAGGTCGTGTTGTTGATCCGGACGGATCGAGGCGCGGTGGGGAGATCGAAAGTAATCTCTGGCGGCGGATCAAAACCGCCGTCGTAGCCCACAGCGTAGGCGTTGGAGTGCGCTTGCGCAGCAGCGGACTGGTTGCCCCAGGACCCGTCGACGGTGTTGCTGACGGTTGAGAACGCGAAGCCGGCCCAGGAGTCCCAGTCGGAGTTGTAGGTGTTGAGGAAGGTGGCGGGGCCGACGGACACGGAGGTGTCGTGGATGGTCTCGCCGGGGCCGGTGAAGAGGGAATCGAACGACACCACGGTCTGCGCCGCAAAGGCCGGAATACAAAGAAACAGGACTAGCAGGAACAGTAAACGCCGCATGACGGCAACCTTTCTGCCCCAACAGCGAGGGCATCCAGTTTATATGGCTCCAGCGGCTCGTCTTCTGGCTTACGGCTGATCTACTCTTCCGCCTTCTCCTATCCGCAGGGGGACAGAATGGCTTGCTGGAATTTCGGAACCGATTACAGCGGCGCGACCGCGCGGGATTTCCACCCGCTTCCGTTAGTCGCCGGATGCGTTGCCAAACCGTTTGGCACGCGTCAAAAACCCTAGCACCGGCAGGGAGGTGGAGGCAAGCCGACATATGGAAAATTCCAGCTTCGCTTGGGTGGCTATTTTGGATAGGCCGTTGTGTCGGCGAAGGCGCCATAATGGCCCAGATTCTAGTTTTCATTGGCTGACCCCATTTCGGCTGGCCAACGGGAATCTTGCGTTTCCGGGTGGGTTTTGGCACCGTCTTGTTGTTACCCGCCTGGCGGGGCGCAGGAGAAAGCATGAGCACAAGACACTGGATGGCGGCGACGGCGATAATATTGGCCGGGGTTTCCTGTTCGACGATCCGGGAGCAAAGCATTCCACCGCTGCGAGTGGGGATTACGCCCAACTATCCGCCGCTGATTTTTATGCGGGAAGATAAGGCCGCCGGGGTCGAGTGCGATTTCGCCAAACAGCTCGCCGTTGATCTGGGCCGTCCACTGCAATTACTGGCCATTCCCTTTGAATTGCAATTCGAGGAGCTGAATGAGGGGCGCGTGGACATTCTCATGTCTGGCCTGACCATCACGTCGCCACGCAAGGCGCGGGTGGTATTTTGCGACAGCTACATGGATAACCCGCTGGTGGCGGTTGTGCGTCGCGGGGAAGCGGGGGCCTATCCCACCGTTAAATCGGTGGAACACATGGACGGGCAATTGGGGGTGTTGGCAGGCACCTCTGCCGATGCGTTTGTGCGCCAGAAATGTAAAAATGCTAAGATATTGCCGCTGAGTTCGCGCAACGATGTGGCCTTCTATCTAGTCAATCGGCGAGTGGATGCCTATATCGACGACCTGGCAGCAGCGGTGAACATCGTCTCACGTAACGAAGCGCGGTTGGAACTGGTTCCTATTTTCCTGAAGCCGCAGCAATTAGCCTGGGCCGTACGACCGGACAACACCGCACTGAAGCAGCAGGCGGATGCCGCGCTGGCCCGCTGGCGCGCCAACGGCATCCTGGATCAGATTCTAAACCGCTGGATGCCCTATCGCCCAGCACTGAGGCCTATCGGGGTCAGCCCTTAAAATATAACCAATGGGGCGATTAGTTATATTTTAAGGGCTGACCCTAACCGCGGGGCATTACTTTGATTGAGCGTGGACGCGAGTATTACACATTAATCATGATCAAGCGGACGCTGTTCTTGGATTTGGAGACCGACCGGGCGGCGAAGGTGGTTTTCAAGGCGGGGCTATGCAGCGAGTCGCGGGATGGGGGGATGGCTTGGTCCTGGGAGAAGGCGCAGCCCGTCCGCTGGCTGGAAGCACGATTGGACAATGCCCTGTTCGGAGCGGCGGCGATAGCCGGACATAATGTATGGCAACATGATCTGCGTGTGCTGGCAAAGCAGTTTCCCAAGATGGCCCTGCTGCAGACCTTGCCGGTAATCGATACGCTGGAGCTATCGCCGCTTTGTTTTCCGAAAAATCCGTACCATGCGCTGGAGAAGGATTACAAGCCGACGGGGCGGGAGGAGAATGATCCGCTGGGGGATGCGGTTTTAGCGCGGCAACTGCTTTGGCGAGAGGTGGAGGTGTTGACGCAGTTGCGGGAGCAGGATCCGCTCCTGTATCGGGCGCTGCATGGATTGTGTGCCAGTGGGAACGGTCGGATGGAACGGGGGTATGCTCTGGTCTTTGGCGGGCCGCCGCCCGCTGCGACGGACACCGAAGCGGCGGTGCGCGAATGCGCGGGGCGGTCAGGATGTTCCGGGGCGGCCGGGCGGCTGACTGTGCCCGAAGGACGCGAAGATCGGATGGGGCTGGCGTATGTGCTGGTTTGGTTGACTGTGGCTGGAGATGGGCGGTCGGTGTTGCCGGGCTGGGTGTGGCGGAATTATCCGCAGGCGCAAGAAGTGGCAAACTTGTTGCGCGATCATTCCTGCGGCGATCCGGCCTGCGTTTGGTGCCGGGAGCAATTCAATGGCCGTACTCAGTTGCAGCGCTGGTTTCCGGACTTTGCGGATTTTCGCCAAGACGAAAGCGGCGGCAGCTTGCAGCGCGACGTGGTGGAGGCGGCGCTGACGGGGCAATCGCTGATGGCGGTGATGCCGACGGGGGGCGGGAAGTCGCTGTGTTTTCAGCTTCCGGCGTTGGCGAAGATGGAGCGGCGCGGGTCGTTGACGGTGGTGCTCTCGCCGCTGCAATCGCTGATGAAGGACCAGGTGGACCAGTTGGCCCGGAGGTCACCCGCGGCGCGGGGATGTGTCGCGGCGCTCAATGGCCTGTTGACGCCGCTGGAGCGGCGCGACGTGCTGCACCGGATTGCGATGGGAGAGGTATCGCTGTTGTATGTGGCGCCGGAGCAGTTACGGAGTCGCTCGTTCGGGCGGGCGCTCCAGCAGCGCGAGATCGGCGGGTGGGTGTTCGACGAGGCGCATTGTCTGTCCAAGTGGGGGCATGATTTCCGGACGGATTATCTGTATGCGGGGCGGTTCATTCGGGAGCGCATGGGCGGGAAGGTTCCGCCCGTGATGTATGTGACGGCCACGGCCAAAAGCGAGGTGCTGTCGGAAATTCGCACCTTTCACAAGGCGATGACGGGTTCGGAGGAGCTGCGGCTTTTCGAGGCCTCGGTGGAGCGGCCGACGTTGCAGTTTGAGGTGCTGAAAGTGCCGCCGGGGTTCGAGCGGATGGAGAAGATCGCGGAGGTGCTGTCGGAACGGCTGAGCGGGTATGGGCGGGGCGGGGCCATTGTCTTCCGTTCGACCCGCGCCAAGACGCAGGCGACTTCGGAATTTCTGCAGGCGGCGGGTTGGAAGGCGGAGCACTTCCACGCCGGACTTCCGCCGGAACAGAAGAAGGAGGTGCAGGACCGATTCATCGCGGGTGACTTGCAGGTGATCGCGGCAACGAATGCGTTTGGCATGGGGGTGGACAAGGAGGACGTGCGGGTGGTTATTCACGGCGACATGCCGGGGTCCATCGAGAATTATCTGCAGGAGGCTGGACGCGCGGGGCGCGACCAGCGGCCGGCCGATTGCGTCTTGATGTACGACGAGAACGATGCAGATTGGCAATTCAATCTCAATGGCATGAACCGGCTGGGACGACGCGAAATAGCGGAAATTCTGCGGGCCTTGCGGAAATACCGACGCAAGGATGGCGAGGCCATCGTAGTGACGGTGGGGGAGCTGATGCAGGATACGCGCCTGCAAGAGGTGTTCGACGCCGAAGACCGTGGGCTGAACACCAAGGTCAAAACCGCGCTTTCTTGGCTGGAGCGGGCCGACTATCTGCGGCGGGATGACAATGTAGTTAGCGTGTTCCAGGCCAAGCCAATTGTCCGCACCCGGCAGGAAGCAGAGATGAAGGCAGCGGAAGCGGGCGAGCCGCCCACGCGGCAGCGTTTGTGGGGGGACATCGTCAATGAATTCGCCTGGGCACGGCCGGATGCGGGTATCGATGCGGACCGGCTGTTGGAGTTGGATTCGCTGGAGGCTTGGAGCCGAGAGCAGCCCTATCGGCCGCGGTCATCGCGTTTGTTGTTCCAAGAGCTGCGGGCAATGTCGAAGGCCAAGTTGCTGCGTGAATGCACCACCCTGACGGCGTTTGTGCGCTACAAGGTGTCGGACCCGGCGCGGGCGCGGCTGGCGAAAAACAGTCGCATCGAGGAGGCCTTGCTGGCGATCATGGCGGGGGAGGGGTTGGATCCGCAAGTGGAGCCCGTGCTGGACGTGGCGTTGGCCAACCAGCGGTTGAAGGATGAGGAGGGGCTGGAGGCCGGTTTGCACGGCTTGGAACGGGTGGCGCAGGGGGTAGCAAAATTGGAAGCGGATGGGCGGCGCGTGATGAATCTGCGGCCCATTGGCGCGACCCGGTATCGGGTGCGCCTCGAAGTCGACTTGCCCGACATCCAGGTGTGTGCCGCGCAGCGCCGAGAGGTGGCGGCCGTGGTGCTGGCGACCATCCTGGAGCGAGTGCCAGCCGACACCACACCGGGGAAGGATGTGCTGTCGGAATTCACAATGGAGCAGTTGTGCGAGGCCGTGGAGGGGGGCACGCTGTTCCGAACCGGTCCGCACAACGCCGCGGCAGAGGTGGAAGCGGCGCTGCTGTGGATGCACGACTTGCAAATTTTGCGCCTGCAACGAGGGCTGGCTCTGTTTCGCTCGGCCATGACGATCCGGGGCACTGCGGAGCCGTCGCGGTTCTATGGCGTGCGCGAATATGCACCGTTGGGGCGCTACTACGAGGGCAAGACATTTCAGGTGCATGTCATGCTCGAATATGCGCGGCGTGGATTGGCCAACATGGGTGAATCGCTGGCGCTGGTGCTGGACTATTTCCGTCTAGACCAGAAATCATTCATCGAGCGGTATTTCCCGAACCGCAAGAAGGAACTGGAGCGGGAGGCGACGGCAGAGGCCTATCGACGGGTGGTCGAGGAATTGGGCGATGTCGAGCAGCGGCGAGTGGTGGAGGCGCCGGAGGAAGAGAATCTGCTGGTGCTGGCCGGACCCGGTTCCGGCAAAACGCAGGTGGTGGTGCACCGCTTGGCCTGGCTGCTGAAAATCCGGCATGTGCCGGCTGGTTCCATCCTAGCCCTATGTTTTAATCACGATGCAGCGGTCCAATTGCGTCGGCGACTGCAGGAGCTGGTCGGAGACGCAGCGCGCGGGGTGACCGTTATGACGTATCATGGTCTGGCGATGCGCCTGACGGGCACGTCGTTTTCCGCTCTGGCCGGGCGCGCGGCGGGGAAAAACGTACGCGCGGATCTCGATTTCTCCCGGCCGTTGGTCGAAGCTGTCCGGCTGCTGAAAAGCGGAGACGGCGGCGAATCCGAAGAGGAAGAGAATAATTCCCGTGACCGATTGCTGGCAGGTTTTCGGCATATCCTGGTGGACGAATATCAGGACGTGGATGAGGTGCAGTACGATCTGATTTCTGCCTTGGCTGGCCGGACCTTAAAGGACCCCGATGCCAAGCTGAACCTGTTGGCCGTGGGCGACGATGACCAGAGCATCTATGCCTTCCGGGGGGCCAGCGTTGAGTTCATCCGGCGCTTTGAACACGACTACAAGGCGGCGACTTACGGCCTGACGTCGAATTATCGATCCAGTGCGGAAATTCTTGCAGCAGCGGGCAATCTCATTGCCGGGAACCGCAACCGAATGAAGACCGGGATCGATCTGCATGTGGACCGCCGTCGGCGGAACGATCCGCCGGGCGAAGCCGTGATTGTGATCGAGGCATCTGGGCTAGTGGCGCAAACTGCGGGGATTTTGGAGCAAGTGCGGGAGTGGCGGCAGGCCGGCGTGGAATGGGATCGCATGGCGGTTCTGGGGGCGCAACGCGAAGACGTGGACGCGTTCCGGGGACTGGCGGAAGTTCATGAGATTCCATTCAGCGTGCGAATGGATGGTCTCGGGGGGCGGCGGGGATCAGGGTTGCCGGCGCTATGGCGGATGCGGGAATGCCTGCAACTGTTGGAGTGGTTGAAATCTAAATCTGGCTCGATCATACATCGTGAGGAAATTGAGGGCGAGTTGGTCCGCATCCGCAAGGCTTGTGAGTCCAACATCTGGACCGATTTGCTGGCGAATATTTTGGAGGAGTTCCCGGATAAGGCGGCAGAAGCCGGAGAGTGGACCGAGCATATATACGAAGCGCTCGCCGCCACCCGCCGGGACGGGCGGGTGGGACGTACAGGTATTTGGCTGTCTACCATTCATGCCGCCAAGGGAACTGAGCATGAGTACGTGGTAGTAGCCGGACGCTGGCGGCAACGCTGGCGGGACGACGCCGAGGAGGCACGGCGGCTGTTGTATGTGGGCATGACGCGGGCACGGCGGGGCCTGGCAATCGTCGCGCGCTCCGACGAAACTTGCCCGTTGCTCAATTCGTTGCGTAACGCCACGGGTATTCGCAGAAAATCAGTAACGGAATTGGTGGATACCGGAATGTTGAAGCACTACCGGGTGCTGGGGCCTGCGGACCTTGATTTGGGGTTTGCGGGGCGAGGCAACCAAGATAGGACAAATCGAATCGCCGCGACCTTGAAGACGCTGCGCATGGGCTCGGCCTTGGAGTGGGAAGTGCGCGAGAACCTGATTCTGCTGAAGGCTGGAACGCGTCCGGTGGCAAAGGTGTCCGAGGCGAGTGCCCAATGGTTCCGACAGCATGTCGATCAGATAGAAACGATTCGCGTGTCGGGGGTGTATGGCTGGCGCAAGGAAGACGTCCGATCGGAATGGCGAAATACCTGCAAGACTGATCGCTGGGGCGTGCCGCTATGCGAGGTGGTCCTGAATCAGCGAATCCCGGAAAAGAGCTGATATTCAAGATTCAAGGGCTGACCCCAACGGGATGTTGGGCGAATATCGGTCGCTTTAGTTAGGCAAGGCGGCGAGGGCGCGGTGGGTTTCGTCGTCGAGGAGGTTGACGAGGTAGATCCAGAAGGGTTCTTGGGACACGGTCTCGTCAGCGAGGTGGGTGGGCAGAAAGCGCTGCATTTCGACGCCGAAGGCGGCGCGCAAGACGGGATCAGTTTTCAAGGCGGCAAGGCGTGCTTGCAACGCAGCGACGAAATCGGCCGGAGTTTGGCGGTGGTCGGCGATTTTGAGAGGAATGAGTTCAGCGGGAAGTTCGACGCCTTGCTGTTTGAGCCAGGCGATGTCCCATAGATCTCGGTTCTTGATGCGATTGGGGCGGAAAGCGAGGGCGATGATTTTGTCGGCCAGAATTTCCTCGCGGCTTTGGGCCTGGAGGATCAGGCCGGAGGTGCCCATATCCACGCCGTAGATGTTGCGCAGCATCATAGGCCGGCGGTCGTGGCTGGGGATGGCGCAGACGTCGATATGGATGCGCTGAGGCGGCAGGTCGCGGCGACCGGGGTGGGTCAGGACGGCCAGTTTCCACGTGTCCACGCCGGTCGAGACTTTGATGGGTTCGGTGACTTGAACCGGAAGGGAATACTTGGCTTCGAGGTTGGCGACCAAGGTGCGGGCAAGGGCATCGAGGGTTTCGCGCGTGAAATCGGCGCCGCCGGTGAAATCGAGGTCTTCGCTCAAGCAGTGAGAGCCGTAGCAGGCGCGCAGGCAGGTGCCGCCGATGAACGTCAGGGAAGAGAGCAGTCCGGCAGCGTTCATTTCGCGCAGGATGTCGTGATGCAGCAGTTCTATTTCCACGACGGGGCGCAACGGGGCGTGGCCGGGGGCGTTGCGCAGGGCTTCATCGACCAGACGATCAAACAGACTCACGGGGCACCTCCGGGGAAACAAGACTCAAGTCGCGGCGGGTGGCGCGCATGT
>JAVEUJ010000114.1:0-8225 GCA_034005635.1 Kiritimatiellia bacterium | reverse complement strand
TTCGACGGTGGCTCACCGGCCCATCGCCTCGCCAAATGCCCCGACTACAAGGCCCAGCGCGCGCCCATGCCCGACGAGCTGCGCAGCCAACTCCCGATCATTAATGAATTTTTACAGATCGCCGGCATTCCCATGATTCTGATCGCAGACCAGGAAGCCGACGATGTCATGGCCACGCTGACTGCCCGGGCCGTCACCGCGGGTGCCCTTGTTCGCCTCGCTACCAGCGATAAGGATTTGATGCAGTTGGTGGATGACCGTGTTCGCATTGTGCCGCCCACCAAGACTGACACGGAGTTGGATCCCGCCGGCGTCGAGGCCAAGACCGGTGTACGCCCGTCCCAGATCGTCGACTGGCTAGCGCTCATTGGCGATGTCGCCGATAACATTCCCGGCGTGATGGGCATCGGTCCCAAGACGGCCACCAAACTCTTGGTCCAATATGGCTCGCTGGAAGCAGCCCTGGCCCAGATCGATCAGATTGAACCACTCGGTCTGCGAGAAAAATTGATGATGGGCCGTGAGACGGCTCGCCTTAATGTCGAATTAATGACTCTGGACGGCGAGGTCCCCGCAGTGCCGGAATGGGCGGATATTCCAGCGCCAGCTCCCGACCTGGTTGAACTCAAGGCCTTTTTCGAAAAATATGAATTGCACCGCCTGGCCGCCGATCTGGCGCGCCCGGCGGTATCCGCCCCCCCCGCGGCTCCGCCGTCGCCCGCCACCAAGCAACTGGAATTGTTTTAGGACGTGCCCCGATGACCTGCTGCCAGCCAACTTTTCCACAGTGTGGTCCCGCATGTGCGGGATCTTCCATAGCGTGGAAAAAAGTGGGAAAAGTTTTCCATAGCATGGAAGAATCGCCCCAAAATCTTACACACTGTGGAAAACCATCCCTGTCTTCTCCTCCTGGACCTCGGATCTCAACTTCCGACCCTTCTGTCTCCGGAACCCTGAACCCGGAACCCTGAACCCTGAACCCTCTTTTCCCCCAAGCCCCCATGTTCCGTTTATCCACATCTTGGCGAATCGCCCTGCAGGCGTTGCTCCTGCTGCTGCTCTTTGCTGGCGCCGTGGCCACGCGTCGCCACGTTCTAAATGCCCAACGTCAGTTGACGAGCGACCGCTCGATCCCGTTTTCGCTCGAAAGCGCGTTGGCTTTCCGGCGCATCCAACTGGCCTACCGCGATGGCGAGTTGCCGCGCATCGATCGCGGCATCGAGTATCCCGAGGGCGTAGACGCGCGCGAAACAGATACGCTTGGCGCGGAAACGGTGTTGGCGGAAGTGGCCCGCCGCTGGCCCGGCCTGTTGAATTTGACTGAAAAAATCCGTTGGCTGCACCTGTTGTGGTTCTGCCTGGCTATCCCGGGCATGTTCTACTGGGTCAAATGGATGGGGGGAGGGGTGTCGGGCGGATTCTGGGCGGCGGCCTTCTATGCCGTGGCGATTTCGGCCGTGGCCCGCTCTACCGGTCAGGAACTTTCGCACGAAAACAATGCCCTGCCATTTTTGCTAGCGCATTTGGCGGTGGATGCCTGGGGCCGCTATCGCGCGGGATCACCGCGCGCCCGGCTGTTGGCGGGCCTGGGGGCAGCACTACTCGCGGCATTGGCGTTATCCACGTGGGATTTAGTTCAGTTTTATCTTGGGCTGTACATGGCGTGGGGGCTCATCCGAGCCATTCGAGGCCTGCTGCCCAGAGAAGAGCTCTGGACGCGCGCTGTTCCCATGATGGCTGTGCTGCTGGCGGCGGGTTTGCGTAATCCGTATCTGCATGCACATGGGTTTTTGCTCTCACCGGTGATGGGGCTGGGGTGGGGGATGCTGCTGGCGGGCTCGCCAGTGGCTCAACGCCAGCGCTGTGCCACGCGCTTGATCCTGGGCGCTTTGCCGGTGGTGGCGACTCTGACCTTGTCCCGCTTCTTCCTGCCAGCCTACGGCCATTTTACGGCCTTGTTATGGGCCAAACTGCGTTACCTCAATATCCGCCCCATCGATCCCGCTCGCCTAACCTTTGATCAGCGCATTCTCTGGGTGCCAGCACTGCATTCCACGACTTGGCCTTTGGCCTGGCAGTGGTTCCCGGCACTTTTGATATTGACGGCCGCCGCGATTTGGGCTTGGATACACCTCGACGTTCGCAATCGGCGCACTCATCCCGTTTTTCCACCACTACTATTTTTCCTATTGGCGTCGGTGGCCGCTTTTATCCTGTTTTTCCGTTTTCATGTCTGGGTGGCGCTGTTTGCCTGTGGATGGCTCGGCCTGGTGGCTGGTCGTCTGGCCGCCCCGGATGCCCGGAGCTGGCACCGGTGGGCCGTGGCCCTGCTGGCCGCAGGCTGGGTGCTGGAAGCCAGCCAACCCTGGCGGGGGCCCATCCGCCTGGGACGTCCCAAAGTGGAAACGCCCGAAGCCAAGGTCTGGGATGGCCCGCTCTACTGGGGTCGACCGAATGTCTACGCAGCAGAAACCGAAGAATTGATGGAACACTTGAAAACCTACGTGGCCCCGGAACCGGTGCTGGCCAATTTTGGCATCAGTGCGTCGATTGCCGCTTATGGCGGTTGTCCGGTCGTGTTGCATCCTAAGTTTGAATCGCAGGCCATTCGCACCAAGGTCCGCGACTACGGCGAAGTGCTGTTCACTGGCGATGAGGCCGAGTTTCGCTCCTGGATGGAATCGCAGGGGGCGACTGTTTATGTCTACTCCATGGGAGAATTTTCGGAGATGCAGCCGGGTTACCAAATGCGCTACATGGTCAATGCGCTGGATCCGCCGACGAATGCTGCCGCCCGACTCTTTGAATACCGACCTGAAGACTTGCAGTATTTTACGCCGCAGTTTGCCAACCGTAAGTTTCGTGTGTTTCGGCTGAAGCATAGTCCCGTTGCGGCTCGACTGGCGCAGGCCCGCGCTGAGCAGGCTCGCGTAGCACTCGAAAAGGGCGAAATCGAATTGGCAGAATGGAAGGCCGCCCATGCCCTGCGCATGGACGATGGAAATGAAGAGGCGCAGGAGGTTTTACGCATCACTCTGGGCCTGGGCGAGGTTGGGTTCCGAGATGACGAGGCTGGCCGTGCCATCGCTGAAGCGTCGCCGCTGGCGCCTGCCGACCCATGGTGATGTTGGATTGCAGATGAACCCGGGACGTTGCGTAGCCCTGACTGGCGGAATTGCCTGTGGCAAAAGCACCGTCGCTGAATTTTGGCGGCAGTGGGGTGCTGAGACGCTCGACGCCGACGATGTGGTCCACGGTCTGCTGGCCGCCGGTGGCGAGTGTGTTCGTGCCATTGCTGGTGCCTTTGGCCCGGAGGTGCTCGCGATCGATGGCAGCATCGACCGTGACCGCCTCGGGCGGATTGTCTTTGGCGACCCGGCCGCCCGCCAGCGCCTGGAAGATATGGTGCATCCGGCTGTCATTCGGCGGATGCGCGAATGGGCCGGCGAAGTCTGTCGTCAGGGCCGCTTCGGTGTGGCGGTCATTCCGCTGCTATTCGAGGCGGGTATGGCCGAAGACTGGGACGACGTCATCTGCGTCGCCTCCAGCGAATGGATAGTGATGGAACGGCTCGCGCAACGCGGCCTGACGCCTGAGGAGGCGCGGGCGCGGATCGCCAGCCAGTGGCCGGTGCACGAAAAATGTATGCGCGCCGACCGCGTGATTGACAATAATGGCAGCCTGGCCGAACTCGAAACGACGTGCCGGGCCGTCTGGAACGATATGACAGAACAAGGAGATTGAACATGGCTACTGATCCCAAACAACCCAGCAAACCTAGCAAACCGGCCGCTAAACCGCGTGCCCCATCATCTGGTGCGCGCCGTGGCCGCCCGCGCAAGGTCCGTGAAGACGATGCTCCGAAGCGCGAGACCATGACGTTGCCGCGTTCCTTGCTGGATACCACCATTGCCGATGGCGAGGAATACCATCCGGGTGATAATGCTAAGCCCACCCAGGAACCAGCAGCGGATACCGCGCCGGCAGAACGTGGTAACGAAGCACTCCCGTCGAAACCAGTCGCGCCGTCCAGCGGCAATGAAACACCGTCCGCCGAGAATGATCAGGCGCGGCCGTCCTCCCCGCCACCGCAAGGGGGAGAGCAGAGGCAGACAGGTGGTCCTCGTCCACAGAACGACTCCAATCGCCAGCATCCCAATGCCCAGGGCGGTCGCCACGACCGGCGTTTTGATCGCAACCGCGACCGCCGCTCGGGGGGGCAGCCCTTCCATCCGCAGAATCGACCGCCGCGCGTGCCCCTGACGCCGGAAGAAGAGGCAGCCCGCGCTGCCCAGCAGGCTGCCGCGCGGGCGGCCGCCGAGGCCGCTGCGGCCGAACGCGCCAAGCTCGCTCGCGTGCTCAAGCTCAACGAGCTACAACAACTTACCGTGCCACAACTCAAGGAACTGGCTGACGTCTATAATCTTGTGGACCTCGGTGCCCTCAAGAAACATGAACTGATCTTCGAGATTCTCAAGGCCAACGCACGCTGTAATGGCACGATGTTTGTCCGCGGTGTCTTAGAAATCCTACCCGATAACTTCGGGTTCCTGCGCTCGCCTAACAACAACTACCTTCCCTGCCCGGACGACATCTATGTCTCGCCCTCGCAGGTCCGCCGTTTTGCCTTGCGTACCGGCGACCTCGTCGAAGGTGAAATTCGCTCGCCCAAGGACAAGGAACGCTTTTTTGCCTTGCAGCGGGTTATCACCATCAATGATGGCCCCCCAGAAGGCCAGCGTGGCAAAATTCCCTTCGAAAACCTTACGCCGCTCTTCCCCGATGAGCGCTTGGTACTGGAAACCAAAAGCCAGAACAACATCAATATGCGGGTCATGGACATTCTTACGCCGATCGGCAAGGGCCAGCGCGGATTGATCGTCGCGCCCCCGCGCACCGGCAAGACCGTCCTGATGCAGATGATGGCCAACAGCATCTCCGAAAATAATCCGGAGGTGAAACTGATGATCCTGCTGATCGATGAACGCCCCGAGGAAGTCACCGATATGGAGCGGACCACCAAAGCCGAGGTAGTTGCTTCGACCTTTGATGAGCCGCCCGAGCGCCACGTTCAAATTGCCGATTTAGTTATCGAAATGGCCAAGCGCCAGGTCGAGGCCGGCAATCATGTTGTCATCCTGCTCGACTCGATCACGCGTCTGGCGCGGGCCTATAACACTCTCCAGCCACATAGTGGCAAGATCCTCTCGGGCGGTGTCGATGCCAATGCGCTGCATAAACCTAAGCGCTTTTTCGGCGCGGCGCGCAACATCGAAGGTGGCGGCAGCCTGACCATCATCGCGACTGCCCTGGTCGATACCGGCAGCCGCATGGACGAAGTGATCTTCGAGGAGTTCAAGGGCACCGGTAATATGGAAATTTGCCTCGACCGCTATCTCGTGGATAAGCGCATCTTCCCGGCCATCAATATCGAGAAGTCCGGCACCCGCAAAGAAGAGCTGCTGATGCACAAGGATGAGCTCAGCCGCGTCTGGATCCTGCGCAAGGCCCTCAACGGGGTCCCGCCGGTCGAGGCGATGGAGCTGCTGATCGGCCG
Organism: Kiritimatiellia bacterium; assembly: GCA_034005635.1. Taxonomy (GTDB): domain Bacteria; phylum Verrucomicrobiota; class Kiritimatiellia; order CAIQIC01; family Lenti-01; genus JAAZFE01. The sequence goes on along the minus strand of JAVEUJ010000114.1, from coordinate 2,668 downwards.
CCTCAAGAAAACAAAGAACAACCTTGAATTCTTGATGACATTGCAGGGATAATGCTCCCATGAGCGTGATGGAACGACATGGGCCTGCCACTCGGGAGGCGCGCCAGCCTTTGGCCCGCGCCGCCCTTTTTGTGGTGGCGTTGGTCATCTCCCTTGCGCTGCATGGTATTTTACTCGCGGAACTGCCGGTCTTCCCGGTCGGGCGTCTCCCGGGGGCCTATCTGCACAAGCCGCGGCCTCTGGTCATGGGCGAGGTCCGACCTGCCCCCGATCTGCCGCGCTTTGTTCAGCCCGAAGCCTTCCGCCCCGAAAATCCCGAAGCGTTTGCCGAGGTCGAACCGCTCCAAAAAAGTATGCTCGAAGATCTGCGGGCCGGTGCCGAAGCCATGGCATTTGTCCCGCCGGGCCCCGCCGAGGCCGAAGCCCCCCTGCCCGAGACCGACTGGCAGACCATGGACTTGCGCCAGGAAATTCTTCAGATCGATCAGCAGACCGCCGCCGCCGAACTTGAGGCCCTGCCGCGCCGCGTGGTGCCGGCCCTGCCGCGGGTTGCCGCCGCACCCGACATTACCCTGCCGAGCGATGCCGACGCCATTGCTGCTGCTGCCGCCGCCGCCGCCGATGGCCCAGCGGATGCCGGCTTGCGGCCGTTGTCCGTTCTGACCCATGCCGCACCGCCGGCCGCCGCCATGATCGCCGCTGCCCAGCACGGCGAACTCTCAGAGGCTGAACGCATCCGCGAACAGGGGAAGGCTCTTGATGAGATCCCTGCCGACATTACCGATGTCGAACCTATCGAACAATTGCTGGCGGTCGAGATCATGACCTACCAGGCCACCGAGGAAGACGCGCTGTACTTCGAACTCGCCATTTCCCGCGCCGGCATCGAAGGCCTGCCCGTGCTGCCCAAGGATATTCTGCTGATTCAAGATTGCTCTGAGAGCATGACCCGCACCAAACTCGATTTTTTCAAAGAGGGCATTGTCGGCTACCTCCGCACGTTGACCACCGTCGATCGCATCAACCTGATGCGCTACAGCGATACGCCCGCGCTGTGTTTTGACAACTGGGCGCCGGTCACGGCGGACTCTCTCTCCCAGGCGGTACGCTTCACCGATGCCATGCGGGCCCGTGGGCAGACCGATCTCTTTACCCCCCTCCAGCAGGTGCTGAAGCTCTACCAGCCCAGCGGACGGCCCATGATCGCGGTCCTCATGACCGATGGACGTCCCACCATGGGCGCGGTGGACAGTTCTGACATCATTGCGCGCTTCAGCCGTCTGAATGATGGCCGCATTTCAGTGTTTACGGTCGGCGCCGGAGATCACGTCAATACCTTCCTGCTCGACCTGTTGGGCCACAACAACCGCGGCGGGTCTTGGCTGATGCCCCTGCGTGATCAAATTCCCGCCACTGTCCAGCGCGCCGCACGCGAACTGTCGCGGCCCGTTCTGGCTAATCTCGACTACCGTTTTTCTGGCGACTCCGGGGCCGAGGTCTATCCGGGCACCCTGACGCATCTGTTCCTCGATCGCCCGCTGCGGCTGGTCGGACGCGCCCCTCTGGGACAGAAAACCGCCGTGCTGCAAGTCATCGGCGAATCCGGACTCTCCCGCCGCGACATGGTGTTTGCATTGGATTTGTCAGCCGCGCAAGATGGCGGCGAGGGCATTCGCCGCGAATGGGTCGCTCAAAAAATCTACAAGTTGATCAACGATCACCTGGCTAGCGGCCGCAACGATACCCTGCGCGAAATTCGCGACCTGTCCATCCGCCACAACGTCCCGTTGCCCTACGGCGCCGATTTCCCGCTGTAGACCCTGCCTCTCCCTCAAAAATATTCCACCATTCATGTCTGCCCCCTTTTTCCCCAAAGGGGTCAGCCAATGAATCTTAGAATCTTTGGTATCAGCTTTCTGGCGAATGAGATATATCGCGTGGTCGCCCGGGCCGAGTGGGGGGTCACCATTGATTCAAGGTCTCAAAACAAACAATGGGCGCACAACAAAATTCGAGCAGGATGAGGATTTGGAAAGGTGGGGTCGAGCTTGCTCGATCCCTGCTCGGAGACCACGAGTCAATATCGCCGTCGTTTTCGGAGCAGCCCGGTCGCAGCAAGCTGCGCCCCTACAAAACAGGCACGAAACGGAACCGAGACGATTTTTGTCGTGCGCCTGACACACGTCGCAGTTCCCATTCTCCCCATTCCTGTTTCCCTGAGTTTCTTGTATTCCTGATTATCTTCCCGGCGGTTACCCCCTCCAGGTTCTCGCCTTTGCCAATCCTGAAAATCCTAAAAATCTTGTCTAAAATGCCTCTACCCCATGAATCCATTCGGCTCTGTCATCACGCCGGTAGGGGTCAGGCTAGAGAATCCAATCCTCGTTAATCGTGGTGGCGAAGGAGGAGGATACGATGGCTTCCACTAGCAGATGCTTGCCATCGACTTTCTGATCCAGCACCTTGCCGTTGGCATGAATGGCCGCAATCCAGCGCCCCTCGCCAGCGGGAATCTTTAGACGCACATGCGCCACCCGGTCGCGCAGCAGGTCGGCGATAGTTTGGCTGAGGCGCTCGGTGCCTTCGCCGGTGGCCGCCGAAATCGCCGTGGAATGTTGGAAGCGATCTGCCAGCCGGACAGCCTGATTGTGTCCTTTTTCCAAATCGG
>JAVEUJ010000113.1:0-8270 GCA_034005635.1 Kiritimatiellia bacterium | reverse complement strand
CGCCCCCGACGCCGCCGGGCAGTTCTACGCCCTGCAAACCCTGCGTCAAATTCGCCAGCAGTCCGGCGACACCCTCCCCTGCCTTGAAATCGAAGATGCACCCCTGTTTCCCCTGCGTGGATACTATCTCGACATCAGCCGCGGGCGAGTTCCGCGCCTGGAAATGCTCAAGCGCCGCATCCAGCTCCTCGCCGCTCTCAAGATCAATCACCTCCAGCTCTATTTCGAGCACCCCTTCCGATTCCGCTTCGACCCCGACATTGCTGGCGATGGCGATGCTTACGAGGCGGACGACCTGCTCACCCTGGATATCTTTTGCCGCGAACACTTCATTGAACTGGTTCCATCCTTCACCTGCTTCGGACATATGGGCCGCATTCTCTCCCTGCCCCGCTATCGCGATCTCGCTGAGGCCGAGTTCCCGGCGCCCTCGTGGGAAGACGCGACCTGGCTCCAGCGCCTGCGCGGCGCCACCCTCTACTCTCGCGACCCCGATGCCCAGGACCTACTGCGGCGCATCCTTGACGAATTTCTGCCCTGTTTCTCGTCCCCCCGCTTTAATCTCTGCGGCGACGAAACCCACGACCTCGGTCGCAGGACACCGGACGCTTCTCCCACCGACCTCGCCCGCCAGTACCTCGACCACATCCGCTTTCTTCACAAAGAGGCCGCGGGTCATGGCAAGTCGCTCATGCTCTGGGGCGACATGCTCCTCCACCATCCCGCCGCCATTTCCGATCTGCCCGACGACTGCGAAATTCTCGACTGGGCTTATTTCCCCACCAATCGTTTTGAAAAATGCGGCGAATTCATCTCCCGCGGACGCCCCACCGTCGTTTGCCCCTCGGTACGCGGATTCGGGCGAATTTTCAATGCTGTGGAAGAGGCCCGAACCGTTCTGGTTGCCTATGCCCGCACCGGGTACTCGCTCGGCGCACAGGGCTTGCTCAACACCGATTGGGGCGACTACGGTCACTTTAATATGCCTCCGAGTGCTCTCCACGGCCTCGCTCTTGGTGCGCAACTCGCCTGGAATCCGATGAATGATGCCAGGTCAAACTTCGATCGCGCCTTCTCACGTGTTCTGTTCGATGCGCCCGATGCCCATCCCGCTGAATTATTTTCGCACGCCGGCTCCGTGGCCGACTCCTTGGCGGCCTGGCCCTTCGCACCCTTAAAGGGCATCCCGCCACCCGCCGATTCCGCCCCCGCTAGTGAAGTGGCGGAACAAGCCGCAATCTGGGCCGACAAATTTTCTAAACTCACCCCCACCGAATGGGTCGACGAAACCGACCACGCACAGTTGGCCCTCGCCTGTCGTTTTCTGCGCTTCAGTGCTCTGGTCGCCTCCGGCACCCCCGCCCGCACCACGCGCCCCCTCCTCGATGAACTCGAAAAGGCCACCGCCCCCCTCTGGTTTGCGGAAAGTCAACCCTACGGCCTTCTCGATCTGCACAACCGCGGGTTTCAACCTATGCGCAACCTTCTTGATTCGGAGTAGTCCGGAGCCCGAACATTTTCCACGCTGTGGAAGAAATGTTTCCACGGTGTGGAAGAAATGGCCTGATTCTTCCACGGTATGGAAGAATATTTCAGTAATCTTCCACGCTATGGAAAAATCTTTTCCACAGTGTGGAAAAGTTCTATAATGCTTTGTATGCGCGTTACATTTCTGGGTACTGGAACTTCATATGGCATCCCGATGCCGGGCTGCGACTGTCCGGTATGCCGTTCCAGCGACCCGCGCGACAAACGCTACCGCACCGCCATACTGATTGAAGCTGGTGGCGTCACCCTGTTGATCGACACCCCCCCCGACCTGCGCACCCAATGCCTAACCCACGATATCCGCCACATTGACGGCGTCTTGATGACCCACGACCACGCCGACCACATCTTTGGGTTTGACGACCTGCGGCCTTTTACCAACCGGATGCCTGATCCCATGCCGGTCTGGGCGTCGGCAGGAACAGAAAAATCTCTGCGCCACATCTTCTCCTACCTCGACCATCCGCCCCTGCCCGGCACCTCGCTGGCACGCATCTCGTTGCGCACAGCCACGGGGCCCTTCGATTTCATGGGCTGCCATCTGACCCCCCTGCCGGCGGAACACGGACGCGCCGATATGATCGGTTGGAAGATCGAACACGCCGGCCAGACCTTCGTGGCCATTTCCGACTGCAAGGTCCTCCCGCCGGAAACGTTGGCATTGTGCCAGGGCGCCGATCTGGCGGTGCTGGATGCTCTGCGCATTCGCCCGCATCCCACCCACATGAATCTTGAGGAGTCGGCCGCCGCTCTCCAGCACATTGGGGCCACGCGTTCCCTGGTCATCCACTTGTGTCACGAAGTCTCTCATGTCCAGGCCGAGCACATCCTGCCCGATGGCATTGCACCTGCCTACGACGGATTACAAATCGAATGGTAACCGCCCCGACATTTTTCCCGCTCCGGTCCGCCACCGATGCTCATGCCTTGCCTGCGCTCCCCCTGGAAGCACACAATGAATAACGTCATCCGATTACTGCTGGGATTTTTAGTCGGCGGCGTCTGCGTGGCGGCCACTACCATTATTGCCGAACGCCACGGCAGCCGACTGGGCGGGTTCATCGGTGGCCTCCCCTCAACCTTGGCCATCGCGCTGCTATTTGTCGCGCTGACTGGCGGGAAGGATCTCGCCATCCAAGCAGCAGGGATCTCACCACTGGCATTTGGAATCAGCGGATTATTTGTACTGATGTTCGTCGCGCTCAGTCGCTACGGATTCTTTTGGAGTATGGGCCTTTCACTGACGGCATGGGTTGCGGCCCAATCGGCCATTGTGGTACATGGAGCCCCCACGCTGGGATTCTCCATCGTGGCCTGGGGCGTCTGCTTCTGCATCTGCTGGCTGGGATTTAAGTTTGGGGTGAAGGTAAAGGCCCAATCTTCCAGTGGAACTTCTTCAAATTTTGGAGATTTTTTGATTCGTGCCCTCGCCAGCGGGGTGCTCGTCACGGTGGCGGCGGCGGCCTCCCTCTGGGGCGGGCCGGTCATCAGCGGGGTGTTGGCCTCTCTGCCCGTGGTGCTCATCTGCTCGATCTTCATTACCTACCACCGGGTGGGCCTTTCTTTCGCCCGTGCAATGGCCCGTTCCCTCGTCTTTAGCGCCATCATCAACTGCTCTGTATTTGCCCTGTTTTTCCGCGCCACCCTTTTTCACTTTGATATCCTGCCCGCATTTGTGGTCGCCTACCTCGCCACGCTTGTGGTCGCCCTGCCCCTCTACCGCCTTAATCTGGGCTGATCCCGGCCTGCCCATGCGCCGGAGGGGGGCGAGCTTGCTCAATCCCGGTTCAAGGGCCAAGGGCGAGCATCGCCACCGTTTCCGGAACAGCGCGGGCGCAGCAAGCTGCGCCCCTACAAAACAGGCACAAGACGGAACCGTGAAGATTTTTGTCATGCGCCTGGGATGCGCCCAGATGCGGAAAGGTACAGGGAGCAGACTTGTATACCCTGCCCCCCCTGCGTTATTATTACGGTCATGAAACCTTATGCATTGCTTGTTTCGATCCTGACCCTCCTGCCACTCAGTGCTCTCGCCCAGACCCTGCCCCCACCAGTTCCGGATGCTGCTCCCCCGGCTGTCGAAGCGGAGGCGCCCGTGGCGTTGGCACCCAAGATGGTGTGCCCCGAAACCGTTTATGATTTCGGCGAGATGGAAAACGATCAAGTCGTCGAACATCATTTTATTGTGCGCAACGAAGGCACGCTTTCTCTGGAGATCCGGAATGTACGGGCATCCTGCGGGTGTACGGCCGTGCAACCCACCGATAACGTAGTCCCGCCCGGCGGCGAAACAACCATCCAAGTTCGGTTCGACTTACGGGGGCGCAACGGTCGACAAATTAAAACTATTTTCGTGCAAAGCAACGACCCTGAAACTCCCAATTTGAATCTGCAAATCCAGGGCACCATCGTGCAGGGCCTGCAGGTCCAGCCCGCCACCCTATTTTTTGGCCGGGTGGATCCGGGTGCCGTACGGATGCGTTCCTTTGAGGTTATCTCCGGTCGCGGTCCGATCCAGATTCTTGCAATTGAGCCCAGCCAATCGGGCATGATTATCACCCGCGTAGATCCCGAATCTGGCGACGATGGAACTCGACACCGGTTTGAACTGACACTGGATGAGACCCTTCCGGCTGGCACCCTGAACGGGCAGGTCTTGGTAAAAACTGACTTTAACGGTGGACGCGATATTTCCATCCCGGTAGCTGCCTTCCTGCAGGCGGCACCCCCGCCCCCCTCTACCCCATGACCATCAGAGCCGCCAGGTCATTGCCACGCGGGGTCCTGCTCCGGATCTCCGATGCCATGATCTTGTTGGCCATGGCCGCTCTGCTGGGCATAGTGGCCAACATCGTGCGCCCCAAGGCTACTCGTCTGCCGTGGGTCAGTGACTGGGACCGGCACATTGAAACCCTGGCCTTTCGCGCGGGCATCCCCGTCACGTTCCTTATTGGAACGCAAACCCGCGTGAGTGACCCGTCCACTGTTATTTTCGATGCCCGCCTGCCCGATGAATTCGCAGCGGGCCACCTCCCCGGCGCCTGGGCCCTCCCGGTGGCCGAGGCCGAACAGCGCATTGTGAACTATGTGAGCCAGCTAACGCCAGAAACGCCGATCCTGGTCTATTGTGGGGGGAGCGAGTGTGATGACGCCTTGGAACTGGCTAAAAAACTGCGTGATTTTGGTTTTCAGGATGTGACGCTCTATCCGGGAGGTTTAGCAGAATGGGTAGAGTATGGTGGTGATATCCACACCGGTGACGAACCATGAAGAGCCCGCGCATTCTATTTATTTGGCTGGCGCGTTTGGCGGTGGCGGGCATATTTCTCGGGGCCTGCCTGGCCAAGATCCGTGACCCTGAATCCTTTGCACTGGCTGTCCACCGCTACCGCCTGCTACCGGGCTTTGCGGTGAATGTGGTGGCGATCATCCTGCCTTGGATTGAACTGATCTGCGGCGTTGCGCTTCTGACCGCTCCACGACGCGGCCGAGCCGCGGCCGCCTTTCTGCTGCTGGGCATGCTGATCGTCTTCACCGGGGCCATTTCGTTGAACCTGGTTCGGGGCATCGAAGCCTCCTGCGGCTGCTTCACCACACGCGCCGATGCCGCGGTGTCCGACGGCTGGAACCTCTTGCGCAATGCGTCGCTGATCTGGCTGACGCTGGCAGTATGGTGGGATGCCTTGCGCCCCCCTGCTGCTCCCCCTAATTTATGACCACCTCCCTACAATCTATTTTTGATGTCTTTGCCATCGGGGCGGGCCCCTCCAGTACCCATAGCATTGGCCCCCAGCGCGCGGCACAAATTTTTCTGCGTTCGCTTCCCTCGCCGCCCGCGCGGGTACGCGTGACCCTCTATGGCAGTCTGGCGGCGACCGGTCGCGGGCACTGGACCGACCGCACGTTGCTGCGCACACTGGATCCCGTCCGCGCTGAGGTGATCTTTGATCCGGCAGCCACCGATCTACCCCATCCTAATACACTCCGCTTCGAAGCCTTCGACTCTGCTGGTCAACTGCTTAAGGACTGGACCGTGTGCAGTATCGGCGGCGGCAATCTGATCGAAGCCGATGGGAGTCCCGTCCCATTCACACCGCATCCTGTCAATTATCCCGTGGCCAATATCGATGCCGCCTTGAACTACTGCCGGGCCAACGACCTGACGTTCTGGCAGTTGGTGGAACAGACCGAAACAGACCTGTGGCCTCGCCTAGGAGTCATCTGGAACGCCATGCGTGAAACCGTAAAACGAGGACTACATAGCAAGCAGATTATCCTACCTGGCCGACTGGAGCTGGCACGACGCGCAGGAACAACCTGGCGGCGCGCCAGTGATCTGAAAGGCACCCCGCACGATATGGGGTTGATCGCCGCCTTCGCTCTGGCCGTGGCCGAGGAGAATGCGGCGGGTATGCCAGTGGTGACGGCCCCATCGTGCGGTGCCGCCGGCGTACTCCCGGCCGTCCTCTACTTCTTCAAGACTGTCCGACGACGGCCCCTGCCCGATATTCTTAAAGCCCTGGCCACGGCAGGTCTCTTTGGTGCCTCCATCCGCGCCAACGCCACTGTTTCGGGGGCGGAAGCGGGCTGCCAGGCCGAGATCGGTTCGGCCTGCTCCATGGCGGCTGCCGCCGTGGCCCAGCTCAACGGCGCAACATTGAACCAAATTGAATACGCCGCCGAAATGGCCATGGAACACAACCTTGGCCTGACCTGCGACCCGATTGAAGGCTATGTGCAGATCCCCTGCATTGAACGCAATATGAATGCCGCGCTGCGAGCAGTCGAATGCGCCACCTTTACGTTGCTGACCGATGGCCACCATCGTGTCAGCTTTGATGACGTGATCGAGGTGATGGAGCAAACGGGACGTGACATGCAGGTTGCGTACCGAGAAACAGCCACTGGCGGCTTGGCCAAGCTCTGGCGTCGCGACATGGAACGCCGCCTGCAAAAGAAGCCCACGCCATGAGCAAATTGATCAACGAATTCGCCTGGTCTCATTCGCGCCACCAAACCTTTCAAACCTGCCTGAAGCGTTACTTCTTTGCTTATTATGGCGCCTGGGGCGGCTGGGAGGAATCGGCACCGGCCCCTGCCCGCGAGCTGTACATCCTTAAACGTTTGAGCACTCGCCAGCAATGGGCTGGCCATCATGCCCACGTCGCGATCGAAACACTGGTCAAACATGCCCGCCAGGATCCCGCGCGGGCCGCGTCGGTCGAGTTGCGCCAAATTGAACTGATGCGCCATGAGTTCCGCGACTCCCGTGCGGGAGCCTATCGGCAAAATCCCGTCCGCACCCCCGCTCTCTTTGAGCATGAATACCACATCGAGGTGTCGCCTGAGGAATGGAAGGCCACTGTCGAGCGCGTATCCACCGCCATTCATGGGTTCTTGGCCTCTGATCTCTGGCGGCAATTGCAAGCCCTGCCCAATGAAGCCTTGCTGGCCGTGGAACGGCGAGCGCATTTTATACTCGATGGACTCAAGGTTCATGCCGTTCCTGACCTTGTCATCCGCCGTGACGGCGGCGTGATAATCTACGATTGGAAGACGGGGAGCTCCCCCCTGACGGAACACCGTCTCCAACTCGGCATTTATGCCCTGCTGGCTACAGACCGCTGGACCGCCAACCCCGCTGAAATTGTAACCGTGGCGTTCAATCCCCTCACCGGACAGCAGGAATCATTTAAATTCACGGCCGATGAGTTGGAAACGCTGCGCGATTTCATCCGGGACTCCGCCGATGAGATGTTGTTTCCGTTGGAAGATCCTGAGCAGAATGAAGCTGGCGCGGGAACGCTCTTTGACTGCACGGACAGCCCTGATCCCTGCCCTACTTGCCCCTTCCTGCGCGTCTGCCCGCGCTGGAAAGTATAAGGGCTATGGACTAGCGTCCCCTGCGGCCGCCTCGCGGGCCGCTTTCCGCTCCAGCGTCCGAATATTCAATCGGCTGACATCGGTGGCAATCCCCTCGGCAACGTTTTGCCGAAACACCTCCAAGGCCTCGCTATCCCGCCCCATTCGACGCAACTGAATGCCCACTTGTTCGCGATAAAAGATGTGCCGTTTCTGATGCCGGGCGGCATTCCGATAATGATCGAGAGCTTCCTCCGGATTGCCGACCGCGTTGAAGGCGCGCGCTAGGCCAAATTCCGCTGCCATCTCCAGGGGATTTCGCTCTTGCGCCGCTTTGAATTGACGAATGGCCTCTTCTGCCAGATATCGCTTGCCCTCCTGCTCCGCCAGTCTATCCGGGTCGCGATACCACAATGCCTGGTTGGCGTTAAAATGTCCCAGACCCAAATGTGGTTTCCAGTCCCATGAGTCCCAGCGTATCGCCCGCTGATAATCAGCGTCGACCTGATCCCAGTCCAGTCGATTCTTTGCCAGATCGCCTTTCAGATTCCACCAATAGGCCATCCCGCTGGACAGGGCGAGCCAAGCGCCCAGGATGCAACCCGCTGCCCCTAACGCCCCCAGCACCCGACGCAGAACCTTCCCGCGGGACACCACTGGCTCTGGACCTCTTTCCATGACGGCCCACACCCCCCAAGCCACCCCGGCTAGCCATACCAGCGCATGCGGATTGGGGAAGATATGAAAATTAAAGTCGAACAGCGCGTGGAGCAGGCTGGCCGTCAGGGCACCCCCGGTTCCGGCTAACAGGAAAGCAGCTTCGTCGGTCCGCGCCCTTAGCACCCCCCGGCCAATCCCCC
>JAVEUJ010000112.1:0-8327 GCA_034005635.1 Kiritimatiellia bacterium | reverse complement strand
GGATCAGTCGGATCGGACAGATCGGTCCGATTGCTTGGCGTGAGATGGCTGTTGGGCTTGGTGTTTGCGTTCTTTTTGCGCTAACGGATCGACCATCAACCAACAACCACGAACCACCAACCCTGCCGCCTCGGCGGCGATTCTCACCCCTCCACCCACTTGGCGGCGCGGGTGATGGCTTTGCGCCAGCCAGCGAGGAGATGGCTGCGGCGATCGGGTTTCATGGCAGGGGTAAACACGCGCGAGGGAGGGCGGGCGGCGAGATTGTCGAGGGTGTGCCAGCCCAGCGATAACGCGGCGAGAGCGGCAGCGCCAAGGGCGGTGCTTTCCATGTCAGCGGGGCGTTCGACTGGGCAGTCGAGGATGTCGGCTTGGAACTGCATCAGAAAATCGTTGGCAGCGGCCCCGCCATCCGCGCGCAACACGGTGATGGGGTGGGGATAGTCGGCGAGCATGGCGTCCACGACATCCACGCACTGGTAGGCAATGGCTTCGAGCGCGGCGCGAATAATTTGGGGGCGGCCGGTGCCGCGCGTCAGTCCGACCAATGTTCCGCGCGCATACATATCCCAATGGGGCGCGCCGAGTCCGGCGAAGGCGGGGACCAGATAGACGCCGCCAGTATCGGGGATCGCGGCGGCAATGGCATCGGAGTCGGCGGCGGAGTCCAGGATGCCCAGTTCGTCGCGCAGCCATTGGATGACGGCACCAGCAATGAACATGCTGCCTTCGAGGGCGTAGTTTGGCGCGCCGGGGCGGGTCTGGGCGGTGAGGGTGGTGATGAGGCCCTGACGGGAGACGACGGGTTCGTGGCCGGTATTCATTAGCAGGAAACAGCCCGTGCCATAGGTGTTTTTGGCTTGGCCGGGTTCGACGGCGCCTTGTCCGAAGAGTGCGGCTTGCTGGTCGCCGGCGATGCCGAGCACCGGAGGGTGGTGGTCGCCAAATTCCGGCAGGCAGCATTCTGCGGCGGGGCCGGAGGAGGGCACCACCTGCGGGAGCATGGCGGCGGGAATATCAAAAAGCGCCAGCAACTCGTCGTCCCAGCGCAGCGTGTGAATATCAAACAGCAGGGTGCGCGATGCGTTGGTGTAATCAGTGGCGTGGGTGATGCCGCCGGAGAGTTTCCAGAGCAGCCACGAATCGATGGTGCCGCAGAACAGGTCGCCGCGGTGGGCGTCGTCGCGCGCACCGGGGACATGGTCGAGGATCCATTGGATTTTCGTTGCGGAGAGATAGGCATCGAGGAGCAGCCCGGTTTTGGCGCGGATGAGGTTTTCCAGGCCACGGGCCTTGAGGGCTTCACAGGCGTCGGCGGAGCGGCGGCATTGCCAGACGATGGCGTTGTAAATGGGCTGGCCGGTATGGCGGTTCCAGACAACGATGGTTTCGCGCTGATTGGCAATGGCCAGAGCGGCCACGCGGGCGTGGGGGCAGTCGGCGCGGGCCAGGACATCGCGCATCACCGCGCGCTGCGATTCCCACAGCACCTCTGGATCATGCTCGACCCAGCCGGGGCGCGGATAGATCTGGGGGAATTCCTGCTGAGCGGAGGCCATGATGCGCAAGTCGCGATCGAACAGGATGGCGCGGGAACTGGTGGTGCCTTGGTCGAGAGCGAGAATGGTATCAGCAGTGGTCATGGTGGTCTCCGTGCGTAGGCAGCAGCATGGACTGAGCCGCGGCAGGCAGCAAGGCGGAAAGTGGGCGGCGCTATCGAAACGCTTCAGCGGATTCAGTGGATGTATAATAGATTTTAGTAATTCAATGGTTGGCAAGTGGTGGCTAAGCAGGTAGATTATATAGCCGATTCTTAATGAATTCAGGTGAACCCCTTAGGAGAAGATAAGTCATGACGATTAGCGCCACTCGGATGCTGTACAATAACCCCATTCTAACGGATGCCCAGCTACGGGCAGAAATTGAGAAATGCGAATTTTGCGAAGAAAAGCCCTGCAAGGAAGCCTGCCCATGTGATTGCTCGCCTGCCGATTTCATCATGGCGGTGAAGCAGGGCACGCCGGCGGACTTCAAGCGCGCGGCGGCAGAAATCATGTCGAAGAATCCGTTTGGCGGGATTTGTGGCATGGTGTGTCCCGACACGTTGTGCATGGGCGCGTGCGTCCATAAGAAGATGAATTGCGCGGTAAACATCCCGGCGGTGCAGGCGACGATCGTTGCCAAGGCGCGCGCATACGGCAATTTTCCCGCCTTCACCAAGGCGAAGCTGAATGGCCGGAAAGTGGCGGTCATCGGCGCGGGCCCGGCGGGTCTCGCCGCGGCGGTCACGCTGGTCCAGAAGGGCTACAAAGTCGATATCTACGAGCAGAACGACAAGGGCGGCGGCATGTGCCTCTTGATTCCCGAACACCGGCTTTACAAGGAAATGCTCGAGGCTGATGTGGAGTTCTGCCTCAGCATGGGCGGCAACCTCATCAAACTTAAGACGGGCCAGAAAATCAGCGATCCCAAGGCGCTGCTGAAAAAGGGTTACCCGGCGGTGATCGTTGCGGCGGGTCTGTGGGAGCCGATCATTCTGAACATCCCTAACAAGGAGCTGGCGATTGGCGGGATTGAATTCCTGCAGAAGCCCAAGAGCTTCGGCGTGCGCGGCAAGAAGGTGGCGATTATCGGCGGAGGCGCGACAGCGCTGGATTGCGCCGTGGCCGCGAAGCAGGCGGGTGCCACATCGGTCGAGATGATCGCGCTGGAGAATGTGGGCGAAATGCCCCTGACTCCGCGTGAGAAGCAGGACTTGGTTGACTATGGCGTTGACGTCAACGGGCGGATGCGCGTCACCGGAATCCTAGCTAAGGACGGCAAGATGGCGGGCCTCACAACGCTCAAAGTAGCCTTGCCGGCGGGGCAGGAATTTAGCGTGGGTGCGCTGACGGATGTAGCGGGCACCGAGCAGACGCGTGCGGATATCAAAGTGGTCGTCATGGCCGTTGGTGCGCGCGGTACGATCCCTGTCAAGCCGGCCAAGGGCGTGTACTACGCGGGCGACATTGCCAACGGCCCGACGTTTGTCGTGACCGCCTCGGCGGCGGGCAAGAACTGCGCGATGGCGGTGGATGCCGCCCTGAACCGCAAGCCGGCGCCGAAGGTCCCCAACCCCCAGAAGAGCCGCGTTCTGGTGGAAGGCTACAACATGGTGCCCGTGTCGCTTGAGACCGATTTCTTTGGCCGCAAGCTGATCAATCCCTTCCTGTTGTCGGCCTCGCCGGCCTCGGATGGCTACGAGCAGATGAAGGCTGCTTATGATGCGGGCTGGGCGGGCGGTATCATGAAGACCGCGTTTGACAATCTGCCGATCCACATCCCGGCGGCCTACATGACGTGCTTCGACGATAGCACCTGGGGCAACTGCGACAACGTGTCGGACCACCCGATCGACCGGGTGTGCAAGGAAGTCAAACGGCTGGTCAAGGAATATCCTGATCGCCTGACGGCCGCTTCGACTGGCGGAAATGTATCGGGCGACGACGAAGGCGACCGCAAGAGCTGGCAGAGCAATACGCGCAAGCTGGAGAAGGCCGGCGCGATGGCCATCGAATACAGCTTGTCCTGCCCGCAAGGCGGCGAGGGCGCTGAGGGTGATATCGTCTCGCAGAATGCGGAACTGTCGGCCAAGATCATCGGCTGGGTGCTGGAGGTGGGCGATCCGTCCATTCCCAAGCTCTTCAAGCTGACCAGTGCGGTCACCGACATCAAGAGCATCCTGAGAGGGATCAAGCCGGTTTTCGACCAGTATCCGCGCTCGAAGGCGGGTGTGACGCTGGCGAATACCTTCCCCGCGCTGGCCTTCAAGCCGGGTGAGAAGATCTGGGAAGATGGCGTGGTCTCCGGCATCAGTGGTGAAGGTATCACCCCGGTGAGCTACCTGTGCCTGGCGAATGCTGGCGGCATGGGCGTGGAAATTTCCGGCAACGCCGGACCCATGCACTATCGGGCGGCGGCAGACTTCCTGGCGCTGGGGACCAACACCGTGCAGTTCTGCACCGTGGTCGAAAAACGCGGCTATCCCATCATCGATGAGTTGTGCTCCGGTCTGAGCCACCTGATGCAGGCGCGCAATATCAAGTCGGTCTCGCAACTGGTTGGCATTGCTCAGCCCGATCCGATCCGTGGGTTCATGGATTTGGATGGCACGAAGCAGGTGTCTGACTGCAACGACTACCTGTGCGTCCAGTGCGGCAATTGCACGCGTTGTCCGTATTTGGCCATCACGCTGAACTCGGATGGCTATCCGGAAACGGATCCATCCAAGTGCATTGGCTGCAACTTGTGCGTGTTGCAGTGTCCGGCCATGGCGCTGCGACTGCGTGACCGGACCCCTCAGGAAAAACAGGCGATGCACGCCTAGGTAACCCAACGGGGGCCAGCTGGCCCCCGTTTCCTTTTAAAACCCCCTAAATCAGGAGAAAAACATGGCACAAAAGAAGAGCAAGGCCCTGCTGATCACCAACGGAATCGTGGTGACCCTAGGCGACAATAATAAAATTATCAATGACGGCGCCGTGCTGATCGTCGATGGTGTGATCCAAGCCGTCGGCAAGGCCGCGACCGTGAAGAAGCAGGCCCGTGGCGCTCAGGTAGTGGACGCCAAAGGCAAGGTCATCATGCCCGGCTTCATCAATGCCCACATGCATTTGTATTCCACTTTTTGCCGCGGCTTGATGCCCAAGCAGCCGCCCGCAACCAACTTTGTGGAAGTGCTGGAGCGCCTCTGGTGGCCGCTGGACAAGGCGCTGAACGCTAAGGACGTGCTCTACAGCAGTCTGATTCCGTTGATCGACTGCATCAAAAACGGAACAACGACCATCATCGACCATCACGAAAGCCAGGACTTCCAGACCGGTAGCTTGGCGGTCATTGAGAAAGCCTGCCGCCAGACCGGCGTGCGCAGCGTACTGACGCTGGGCCTTTCCGACCGCTATGGCAAGGGCGAGGAAGGTATCCAGGAGAACGTTCAGTTCATCAAGAAAATCCAGGCCAAGCGTCAGAAAGGCGACGATCTGATTTCGGCCATGATGGGGCTGCATGCCCTGTTTACGGTGAACGACGAGTCACTCAAAAAATCCTGTGACCTTGCGCGCGAACTCGACTGCGGCATGCACGTGCATATTGCGGAAGACAAGGCTGACCAAGTGGCCAACAAGAAGCAGTACGGCAAGTCAGTGGTCGAGCGCCTGGCGGCGGCGGGGGGGCTGGGCCCCAAGACGCTGGCCATCCATTGCGTGCACGTTAGCGACAAGGAAATCGGCTTGCTGGCCAAGACCGGGACCTGCGCGGTGCACAACCCGGAATCCAACATGAACAACGCGGTGGGCGTGGCCCCCGTGATGAAGATGATGGCCAAGGGCGTGTTGGTCGGCCTAGGCACCGATGCCATGACGACCGACATGAAGGCCGAAGTCCGCGTAGCGAACGTCTTCCACAAGCATGCCGCCAAGGATTCGCAGGTTTTCTTCCTCGAGGCCTGCAACATGCTGATGAAGAATAATGCCCAGATCGCCAGCCGGTTCTTCAATCGCCCAGTCGGCGAACTGAAGAAGGGCAGCTACGGCGATGTGGTGGTGATGGATTACGATCCGCCAACCCCAATGAACGGCAACTCGTTCCTGGGCCACTACCTGTTTGGTATCTGTGCGGCACGGGTGGATTCCACCATCGTGAACGGCAAAGTCCTGATGCAGGGCGGCAAGTTGACGGCACTCAACGAGAAGAAAATCAATGCCGAGTCCCGCAAGCAGGCGGCTGACTTCTGGAAGCGGTTCTGATTTAGAAATACGCTCACGCCAAGGCGGAACGGGTCTCCCGTTCCGCCTTGTTCTTTTAATAAGGGAACAGCGGAGCCGCAAACGATGGAAAGCGCGGAAGGCGCAAAAAGGGGGAGTAGCGGGAAAGAGACCGATTGGCCTGATCCGTCAGATCCGACCGAACGGCGCAACTACGAATAGCACAAATTTCACGAATGAGGACGGGGTTTTCCACGGTGTGGAAAGAAATCTTCCATAGCGTGGAAAAATGACGAAAAAGTTTTCCATAGCGTGGAAAACTTCAGCCCTTGGCTCCGCTCTTTGCTCCTTTGCTTGCCCGCCGGAGCCTTGGCGAAGGTGGGCGTCTGGGCGGAAGATGGCTGTTGAGCTCAGGTCTGGCGGGCATTGATGTGGTGAGCGAGGTCGAGGGCTTCGGCGGGGGTGAGCACCGGTGGGTCGAAGCAACGGTCGTTGATAAAGCGGATGGCGTCACGGACGAGAAAGGCTTTGTCCTCGCCGCCAGTGATGTGTAGCCGAACGGCGGGGTGGGTGAAGACGGCGAGGGCATGGATGCGGTCGTCAGGGACCTTGGCGGCGAGCAGAGCAATGAACATACGGCGCTGGCGTTCAACTTGTAGGATGGGGCTTTTGACGATCCGTGTTTTACCGTCGGAGCGCACCTGGCTCCATTGGGTGTCGCGGGCGTCGCCGGTGAGCGTGCCGGCCCAGAACTTGGATTCGATGACATAGAGTCCGGAGGGAGCGAGCACCAAGTGGTCGATCTGGCAGCGTTCGTGGGCGATCCGGAAATCTAGGTCGTTGAGGATGACATGGTCGTCGGCGAGTTGCTCGGCTAGGCGTTCAGCCATCTGGCGTTCGCCGCGGCGTCCGCCTTCGAGGTTGCGGCGTTCGACGGCGATTTCACGCAGGCGGACTTCGTAGCCGGCGGCGCAGACCAAGGCGAAGGCGCCGGCGATGGCGGCACCATAGGTGGCATGACGGATGGAATACATGACGCCCGCCAAAAACAGGGCGAGGGCGCTGCCCCAGACGACTACGCGGGCGATCTTGCGCAGGGACAACTCGCGGGCTAGGGCGCTTTGTCGGCGCTGGAGGCTGGTTTCAGTACGTAGAATTTGGGCCATGCGATTCCCTCGGGCGGGGAGGGGCTCAGGTCGGTCCAGATTGTTGGTGGAGCCCTTGGGCCAGTTTCTCGACCTCGGCATTGGAGAGCACGGGCTTTTCGAAGCAGAAATCATTGATGAAGGTGATGGCCTGCTCGGGAGTCAAGACCCGGCGCTCCGCATTGGTGACGGCGATTTCGGCGTCGGGGTGGGCCAGAACCACCAAGCCGTAGACGCTTTCCCAGATCAGGGAGGTGCCCTTGAGCCAGTTGCACAGGATGCGGCGTTCGCGCTGGACGCGACCAACGGGATTGCGCGCGGGGCGGACTTGGCCGTCCGCGCTGCGAATCTTCCACGTGTAGGCCTGCTTGGCGGTATCGCCGATGATTTTGCCGCTCCAGTTAATGGTATCGATCACGAACATGCCGGAGGGGGCCACCACAAGGTGGTCGATCCAGCATTTTTCGCGGCCCACCTTGAGGTGCAGGTCGTTGAGGACATAGTGGTCGTTGGCGAGTTTGTCATCCAAGAGACGGGCGACTTGCTCCTTGGCGTCGCGCATACCCTGCATATCGGTGAATTCCTGTTGGCTTTCACGGCGGCGGGCTTCGTGGCCCAGCGCGATAAAGCCCAGGAACGCACCCAAGATTACAACGCTCCAGCCGCCACCGAAGAAGACTTTCCAGCCCAATCCGGCGAGGATGCAGATGCCGGCGGCGCCCCACTCGAGCAGGCGCATGCGCTGGAGCAGGTTCAGTTCGCGGGCAATTTCATTCTGGCGGGCGGCCAGGCTACGTTCATTGGTAAGAGTTTTGGCCATGAAGGGACTCCGGGGTCAGGGGGCGGCAATAATCTCGGCGAAGGCCATGCTTTGGCGGCGGGCGGTAATGCGCACCCGGACCGTTTCGCCGACATTAGTGGCGCCGGTTACAAAGACGACCAGTCCATCAATTTTGGCAATGCCTTCGGTGTCGGGATATTTTTCAGAGCGTTCGCTGATCGTGACGTCCATTTCGGCACCGGCGACGACATGGTCGAGCGCGGCGTGGGCGGTGGCAGGCGTGAAGGCGCGACGGATCATTTCACCGGTGGGCTGGCTGGTAGCGCTGCCGGCCGGTTTGCCGGTAGGCACCGCATTGGCCGCGCGTTCACGGCGGTCGGTGATGCGCACATGGACGGTCTCGCCGATGGTGGGCGCACCTTCGACGAAAATCACGAGTCCGCCCACGCGCGCGACGCCGTCTACACCGGGGTTTTGGCCGGACGCTTCGGAGATGACGACATCCATTTCAGCGCCTGCGATGACAGTGGCGGCCGGGTCGCTGGCCCGGGGCTGAAATACCCGTTGGACTGGTTTGACTGACGATGGCAGGGGGTCGGTCCCGGCGGGCTTGCCGGTAGGTTCGGCGAAGGCGATATTAGCGAGGCGGCTGACGATACG
>JAVEUJ010000111.1:0-8338 GCA_034005635.1 Kiritimatiellia bacterium | reverse complement strand
GGGACGCGGCAACGCCGCTGTCATTGGATCGGGCGCGCGTCCGTGCGCACCGCCTCCCGCCCACCGCCCAAAACATCAATTTATAGGACTGACCCCTTTGACCCCTTTGTTTTTATAAATTATAGGACTGACCCCTATTACGCAGACGCTGGACATGAAAGCCAATCCGAACCAAAACCAGAGCAGCACGGCGTCCCTCCGGCCGGAGACGGCTGTGGCACGGATTGCTGCATTCCGGCATCGGGGCCTGCTGCTGGTGGCGCTGGCGCTGCTGGCATTCGTGCCGTATTGGCCGACGCTGTCCAACGGAATTCTTGGCTGGGACGACCCTTGCTATCTGACAAGAAACTACCGGGTGCACCAGTTGAGTTGGGCAACGGTCCAGGACATGTTCCGGCTGACGCCGCAGCTCGGGCCGATGCCGAATGGGCAATATACCCCGCTGGTCGAGTTGAGCTTTGCGGTCGAGCACTATTTCTTTGGGCTTGATCCGTTGGTCTATCATGCGACAAACCTCGCTCTGCACGTGCTGAACACGCTGCTGGTCTTTTGGTTTGTCTTGCGGCTGTGGCAGAGCCGCGCGAAGACGGACGTGCCGGCGCTGCCGCTGGCGTTTCTCGTCGGCGCGTTTTTCGCGGTGCATCCGCTCCACGTAGAATCAGTGGCGTGGATCACCGAGCGCAAGGACATGCTCAGCGGCTTCTTTTTTCTGTTGTCGACGAGCCTGTACTTGCGTTTTGCTGAAAAGCGCTCGGTTTGGGCGTATGGCGGCAGCCTAGTGGCGATGGCCTTGGGCCTGCTCTCCAAACAAATGGTGGTGGCGTTGCCGCTGGTGCTGGTCGTTTGCGATTATTTCCGCGCGGGACGGTTGAGCGTGCGCACTCTTTTGGAAAAAGTTCCGTTCTTTGCGCTAGCGGCTACCGGTGCCGGGGTGGCTTTTTATACCCATTTGGCTGACCGTATCGTGACCACGGCGGAGGTTCTGAACTGGGGCGAGAATCTGCTGGTGGCTTCGCGCGGCGTGATTCACTATTTGCACACCTTTTTGTGGCCGATTTCGCTCAGCGCCTTCTATTCTCTGGCCCCCTGGCCCGAGATCCTGAACGCGGAGTTCGTTTTGTCGGCCGTTGCAGTGTGTGTGCTGTTGGCATTGTCCTTTGCCTATCGTCGCCGCTGGCCCGTGGTGTTTTTCGGCTGGATGTTCTTTCTGGCGGCGTTGCTGCCCAGTTCACGTCTGGTGCCGGTGGGGGTGCGCTACCTGGCCGCGGACCGGTTCTTCTACATCCCGGGCATCGGCTTCCTGATCGTGACGGCCTGGCTGGTTCTCCGCGCTTGGGCCATGCGCACGGCGTGGCGTCCCGTGCTGGCGCTGGGCGTGCTGACCCTGATTGGCACCTGGAGTGCGCTGACATGGGAACGGACGAAGGTCTGGGAGTCCGACACGACGCTCTGGGATGACACCGCCCCCAAAGCCAAGGATTCCACCGTAATTCTGGTTGCCATGGCGCAGCAGGATCTGAGCAATTCTGCTTTGTCCAACGCGGTGGCTAAAGCGTTCGCCGTCCTGGAGAAAAAGCCCCAAGATGCTACGGCTCTCAACATCCTCAGTGAAGTGGCCTACCAAGATGGCGATTTGGAAAAGTGCATTTCGTTTGCCCAGTTTGCCGACGATTACGCCGGGAACCTTGTCTTGATGAACCGTCCGCGCTGGGCGGACGCTTTGTGCTTGCTGGGGCGCGATGGAGAGGCCGAGCCCATTCTCCGCTCTATCGTCCAGGTTATGCCCTTGGCCACGCCAGTTTATTCGCGGTTGGCGCTGATCCAGTTGCGTCGGGGCGATCTGGCGGCAGTCGAAAAGTGTCTGGATGAAGGGTTGGACACGGAATCCAAAGCGATCGACCGCTATCAAACTCTGTGGGGAGACCCCCTGGCGCTGCCCCGCGATTTGCAAGACCTTCCGGCGTGGCAGAAGAAGATGGCGGCGAGCATTCAAACGCTCAGCGAGCACTATGAATTCATCCGCACGGCCCACTTGGAAGTGAAGCGTGAGGATTTGGCGCTGGAGGAGTATGCGCGATATTTGTCTTACTTGCCGGCGTGCGTCCGCGTGTGGGAGGTGGCTGCGGAGCGGCGGCCGGGTGACCGAAATATCAACGCCACCGTCAACCAGTTGAATCGCAAACTGGCCGTGACCTACTACAACCACGCCTGCCTGCTGAACCGAAAAAATCAGCCGGACCAGGCCCTGGAAGAACTGCAACTCGCGCTGGAGCGGGACGCTTCGCTCATCCACGATGCCATGCGAGACCGCGACCTGACTTCGCTCCACGACCAGATCCAGCGCCTGAATCTATTGATGGCTCCCGAAAACGATCTCCACGCGGACGAAGGACAGCCCTCTTCCGCGCTCGTGCTCCAACCGCCCAGAGGTGAATCATGAACAGAATCCTCCCCCCATCCTGCACCGTTTTTGCCAGACCACGCGGTGGGCTAAAACATCAAATCATAGGACTGACCCCTTCTTGGAGGGTGGCGCTAGTCTGGCTTGCGGCGGTTTTCTGCATCGGCTCCGGCGTGGCCCAGGCGGCCTTGTCCGAGGGATTCAATGCCACGGGCTGGGGTAACCGCTATGGGACTTACACCGTCAACGGTTGGACGCTGACGAGCGTTTTCCGTGAAACCAGCTCCATGTATGAAGGCGCGGCGGCCGTCCGCTTCGCCACCACCGCCGGCGTCGGGCGCCATATCGTCAGTCCGTCGAACTCGGGCGGCATCGGCACGGTGAGTTTCTGGCACCGGGAGTGGTCTACTGCCGACGGCAAAGTGGACTTCGAGGTCTACATTTCCACCAACGGCACGGCGTGGAGCTCGGCGGTCGGGAGCGGCAGCAGCACCTCGCTCACCTACTCCCAGTACAGTGTAGCCGTGAACAACGCGGCGGCCAAATACGTGAAGATCGGAATAAAATCGGGCAAGCGCTGGCTCGTGGATCTGGTCGAAGTGTCGGATGCGCCAGTGGTGGTGGTGCCGACGGTGACGACGCCGACGTCGGCCTCGATCACGGCGAGCAGCGCGACGTTGGGGGCGACGGTGACGGACAACGGCGGGGCGGCGCTGAGCTCGCGCGGAACGGTGTGGGGGACAGCGGCGAGTCCGACGGGGAATCTGTTGGCGGAAGGTGGGACGGCGGTCAGCGCCTTCACGCACAGCCGGTCGAGCTTGCCGGTGGACACGCTGATCTACTTCCGGGGCTATGCCGTGAACAGCGCGGGCACCGGCTATTCGGCGGACGGAACGTTCCGAACGCTGGCGAACGTGCCGAGCGCGCCGACGGTGGCGGCGGTGTCGTCGAGTTCGGTTTCGGTGGACGTGAACGTGAACGGTAATCCGTCCACCACGACGTTTGCCATTTATGAAACCACGCAGAGCAAATACGTGCAGTCTGACGGCACGCTGGGGGCCTCGGCGTACTGGGCGACCGACGCCACGTGGGGTACGAAGAGCGTAACAGGGCTGGGCGTGAACCAGCAGTACACGTTCAAGGTGAAGGCGCGCAACGGGGCGGGCACGCCGGTGGAGACCGATTTCAGCGGCACGGCCAGCAAGTACACGCTGGCGGCGGTGCCCTCGGCGCCGACGGTAAACGGCGCCACGTCGTCGTCGCTGGACGTCGCGGTGAACGAGAACGGGAACCCGTCCGGGACGACGTTTGCGATCCAGCGGACGAGCGACAGCTACTATCTCAAGGCAGACGGAACGTGGCAGGCCGCGGAGGTCTGGCAGACCAAGGCCGCGTGGGGAACGACGACGGCCAAAGATTTAGCGGCTTCGACGGTGTATTTCTTCAAGGTCAAGGCCAAGAACGGGGATGGAACGGAAACGGCGTTTAGCTCCACGGCCAGCGGCACGACGTCGGCGTCGGGATGCCCGTTGTACTGGACGTCGCTCTACAACCGGGGCGCGCCGGTGGCTTCGTACGTCTTGGGCGATTATCTGGCCTATGTTTTTGAATTCGCGGTCAATCAGGACACAACGGGCTGGACGGTGGACTGGGGTATTGGCTCCACCACCGGGGGCTCGGGGTGGACGTGGCGGAGCGGCGTTTGGTCGTACTACAGCGATCCTAACCGCGTGTGGAAGTCCGCCAATGACGTGCACCAGTTTACATCGACGGGTAATTTCTACTATGCCGGGCGGTTCGTCAACGGCGGCTGCACCTACTATGCGATGGACGACTGGACCGACGACAACCTGACGCTGACTGCGGTGAACTATTTCACGGTCAACGCGCTGACGGCGCCGTCGTCTTGCACGGCAGTGAAGGACACCTCGGGCAATACGGCCACGCGGGTGGATCTGGGCTGGGCGCAGGGGGGCGGCAAGAACGTGCTGATCACGAGGGCGCCGGCGACGCCGACGGGCGGACCGACGCAGGGAACGGGCTACAGCGCGAACGACACGTTCGGCAACCAAACCGTCATTGCCGGCAGCCAAGCTGGCACGAGCCTGGAAGTGACGGGCCTGACGCCGGGGGCGACCTACTACTTCACGTTCTATTCCGAGAACAACTCGTATTATTCGACCGCCGTGACGGCGTCGGCCGTGACCCTGAACATGCCGCAGGCGCGCAATACGAGCGGCAGCGCCTCGCCGGGCGCACCGGCGGGGACGATCTATCTGGGCGATACGGGCAAGGTGTTCACGTTCGAGTCGTGGGGGACCGTGGAAACGGCCTGGGGCCAGGGGCGGCTGTGGCTGCGGCAGGGCAATGCGGATCTCTCCGGCGGGATGGCGGGGGCGTGGGGCGGCATGACCGACCAGAACGGCAAGTCGGTCACCTCGGGCGTCTTCAACGCGACGGGCACGTGGTATTGGGGCATCCAGATGGACTACGGGGCGACCTATGGCACCGATTTCTGGTACAAGGCCAGCAGCGCGTCGTGGGTCAACCTGGCGGCGAATGGCACGGGCGCGGGCCTGACGGTGACCGTCAGCGCGATCGGGGATCCGGGCAGCCAGACGGCGACGGTGGCCAGCACGACCCAGATCAACCTTTCGTGGGCCAAGAACGCGGTCGGCCACAACGTGATGGTGGTGCGCAGCACGGACAGTTCGTTCACCGCGCCGACGCAGGGCACGGCCTACACGGCGGGCAGCAGCACCATCGGTGGCGATCTGGTCATCTATAATGGCAACGGCACGAGCTACAACGACACGGGGCGGACGCAGGGCACGATGTATTACTACAAGTTCTACAGCGTCAACAACGACTACTACTCGGCGGGCGTGACGGCCGACGCGACGACGTGGACGCTGCCGACGGTCAGCACGACCTCGGCGACGCCGGGCACGCCGGCGGATCCCACGCAGGCCAACGCCACGGGCAACGTGACGGCCGAGGGGGGGCAGTCGGTGACGGAGCGCGGCATCGTTTGGAATACAACCGGTGCACCGACGACCGCCAACACCAAGGTGGCGCATGCCAGCGGCGGTACGGGCTCGTTCACCGTGACCCTGACAAGCCTGACGCCGGGCCAGACGATCTACTATCGCGCCTATGCCATCAACAGCGTCGGCACGGCCTACGGTTCTACCCTGGACTTCACGGCCGATTGCTTCACCAACGGCCCCGGCATTCTCGCTGCCAGCGCCGTGGGGTTGACCAATTTCACCGCCAATTGGTCCGCCGTCGGCGGCGCCAGCGGCTACCAGCTCGACGTCAGCACGAATGCGACGTTCGGCGGGGGGGTCGGGGCAGCCCTGACGAATGATTGCGCGGACGTTGGTGGAGGCACGACCAGTTCCTATTTGACCCGGATTTGGACCAACAATACCGACGTGGTCTGGACGGCCTATAAGGCGCGAACCGACCAAAAGGTCAATGACAATCCGAGCGTTTGCCTGAGGAATGAGGCCGATTCATACATCGAATGCACAACCATCCCGAATGGCATCAGCACGCTGAAATTCGACGTCCAGCAGAGTTTTACCGGCACCGGCGGTCAGTTGACGGTCTATGTCAACGGCACGAGCAAGGGGACGTTCGACTATGACACCACCGTGCAGACGGCCGAATTCAATACCATCAACGTTGCTAACGTCACCTCGCTGGTAATCAGCAACAACACGGCCGCCCGCCCGGCAATCAACAACCTGGTTTGGACGGATTACGGTTCGCCCTCCTTCGTTCCCGGTTTCTCGAACCTGACGGTGGCGGCGACGAGCCAGGTGGTGACGGGGCTGACGTCGGACGTGGAATACTACTACCGGGTGCGGGCGACGAACGAATTTTGCATCAGCGATGATTCGGAGACGACGAACGTGACGACGCTGGCGGGGCAGGCCACGGTCGTTCTGGGAAACAACGTTCCGCAGGTGGCGGCGGCGACCGTGGCGGCGGGAACGACGGCCCATATTCTGCATCAGTTCCAATTGGGCGTGACGGTGGCGAATGCGACGCTGACGAACGTGAGCTTCACGACGGCGGGAAGCTATGCCGCGGCAGACATCACCAAACTCCAAGTGTGGTATTCGGCGGATGACTCGCTGAACACGGGCACGGACACGAAGTTGGGCAGCGACATCACGACGGGGCTGGGCCCGGGCAGCCATGGAATCACCGGCCTGTCCCAGGCGATCAACGTCGGCGACACGGGCTATATTTTCATCACGGCGGACATTGCCGCGAGCCCGACCTATGGCAAAACGATCAACGTGGCGGCGATCACGACCGGCGACGTGGGCTTCACGGCCGCTACCAAATCGGGCAGCACGACGGCAGGCGGGGCGCAGACGATCGTGGCGGCCGAGCCCACCGTGCACGCGACGACGCTACTGTTCACCGCCGTGCAGACGAACCAGATGACAGTGAGCTGGACCAGCGGCAACGGGGAACGGCGCATCGTGGTGGTGCGGCCCGCGTTGGCGACGAGCTGGACGCCGACGGACTTCGTCGCGCCCGCGGGCGTGGACGCCAATTATGATGGCGCGACGGACAAGGGCAGCGGCAACAGGATTTGCTACGACGGGACTGGGAACAGCTTCACGCTGACGGGCCTGAACGCGGGAACGACCTATGCCGTGACGGTCTTCGAGTACAATGGAACGGGCACGTACGTGAACTATTTTGTCACCGGCACGCCGTTGAGCGGCAGCCAAATGACGGCTTGTCCGGCCGCGCCGACCGGGCTTTTCGCCAATCCCACCAACCAGTTCGACTTTACCGCGAACTGGACGGCGGTGGCGGGGGCGACTGGCTACCGGATTGACGTTAGCTCGAACGATCTCTCGGGGTCTTCCTTGTCCACCAATCTTTACGAGTCATTTGCCAGCTTCACCCTAGCGGAAAACACCGACATCAGTGGCAGTCTGGACACCTACACCCTGGTGCCGGGTTGGACGGGATCCAAGGTTTATTCAGCCGCGGCCGGGGGGCTGGCCAAAATCGGTGCGGCGAGCACGGCGGGAGAGCTCATCACGCCGAGTTTGAATTTGAGCGGCAACGGCGGGGCGGCCACGTTGACGTATGATGCCTATAGCTATGGAAGCGACAGCGCGGCGGCGATCATCTCGGTATCCATCAATGGCGGGAGCAGTTACGCAATTGTCGTGACCAACACCTTCAGCGGCAGCATGACGACCTACACTGTTGAACTGACGGGTTGCACGGCGACGACCAAAATTAAGATCGCCTCGCGCATTGCCAGCAGTTGCCGCTTTTACCTGGATGAGTTCAAGGTGATGCAAGGCGGGGCCTTCTCCTATGTGCCTGGCTACGAAAATCTGTTTGTGACGGGCACGAGCGTGTCGGTGACGGGGTTGCAGGATTCGGTGACCTATTACTGGCGCGTGGCGGCGACGGGGGCAGAGTGTACGGGGGACTATTCGACGGTGGCCAGCGTGACGACGCTGGCGGGGCCGCCGCCGAAACCGACAGGGCTGACGGCGACGAAGGGCACCCAGTTAGCCCATGTGGCGTTGAGCTGGAACAACGATAGCGACAAGGAAACCGGCTTTGTGATCTATCGCCATACGGCCAACGCGTTCGGGTCGGCCACGCCCCTCCACACAAACGCGGCGAATGTCACAACCTACAACGACACGACCGCAGTGATCGGTACCCGGTATTATTACTGGATCGTGGCGACCAATGCCCTCGGCACGAGTTCCCCGAGCGATCCGGACTCCGGCTTCCGCAAGCTGCCGATGGTGACGGGTGTCTCGGCGACGGACGGGACCAGCACGAATTATACGACAATTACCTGGACGGATTCGAATGCGGGCGAGAGTGGATACAGCGTCTGGTATTACACCGCGAATGCTTCGGGTTCGGCGACGT
>JAVEUJ010000110.1:0-8362 GCA_034005635.1 Kiritimatiellia bacterium | reverse complement strand
GTCAACTGTACCGACCTGATTAGAAAGTAGTCAACGGTCACATCCGACACAAGGAAAACTCCCCAGTGAACAACATGCTCGAGATGAAACGGCTGCCCCCCAGATGTTCGACTCAGTTCTTCGACCGTGATCCGGATTTGATTCCAGCCCTGGGTCACCGCAAACTCCCGCTGAAAGCGTTCCTCATACGACGGATTTCCGCGCCGGTCGTCTACTCGCAAGCCCATGATGACTGGGAGCTCGCCTGGCCAGTATATAGCGCTCTCCAGTGCCTCCATCTGCCGCCAATCCCGGACCGCCGGTTCACGAAAGACGCCCGGATAGCTCCCAAGTCTCACCCATTCTGAATCCGGAATAAATCGGAACCCTGCTGATTCCCGCTTCATTTCCCCCCCGTTTTCCAGCCAGCCCCGGCCCGCCCATCCGGCATCGGGAGCCGCTAGCACGGGAAAGGCGTGGACCTCTTGCGCCACCATGGCGACTTCCCACGCCAGAGGAAACAGAGCCACGACCAGCACACCAGCCACACGAAGCCAGGTCTTATACATCCGCCAGGTGACACAGATCCAGGCCGCGCCGACTGAGCCATAGAGCCAATCCACGACTTCCGCCGACCGTCCGAAGCAGAACTGAAGCACTTCCACGCTTGCCGCCGTCGCCGCCACAGCCAGCCATAAGGGCCATCCACGTCGGCGATGCGGAAGCCGCTGGCCCCACATCCACGCTAACAGGGCAAACAATAAGACATGTGCAGCACCGTGTAGCGGCGGCTTCACATGACCGGCGAGCGTTAGCTCGATGGGCAGCAGCAACAGCAACACGGCCACCGCACTGACTGCCACCGTCGCCCAACCTCGGATACGAGGCGGCAATGTGGTTAGTCCTCTGCGCGGCCGATTCGGTACCACCGCTGCCGCTGCTGATAAGACGTGCGATCTTCAAACGTGTACCACGCCTGCGGAATCGGAATACTGAACTGGCTCATGTTGATCGGCGCCGGCCCGTTGTATTTGGCTTCCCACACCTGCCAAGTCTTACCAAAATCATCCGAATATTCGATTATGTAGTTGATTCCGGGGATGCCGCCCTCCCAGTCAAAGCGCACCAGCCCGTATTTTCTATAGGGCCGTCCACGGAATCCAATCTTCGGGCTGGATACTTCGAACGGGTGGGTGCTGGTATCCACCAGCCCGGGCTCATTGGTCGCAATCACGCGCCAGAGACCGCCTGCCGTCTGGTGCGTGATATCCACCTGCCAGACAAAGTACTCCCGATTCGCCGACACATTGGTCAGGGTTGTCCAAACTCGTTGGCCTAGTTCATTGGTGGCGCCACCGTTAAACTGAACCAGCACCATCACGCCATCATCCACCAGATGAGACGACCACACCAGCGGCCATCGGTCTCCGATGTTGATCCGCGACACTTCGCCATCCAGCGTCCTAATGTCAACATTGCGGTTGGTGCTGCCCTGACTGGCCTGGGCCGTGTTGCCATACATACCGATGTTGATGCGTTCCCCGTTGTCCCCGAGTTCCTGATCCCAGTCGCTGTTGGGATTGCCATGATCAACCGCCCAGGAGGTTGAACCGGGGCCATCTACCTCCCAATCCCCTCCCGTCGGACTGCTGGCCCAGCGACCATATTCCGACAGCGGATGCAAATCCCCCGGATAGTCCACCTCCGCCAAGCCGTGATTGGTCAGGGCGCTGCGGAAATCGCGATTCATGCTCAACTGCCACAGGCGCAGGTTTGTGCTGGCGCCCGCATAGAATCCAGCCCCTGGGTTGCTAAAATCATACAGATTGTAATCCATTTGTGCATTGGACAACAGCGTTGTGGCACTGCCCACCGCATATGCTTGCGCATTTTCCTGCGGAATGAATATATTATTTTGCAGGGTATCGACTGCGGTATTGGCCATCTGAATTCCCGCCTCGGTCGGCAGAGAAAAGGTCAAGTTTTCGAGCAGGGTCGTCCGGGTGTTTAGCAATTGCACCCCCACCGCGTTCTTCCACAAGGCGGAGCGCCGAATGGCCGTACCCTGTGCGCCATCGACAACGATCCCCTTATTCACTTCCGCCACCACTGTACCGTCCACGGTCGCCTGGCGGTTGGATTCCAGCAAGAGGCCGCGATCGCTGCCGCGAACCAACAGGTTGCGCAGTTCGACATGGGACGCCTTCACATCCAAAACCAGCGCGGGATAGTTGGTGTTACCGGTCCGGGACAGAATCGTGTAGGCCCCATAGGGATTGCCTTGGATAACCACCGGGGCATTCGTGTTGCCGCTGCGCGACCAAATGATACGAATGTCGTTTGTCGAGTTGTACCCTCCCGTATCTATATACACCTTGTCCCCGCCTTCGAGATCATAGGCATTGAGGATCGCCTGCAGCGTGGCCTTGGGTGTCGCCGGCGTCAAGCCGTCCGCGGCATCGTTCCCGCTGGCATCCGTATACACATCATCTGTTTGGTCGGCATCATTCACATAAAACTCATGCGGATAGTTGCGCAAGGCAAACGGCACATCATTGGTGTCTCCCCAAGAATTATCCTCGGCCACCACCCGCCAGATCCCATTGAATGAATCCGGGAATCCAGTGCTGTCCCAGACATAGGCACGATCCGTGGCAGGCAGGCCGTTGGCAATATTGCTCCACGTCGTACCACCATTCCAGCTATAGTCCAGCCGCACGGTTTGCGGGGCATTGTTGGAGGTGGCCCAGCGCAGCACGATGTTGGTTCCCTTGAGTACACCGCCATCGTTGGCGGTCAGCGCAGTCAGCCAGAAATTGGTCCGGCTCTTGCTAGCTTGGGCGGTATTGCCATAGGCGCCCAAATTGCGTCGGTAACCATTGGGCTGAGGTTCATTGTTCGACGTCACCCAAGGGTCGCCCAAGTCAATCAGTGGCGAATGGTTTCCCAGAGGATCCTGCTGGAATCCGCCATGGATCGGGCTCCAGCGACCCACCTCCGAATTCAGGTGAAAATCTCCCAACCCTGGATTCTGGAACTGGGGGTCAAACGACACACTGTTGGCATCCTGGCCCGAAATGGCCTGCCAATAGGCCAGTTTTTCCCATTTACCCTTGTAGCTGCCAATCCAGGCAGAACCAGTCGTCCGGAAATTATTCCAATCCGACAGGAGATTGCCGCCTGTCCAAACTATGGCACAGTTGGCGTCGTGAGCTCCGCCGGCGACCAGAATGCTGTGGCCCAGATGCAGGGTGCCCAGTCCACTTTTACTCAAGGCGGTACCATTCGGGACAACAATCGTGCAGTTGGATACAGCCGCCCCTAGGGCATTCACCACCACCCCGGTACTCAGAGCATTGGTGGAATATACCACCGAATTCATCAGCACGGCATTGGTGCCCACAATCGTGGTCTGGCCCCAGCGTTGGAGCAAGCGCTCCAGGCGGTTTCCTTGGCCGGCCAGCGTCAAGGAGCCGCGATCCACTTGAATGTTTTCAAACTGGTTGCTATTGCCACGCAGTTGCAGGGACACCTGCCTGCCCAGTCGATTAGTCAGGGTCACATCGCGAACTTTCAGTCCATCCCCCCGGAAATCGATGGATTCACCACGGAAACGAACACTTTCCATGTCCACATGGTTGGCTTCCATGAAGAAGAAACCCTGATTGTTTCCATAGGGCGCAAAATTATTGGACGCGACAAACCATGACCCGTCTGAATGCCAACTCCCCCTGATCATTACCTCTTCACCCGCTTTACCACTTTGAGCTGTTCCCCAGACAACAGGCCGATTGGTATCAGCCAAATAATAAACACCCGTGTCAATATAGAGTTGATCGCCAGCCTCTAAATCCACGATCTCCAGCAGTGAGACGAGGTCCCGCTTGGGAGCTTCTGGATAGAATCCCAGATTGGCGTCATTGCCTGGCGCATTGGTGGTGAAGACGTCATTGATGGTGGAGTCATCGTTCAGATAGTAGGTAAAGGGGCGGTTGCGCAACTGGAAGTAGTTGTCCGTCATATCCATGGTATTGGTGGAGCCGTCCACTAGGATTCGCCAACGAGCAGCGGGGCTCGTTCTCCACCTTTCGGCACCGGCTAGTTTCTCATTGCTTTGCCAGAGATGCACTCGATTGCCGATCGGCACATTTGGGGCAATCAATATCCAGTTGGCCAAGCCATTGTCGAACGAATACTCCAATCGCGCTGTCTGTCCAGATGTGATGGTGCCGCCATAGCCCCAGGTCAGATTGAAGATGCCGTACGTTAACCCCCCACTTGATGCCGTAATAACCTGTACCCAGGCGTTCGTATCGCTCTTGCTGGCCAGCGGGGTGTTGCCATACAAGCCGATATTCCGTCGCGACCCATGGGGCGCCGGTTCATTGCTCCAAGCACTCTGGGCCGACCCCATATCGATCAAGGGGGAAAAGTCCGGCAACTCAGGAACCGACATATCGTTGGTCCATTGGCCGGCGACAGGATCATACCGTCCTGCTTTGCTCCGCAGGTGGAAATCACCGCTCGCGGGATCATGGAACAAGGGTTCTACACCGAGAGAATAGGCATCCTGCTGTCCCGAGGCACGAGTCCATTGGGGGATACGAGGATAGACTTGGTTATTAATGGCCGCCACTTCTGCCCCGTTGCGGATCAGCAAATTGTTGTAATTCGCCTGAATCGTGGCCGAGGTGGCTGAATGATAGCAGTAACGCCCTACGCCCGAGGCTTCCAAGACGCTGTTGGTAATGCCCACCTGCATCCCATTGCCCAACAGCAATGCCGACCCCTGGTTGGACCAGATCACACAGCCATTCATGGTAAAGTCCCCCTGCCCGGCCATGATCGCATCCATCTGTCCTTCACGAATCAAGACTCGTTCCAGATGGTTGAACCTGGCTTGTGCCATCATTACGCCTGCTTGGGCCGCTCCACGGATGTCCAGATCGATCAACCGGCAGTGGTGCGTATTTTCCAGCAAAGAAACGCCAGTCTGGAATCCATCCAGGTGGAAACTGGAGACGTCCACATAAGCGGCGTTATGCAACAGGAAGGCAGGATCTTCCATTCCGGTTGTCGGTATCAACCGGCTGCCACCAACCATCTGGTTTGTGCTGCCAGTAAATTTAACCGGTTCGCTCAAGCTGCCCCTGTTCAACAGCGAAATGAAGAGGGGCTCGTCCAGCTCATACTCGCCTGTATCAACCTTGATTTCATCGCCGGGAGAAAGCTGGAAACCGTCGAGCACCGCCTGAATTGAAGGGAGCGGGCTGTTGGACACATAGCCTAGGTTGTCCGGTGCACCAATAGCACCAGTGTAGATATCCCCAGTACGGCTGCCATCATTCACAAAGTAGGTCAGGGCTTTTGTGCGATGGGTGAATGGCCCGGTTGCGTCCACCACATTGGTGTTGCCGTCTAGCACCACCTTCCACCACGCTTCCGGGGTGGGCTCAGCCTGGCTATACCAGTTATAGGGCACACCAATCGGATGCGCACTGGTCAAATTGACCCAAGTTCCCTTATTATCCGGGGAATACCAGATGCTGACGGTGTTGGTCGAACTCAGTCCGCGATAAAGCCAATAGAGCTGCTGCGACTCCAGCGCGACCCCGCCATCACGCAGAGAAACTGCCAACAATTCTGGCTGCGAGTTGTCGGTCTTCGAGGCATAGGACGTTCCGCCCTGAGCCCCTATATTGAGGCGGTTGCCATTAGGAGTTGGCTCGTTAGTCCATTCGGGCGCATTGGGATCACCCGCGTCGATTGCCCACGAGGTCACGGTCGAGGTCGGCCAACTGCCGGTATTCCAATAGCCGGCCCGACTCTGGAGATGATAGTTGGTGGCCGCTGGATTGACCAACAGTGGATCAATCACGAGGCTGTACTGGTCCCGGCCAGCCACTTGCCACTGACTCAGGAATGGGTAGGCCACCTTGTTCTTTACATTCGTGCCAATCGGACCACCGGCCGGGTTCCAGAATACGTTGTAGTTGCCCGCAATGGTCCCTTCTCCGTTCTCCAGGTAAAGGGGAGCATTGGTGGATACCGCCAAAATGCTGTTCGACACCACCAGGGTGCCCAGGGTATTTTCAACCGCGCCGCGCCGGTTGCCCCACAGGGTGGCATTTTGCAGTGCCTGACTGCCTTTATTACCTACGCCACGATATCCGTAGGATCCGTTATCGCATAATTCCGTGTTGCGGATGTCGATCCCGCTGCTAGCGACGGACAAGATGCCATTGGCCAAGTTGCGATTGAATACCCCACCCCGAATACGGACGGTATCCACATTCTCAATCGACAGCCCATTTTGCGCTCCAGATATCCGCACGTTGTGCAAATGAATATGGCGTGTATTCTGAATGCGCAATCCGTTGGTTGTTCCGTCCACTTTGAACCACGTTCCGCCGGCGGCCCGGTTCGTACTGCCAAAGATTTTTAACGGCAGCAGGGCGGTGCCCATGTTGCTGTCTTTCAAGGTGACCGCATTCGTGCTAGATACTGGATACACTCCGGTATCGATGTAGATCTCGTCGCCGGCCCCCACCGGTAAATGGGCCAACAGTGTCTGGATACTGTCGAGGGGCATGGTCGGATTGGTACCGCGAATTTCTCCAAAGGACAGCCAGGGCATGCCAGGTGCGGTGCAATAGACATCTCCATTCGTCGATCCATCATTGATATAGTATTTATAATTCTTGGTCTTGATGGCCACAGGGCAATCCGAGGCGTCCACAATGGTGGGATTGCTTTGCACGACCACGCGCCATGTCATAGCGACTGCCAGCGGCATATCGCTCACGTCCCAGGTGTACTGGCGCAGCCCTACCGGAAGATTGCTGACGATGGTGGTCCACGTCCATAAATCCGTGGTGTACTCCAGACTCACCAGCTCATTGCTGTTCAACCCGCCATACAGCCAGTAGAGCAGAGCGTCTCCCGTTACGGTATCTCCGCACTCGTTATAAGACGCCACCCGAACCCAGGGCGGATTGGTCTGCGTCATCGACGCCTGTGGGGTATTGCCATAGGCCCCAATGTTGATTCGCTCACCGTTGGGCAAGGGCTCATTGGTGAAAGTCGAAGCCGGGCTGCCCGAATCAACCAGCGGCGAGAGTTCACCATCCATCACCCAGCCGGAGGGGGTGAAACGCCCCTGAGTACTCCGCGGATGAAAATCGCCAAGCGTTTCATTGGCAAACAGAGGGGCCAGGGTAATGCTATGGGTCTCTGATGAAACTGCCGTACTCCACACTGGCAGGGTATTATAGTAATCGCTGCCGCCAGTCAGGGTCTGTTGCTCTGCTAGCAATGAATTATCATTGCGGAAGGAATAGAGGTTGTAGTCTCCGCGGAACCCGTTGGCGGCACTGGCATTCTGGGCAAAGCGGTAAATCCGGCCGTTGGGGCCACGCGCATCCAACACACTGTTGGTAACGGTCAGCGTCCCCTGGCCAATAGCCACCGCAATTTCATGATCCCACACCGTGCAGTTCTCCAGGGCCACCGATGCCTCGTTGAGCGCCAGCGCCACCCCACCCGTTGGGCTGGTATTTTTCCACAGCACGGACTGCAGAAAGCCAATGCCCTGACATTTTGACAATTGTACGCCAAGCGTCTGATTGTTTTCAATTCGCACCCGCTCGAATTTACAGCCAATGCTTTGATTCATGACCACTCCGATGCTCGCATCGCGAATGGTCAGATCCCGCAGCCGGACATTTTCGGCATATTCAAAGGAAAAAACGCCCAAATCCATTCGTGAAGATCCCTTAAAAACCGTTCGTGCGGCAGGATTCGTGCTGCCCTGAATGGTCACATAGCGATTGCTCCAGCCCGATTCCCGCGGAGTGATTCGAATGGCAGGCGACCCGGCGGTGTAGGTCCCGGCATCCACATAGACCACGTCTTCTGGCCCTAAATCGTTCTTATTGAAAAGAGTTTGCAGACTGGCCATCGGGGTCGCGGGCGTCAGTCCGTCGTTTGCATCATTGCCAATGGCCGTGCAATAGACATCGCCGTTGGTCGAGGCATCGTTGACGTAATAAGGGATCGACCCTTCATTGTCCAACATGAAGGTACCCATGGAATCGGCAATGCCATAATCTTGATCGCTGCTGATTCGCCACCAGGCGCGGGCCGACCGCTGGAAAGCGGTCGTATCCCACGCAAAGCTGCCGATGCTCGCTGGCCACCCGGATACGATATTGGCCCACGACACGCCGTTGTCGCCGGAATACTCAATGGTGACCGTATGGTTGGTCGCCGCTCCAATCACCGCCCACAAAATCTCTGTGGTGTCGGACACCCGCGCCCCGGGACTGGGGAAAATACAGGTGATTTTTCCTGCTTGTGGTGTCTTGCTGGCTTCCGCAGTTCC
>JAVEUJ010000109.1:0-8366 GCA_034005635.1 Kiritimatiellia bacterium | reverse complement strand
TTGGTGAATGGTGCCCCTGACCGCCGGACCCAGGCCGAAGGTGTGCTATGGCTGGCGCGCGTGCGCTTAGCGCAGGGCGTGCCGGCCGAGGCGCTGGCGTTGCTGGTCGCTCATGCGCCGTCGGCCCGATCAGCGGTAATGAAAGCCGACTACGATCTTACTCAGGCACAAGCGTTATTGAAACTTGATCGTCTGTCAGAGGCGGCGGCCTTGCTGGAGGGCTTTTCTGATCGGCAGGCTGCCCCGGACGTCGCTCCCATGGCCCTGCGACTGCTGGCCAGCACGCGGATGGCCCAGGGAAACTGGAGCGCGGCCCGGACGGCATGCGACGAATTGGAAGCCAGCTATCCGCAGCACCCGGAAACGCCTGCAGCCTGGTTGGACTTGGCGGTGGCCTTGCTGGAATCAGGACAGGCCGCTGAGGCACGACCGGTGCTCGAACAGCTTGAAGCAGCCCACCCCGGCGAAGTCTGGGGGGAACGTGCTGCGCTCAAGCTGCTGGAATGGCATGTGGCCTACGGAACGCACGCGGAAGCGCTCAGTCGCCTTGAGCGCTTGGCAACCAATCAGAACTTACTGGCCGAAACTCGGGCCAATGGTTTTCGGATCGTCGCCCAGGCCTTGGGCTCGGAATCCAACTATCCCGCCGCCTTCGACCTGATTGAAAAAGGTATTCTGGCCGCGGCCGATCCTGCCCAGCTCCTGGAAACACAGGTGGCAAAAGCCGGCCTGCTGATGGATGCCGGACGCGTGGACGAGGGTGCCAAACTGATGCGATCCATTGCCGCCCGGATTCCGGATGAGTCCCGCTCG
The DNA here is from genome assembly GCA_034005635.1 of Kiritimatiellia bacterium. Taxonomy (GTDB): domain Bacteria; phylum Verrucomicrobiota; class Kiritimatiellia; order CAIQIC01; family Lenti-01; genus JAAZFE01. The sequence goes on along the minus strand of JAVEUJ010000109.1, from coordinate 7,553 downwards.
GCCTTGGTACAGATGGAACTGGCCGACCACATGGTACGGCTGGAGCGTTGGGACGATGCCGCCGCCGAATACCAGATCTGGTTGGATGCTTTTGAGGGCGCTGCCGAGTCCGCCGACGGCTTGGCCCGCTACGGGTGGGTCTTGTGGAAGGCAGGACGCTTTGCGGAAGCAGCCAACTGCTTTGACCGCGCGCTGGCAGTGGAAACCAATCAACAACAGCGCTTGGAGTTGCAACAGAAACTGGCGGATGCGCAGTTTGCCAGCGGGCAATTCAGTCTGGCTAAAACGGCTTATGTTGCGGTGCTGGCTCTCTTGCCGACCGGGGGTGAAGCCGCAGAACGTATCCAGTACCAATTGGCCGAAACGGAACTTGCGCTCGGCGAAATCGAAGCCGGCGAAATCCGCCTGCTGGATTTAAGCCGGGCCAAAAGCGGCTCAGAGCATGTCCGCGCCGCCACGATGCGCCTCGGTGGGCTCTATGAGGAGCGCGGTGCGCTGGAGGCAGCCAGCGAGCAATATGGGCGGCTGATTGACGCCTGTCTCGAACCACAACCCTGCGCGGACGCCTTATTGGCGCGTGGATTGGTCCGCTATCGAATGGGGTCTTTCCAGGCTGCACTGGATGATTTTACCCGTATCCGGCAGGAGTGGCCCCTGACAGTCCCTGCGGCCCGGGCCATGTTCATGCGCGGCTGGTGTCTCTATCTGCTGGGTCGTGATGACGAGGCGCTCCAGGTCTGCAAACAGTTTCTGCTGGATTTTTCCGATTCGGAATTCGTCCCTGATGTCCATTTCTGGCTGGGCGAACACGCATTCAACCGTGGCGACTATGAAACGGCCGAACAAGGGTTTACGCGCGTGGCCCGCGAGCATCCTGACAGTCCGCGAGCGGCCGACGCCTGGTTTTGGGCTGGCCGTGCGGCCACGGCGCGCCGGGCCTACCTCGCTGCCAATGAGCATTTCAACGCATTGATGGCGCAATATCCCGATAGTCCGCGCCTGCCGGAGACACTGCTGGCACAGGGCGATGTTCTGAGTGAATTGGGTCAATTTCCGGCGGCCATCCTAGCGTTCAATGAAGTGATTGTCCGTTTCCCGCGCTCGTCCGAGGCGATGGCCGCCTGGGGGCGCAAGGGAGATTGCCAATACACCCTCGGACCGGAAAATCCTGCACGCTACGAAGAGGCCTTGCTGTCCTATCGCACCCTACTGGATTTTGCCGGTGCCCCGGTTGATTTGCGCCTGCAGGCCGGCTACAAGGTTGGCCGTTGCTTGGAAAAAATGAACCGTGCCGCCGCCGCCCTTGATCGGTATATGGAGGTGGCCTATTCCTATTTGCAGGAAACCGCGCCGCCTCAGGAGGCCACCGTCTGGTTTACTCGTTCAGCTTTTGCTGCCGCGGCCCTGCAAGAACGCGCTGGCAACTGGAAGGAAGCCGTTGGTATTTACCGCCGAGTCGCAGACTCAGGTGTGCCATCTGCCGCAGAAGCTCAGGGCCGAATGGAGCGCATCCGCCGCGACCACTGGGTTGCATTCTGAAGTGGAACCCTGAACAGACGATAGACTGTAGGCTTTAGCTAGTAGGCTGTAAACTGTGGGGAATCCCCCGGGCTTGTCCCGGGGATGGTTAGGTTGGCCCTGCAACTTTGAAGACAGCGCAGCCTTAAGCACACCGGGGCAAGCCCGGTGGATGGGCGATGGGCAGCCAAACTGCGAACGACACGAATCTCACGAATATGAATGGTGATCGACCAACCATCAACTAACAACCAAGAACCAACAGCCCCGACTCACCACTCACCAGCAACCCGCGGTTCTCCTGCCCCTAGCTGCCCCTGAGCGGTGTTTTTGTAGTTGAGCGCCGGTGCCGCGCGGGGATAGACTAGTCTGTCAGTTTTACTGGGATGGAAAGAGGGAGACAAGCATGGCGAATCTGATGGGCAATGGCGGTCCGGTGATCTGGGTCTTGCTGGCGTGCGGGCTGTTCGCAGCGCTGGTCTTTCTGGAGCGGTTGTTCAATCTCCATCGGGCACAAATTGCGGCCGATGATTTTTTGAAAGGGGTCTACAACATCTTGAATCGGGACAACCTCGTGGAGGCGGCGGCCATCTGCGAGGAGGCTCCCGGACCCGTGGCGCGGCTGGCGTTGGCCGCCGTGCTGCACCATGACGATACTCTTGAAAATATCGGCCGGGCGATCGAAGACGCCGGGCTGGAAGAAATCCCGCGTATGGAGCGGGGGTTGGGCTGGTTGGCTACGTTTGCGCGAATTACCCCGCTGATTGGATTGCTGGGGACGGTGCTGGGCATGATGGAAATGCTGCTGGCAGCTCGTCAAAATGCCCCGCTGATTCAAGCGGCGGACTTGGCCGGGGGATTGTGGGCGGCTCTGTCGGCGACGGCCCTGAGCCTCGTGATCGCCATTCTGGCGTATGCCGGCTACAATTTATTGGTGTCGCGGGTTGAGTCGATCCTGCTCGATATGGAGCGCGCGGCTTCGGCCTTGAGCAACTTTATGCGGCAATGGAAGCAGAATCGTGCGGCACCCCCGGCATGAGGATTCCCGACCAATCCATTCAAATGCAGTTCCGCAGCGTCCGGCGGCGCTTCACCGCCCGCTACCGTCGCTCGGTGGGGCCGATCGATGTGGTGGCGCTGCTCAATGTGGTCCTGCTGCTGGGCATGATGCTGTTCGCCTCGGAGCGCTTTGTTCTGCAACCCGGCGTCCGAGTCCGTTTGCCCGAAGCGTCATTTTTGGATGGGACCCTGCCCGGAGCGCGGGTGCTGACCATTTCTCAGGCGGGCATGTTTTTTTTCAATGATGAACGGTTGGCGCCAGACGGTCTGGAGATGGCGCTGGCGCGAACCCACGGTTCGGATTCACTGCTGATTGAAGCCGACGAAGGCACGTCCTACGGAACTCTGATCCAGGTGTATGAGATGGCGCTGAAGGCCGGCATTCGGGACGTGGTGTTGGCCACGCGCCCTCCTGCCGTGGCCCCCTAAGCGTTGAGGACCGTCCCGGTGTACCGCACACGCATCATGGAAGATCCAGACCGGCGCTGGCGGCGCTTTGGCCGCACGGGTCGACGGCTGGCGACCAGCGTGGCCGCCATCTGGTTCATACTCTTGTGGTTGATGCTGGGTACGACGCCCATTCCAAATCCGCTGCCGCGGGAAACACCGCCGCAGGTGGCCTGGTGGCCGGGGAGTGACGCGGCCGGAATAGAGGGGGGAAACAGCGTGGCAAATGATATTCGGGTCACGTGGTCGCCGTCTATCTTTGCGCTGCCTAGCCCCGCCGGGTTCAGCCACTCCTTGCGTCGGGATCGCGCGCGTCTCGCTCCGCCCGATCAAGCCGTGCGTTCGGAAGCGGCCTTTTTAGAGACGGCTCCGGCGGCCGTCTTGGCCTCACCGACGGTAGCCATGCTGCCGGGTTTGTTGACTGTTCCACAAACGGTTTCGGCGTGGCCCGCCCCCAGCGTGTTCCCTCCGCGAGCGACGGGGGCGGATGGTCCCCGCATGATATTTCCCGAAGGCTGGGAGTCCCGTTTGTTTTCTGGGATGGACCCTGGCTATGGCTCCTGGTCGCCTCAGGCCTGGAGTGCGCGGATAGAAATGCGCTTCGATGCCGATGGCGTTCCGGACTCCGTGCTGCTGGTGCAATCCAGCGGTCTGGCAGACGTGGACCGCCGATTGGTGCGCAGTGTGCGCGGCTGGCGTCTGCTGGATGTCACAGTCCCGCGCCAAGGGGTGGTGGCATGGATGAGTTCGGCGATTCCGCCAGCGTCGGCCACTGAAAGAACCGTTCCATGATCAATTTGAGCTTAGTCGACTGGTATGTGACGGTGTTAGCCGCCCATTTGGCCGTGATCCTGGGTGCCGGAGTTTATTATGCACTGCGCCGGGTGCGCTGGACCCGCCGTCACCGGGCCGCCCCGTTCATTTTCCGCTGCTCCGTCTGTGGGCATGTCTATCTGGACCGCCGCAATGTCCCAATGGCCGAGTGCGGAAAATGCGGCAACATGAACGAGAGCATCAAGAACGTGTGAAGCTGATCCGGGGAGCGAGAGAGAGCAGGAGGGGGGCACTCCAAAGTCTGGAGTTAGACAACGCCTTCCAGGAAATGATTGTGGGGCAGGGGGCCGTGAATTTCGAAGTTTATGACCGGGACGGCGAATATTGGAGATTGAATTTATCCGTCGGTAAGTACACAGTTTTACTATGTCACTAAACATCCCAATCATCAAGTTTTCGCCACACAAAGTCTTGCCCGAACTGGAGCACTTCCTGTTGCGCCCGGCGGTAGATTCTGACGCTGAAGCAACGGCTCGGCGCGTCTTGGACGATATCCGTAAAACCGGCGATAAAGCCGTGCGCAAGTACACCAAGGAATTTAATGGCGTAGACTTGCCGCCGTCGCGCTTTGCGGTGTCGCGCGAAGAGCAAAAGGCCGCTTCGGAAAAGGTAGACATGAGCTTTAAGCGGTCGACCTCGGACATCTATGCGCGCATTGTCCGCTTTGGCAAGGCCGGTATGCGTAAGGACTGGAGCATGGCCTCGCCCAAGGGCGGAGTGCTGGGCGAGAAGTTCACGCCGCTGGATCGCGTGGGTGCCTATATTCCCGGCGGGGCGGCACCGCTGGTTTCAACAGCGCTGATGAGTGTGTCGCTGGCCAAGATTGCCGGCGTGTCCGAGATTGTGGCTTGCACCCCCAGCGATGCCAAGGGCAATGTAGACCCCTTCCTGCTCCATGCGCTGGAAGTTGTCGGCGCCACCGAAATCTACCGCATTGGCGGCATCCAGGCCATTGGTGCCATGGCCTATGGAACCGACACCATCCGCAAGGTGCAGAAAATCGTAGGTCCCGGCGGACCGTACGTCACGGCCGCCAAAAAGCTGGTCTATGGCAACGTTGACCTGGATATGGTGGCGGGCCCCAGCGAAATCGCGGTATTGGCCGACGAAACGGCAGTGCCCGCGCATGTCGCCGCCGATCTGCTCTCGCAACTCGAACATGGCACTGGCCAGGAAAAAGCCCTGCTGGTCACGCCCTATATGGCCATGGCCACGAAAGTGCTGGCCGAGATGGAACGCCAGATGGCCACCCTGTCGCGGCGCGAGGCCATCGAGAAGGCCGCCGCCACGGGGGCCTTGTTCGTGGTGGTGGACCATCTCGACACCGGTATGGACGTCATCAACCGGTTTGCACCCGAACACTTTGAGATCATGACCAAAGAACCCCGCCGCTGGCTCCAAAAGGTTAAAAATGCCGGTGCGGTATTTGTCGGGGCCTGGACCCCGGAATGCGCCGGTGACTTCGTCGCCGGGCCTAGCCATGTCCTGCCAACCGGCGGCACCGCGGCTTACTTTTCGGGGCTCACCGTGGATTCCTTCCGCAAACGCATCAGTGTGGTGGCCTTCACTCGCGCTGATTTGCTCGAAACTCTCCCGCTCATCGAGGCGATGGGCCGCGTTGAGGGGCTGGATGCCCACGTCCGCTCCGCCACCATCCGCTTCGATACCCCTACAACCCTGTAGCGGGGCAGGGGGGGGGGTGCGCTCTCTAATGTTCAGCCGATCCAACCGATCTGTCTGATCTGTCTGATCCGACCAATCACCATCAACCACCAACGAACAACCCCGCCGCCTAAGCGGCGCCCCCCCCCCAACCAAATCCGCTTGCGAAAAAGGGGAGGCTGGCCGACACTGCTGAGTTGAGACATGAACCCGCCCATCCGCCCATCTGTACAAGACCTGAAAGCCTACACCCCCGGCGAGCAGCCGAAGGTGGCCGGGCTGATCAAACTCAACACTAACGAGAATCCCTATCCGCCCAGCCCCGGTGTGGCGCGGATTTTGCGGGAGTTCCCTGCGGAATCTTTGCGGTTGTATCCGGACCCCGTGTGCTCGGCTCTGCGGGATCGCATTGCGGAGTTGGCGGGTGTGACCCCAGACCAGGTGTTGGTGGGCAACGGGTCAGACGAAGTATTGCGGCTGGCCATTTGGGCATTCACCGCACCCGGCGGAGCGGTAGCCGCCTTTGAACCCACCTACTCGCTTTACCCCGTGCTGGCGGCGGCCGAGGAGGTCGCCTACCGCACGGTAGCGCTGCCGGAGGGGTTCGGTTGGACCGATCCGCCAGCCGATTTGGATGCCAGCTTGTTCTTGCTGACGAATCCCAATGCGCCCACCGGTGTGTTTTATCCCGTGGAAGCCATCCGGGCCTTTTGCCAGCGGTTCCCGGGCGTGGTACTGGTGGACGAAGCCTATGTGGACTTTTCTGGCGGACGCGACTGCCTGGCGCTGGCCAAAGAGTGCGATAATGTGCTGGTGTGCCGCACCCTGTCCAAGTCATTTTCGCTCGCTGGCCTGCGGATCGGCTACGCCATCGGCGCCCCGGCGTTGATGGCGGCGTTGGCCAAACTCAAAGATTCCTACAATGTGGATCGCCTGGCCCAGACGGTGGCTCTGGGTGCCTTGAATGATGTGGCCTGGATGCAGGATAACGCACGCCGCATTGTCGCGACGCGCGAGCGAGTAGTCGCCGAGCTGACTCGACGCGGTTTTCACATTGTGCCTTCGGCCGCCAACTTTCTATTTGTCGAGCCTCCCGTCGGCCTGTCAGCCTCGGACTGCTTTGCGCGGCTGCGACAGCACAATATTCTGGTGCGCTATTTTCCCGGCCCGCGCACCGGCAATTACCTGCGCATCAGCATCGGCACCGACGCCGAAATGGATGCGTTCCTCGCGGTACTCTGACCGGCCTTTCGCGGCCTGATCGGTATGATTCATCCACCTGGACAAACGATAAACGCCATCGAGCAAGAGCCCTTGGTATTTCAATTTGACCAAGTGGGCTTGGCACAGGCGGTTGAGCAGACCCTGAGCCATTCCCTGGCTGGTCCGGTGCAGGCGAAGGTGCGCCCCTTGTGGTGCCGAGCATGGAGCTGGGCACTGCGCCGCAGCATGGGGGCCACGCGTTGGAATCGCTGGCAGCAAAATAGTCAGTGGCGGCAAGGGATGGCATGGTTGCGGCGGGCCATGACTGAATCGGCCAAGCCGGTGTTGGTGTACGTCGTTCCTTTCGATATTTGGAAACTGCGCACCGGAGGAGGCCAGCGGATCGCCGGCATCGCCAAGGCACTCAGTCGTGATTTTAATGTTTTTATTTTTACTAACACCCAGAGTGTGCAGGAATTCACCTTTCAAAAATTGAGAGAGAACTGTCACCTGGTGGCGATCCCTATAGGGCCAAAGTTTATCCGGTGTTTACACTCTTTGGAGGTAGGCGCTGGACTTTTTGCCTTTGCGGATTTTTTTAATTGCCTGCCGGAATTCCAAGAGGTTTTAGAGGTGGTGGCCACGCATGCCGCGGCCTGGGGTTTTACCCATCCGACCGCGTGGCCCGTGGTGCGGCACTACATTCAGCCGGGGTGCGCCGTTTTTTACGACGCGCACGACGATTATGCTCAATTTATGCAGGATGCTTACGGGAGCGAGAACCCGGAACTGGCCCAACGCCTTGTGGCGCTGGAATGCGATGTGCTCAA
>JAVEUJ010000108.1:0-8385 GCA_034005635.1 Kiritimatiellia bacterium | reverse complement strand
CCGTTGCTGTGGAAATTGAGTTGCGAGCCAATGGACGTAACGGCCAGATTACCATGAATCGAATTACGCGACTCAATCAGGACCTGGCCTGGATAGCGCCACGCACTCGTCACCTGTCCCAAACGACTGCTCAGCACCGCCAGCGCCAGAGAGACCATAACCACACTCAGCAGCCCCATCCGCACGACGCGCGACCGCCACGAGTGCCCTCCCCAGACGGAGACCGCCGCTAAACCGGCCACGCCATTAATGCACCCCAATAGTCCCGCCACTAGAAATTCACCCTGGAGCACCCCAAAGAAGTTGAACAACAATCCACCGGCAACAAAGCCTGCAGTTTCGAGTCCATAAGCCCAGCCCGGCACGGTACCTGTCGGCGCAGTCGGTTCCTTCTTCTGCCAGGCGTTTACGCCGATGACAAATTGCGCCCCCAACACCCCGCACAGTGGGGCTAGGACGATAAACGAGAATCCCATGGCCGGCAGCAGGTCCGGCATGGCACCCGCCACAGGCGCCACCCAGGACCGGGCGGCGCGAATGCACATCAGGACCAGTGGCAATGACAGGGCGGCCCACGCATGAGATCCCGCCAATGGTAAAATACCAGTAGAGGAACGACGCGGTATCCGCCCGGCTATCAATGCCCCGACTGCCACCCAGAACAGCCACGCAAATAGGGTCCACCCCATGAAGAATTCGTTGCCGTAGAATATTACTAGCAGTTCCCTCACCGCCAGCACCTGCGCCACCAACGACGTAATGCCCAGTACAATAAACGACCCTGCCAGCCTTTTCCGCATACCTTCCGATCCTAGCTCGCCCACCCTCTCCGGGCAACACTGGGTTGTTGCTCGTCGGTGGTGTCCAGCCCCATCTGTACTACAATCCCTCAAAACCGTGTTTTTAAAACACGTTTCTCATTCTGCCATTGCCATAAGCCATTTTCGCCAACACCTTGAACATTGAAGATTCCTTGTTGAATATTGCCTCCCTCTCCCCTCCCTCTTTTCCTCTCCCCCTCTGTGCCCCTCGGTGGCCCTCGGTGGTTAAACCAGCTTTCTTCCTGCTTTCCTGCTGCTTCCTGTTTTCCTGCTACATTCCCCCTCCGCTCCCTGCCCCTTCGCGTCTTGGCGTGAAACCGGCTGGTAAATCTGTTCATGAGTTCCTGAGTTCAGATTCATTCTCAGTTCCCCATCCCACACCTTCCCCCATCTGTGTAATCTTGCTTGCCCGCCGTAGCCTTGGCGAAGGTGGGTGTAATCCGTGGTGGTCTTAATCCCTTTGGTTGCGGCTATGCCGCGCGGTGTCATTAGTGTCATCCGTGGTCGGTTGTTATTCCCGTGGTTGAATTCCGACGTTTGCGCTCCCTTTGCGTTCCTCGCGCCTCTTGCGTTAATCGGCTGCCCCAAAATTTGCCCTTTTACAATCTAGTGGTACGCTTAAAGCCAAAGCCAAACGAGGAGTCTTGATGAAATTACTACTCAAGTCCAAGCAATCCGAAGGCCCCGGCGTAATGTCCTATATCTTTGAGGCCGCCGCCCCCCTCATCTGGAAAGCCGGGCAGTTTTTGCACTTTGTCCTGCACCACGAACCGACGGATAACCGTGGCTCGGATCGCTGGTTCACCATTGCTTCCGCTCCATCTGAAAAATCCGTCATGCTCACCACCCGCCTCATGGAGCAAAAGGGCAGCACCTTCAAGCTGGCCCTCGAGGATTTGAAACCCGGCGACGCCATCGAGATGTCCGACCTTGATGGCGACTTTGTCGTCGAAGACCTGACGGCGCACTACGTGTTCATTGCCGGGGGCATCGGCATTACACCCATCCGATCGATTCTCAAAGAGCTCGATCACGCGGGCCAGTCTATCTCCGCGACCCTGCTCTACGCCAACCGCGATGAACACGTTGCGTTTCGCGAGGAACTTGACCACTTCGCTCAGCATAATCCCAAACTTAAAATCCACGATGTTACCGCTCCCCAACGGGTCGATGCTGCGTTGATTAAAGACTTGGTTCCCGATCTAAAAATTCCGCTCTTTTATGTGTCAGGGCCCGAACCGATGGTCGAACAACTCGGCCAGATGCTTAAGGACCTGGGCGTTCCGACAGACCACCTCAAACAGGATTGGTTCCCCGGCTATCCGGCCGAATAGATTGCCCGGAGTTGGTCACCATGATCACCCTCAAACGCGTATACGAAACACCCGCCGCCTCCGATGGCTATCGGATTCTCGTGGACCGGCTTTGGCCGCGCGGATTGACTAAAGAAAAAGCCAAGGTCGATCTGTGGCTCAAGGACCTGGGCCCCAGTACCGAACTGCGCAAATGGTTTGGTCACGACCCGGCACGCTGGACCGCGTTCAAAACGAAATATCGGCAAGAGCTCAAAGCGAAGAAGTCCCTGCTCCAAGAAATCGAATCACACGCCCAACTAGGGCCCGTGACGATCCTGTATGGCGCCAAAAACACCGAACACAACGAAGCGGTGGTCCTGAAAGAACACTTCGATTAAGCAGGCGTCGCCGTGATCCGCTATACCACCCACAAACCCCTGATCCTGTTTGCTGGGATCAATCCCCACCCTGGCTCCTACCGCCGCGGCGTGCCATTTTCCAATAATAAAATGTTTTGGTATCTGCTCTCCCGTGCCGGTCTCATTGAGGAATCCATTGACGAGCTGCGCGATGACGCAACCTTGCAGGCGGTGTATAAGGAGAAGTTCAATGCCGTCTATGGGCTGGGTTTCCTTAACATCATTAACCGGCCAACGCGCGACATTACCTTACTGCGCAAGGGCGAAGAGCGCACAGGCCGCGCCCGGATCGCGCGAACGATCAAGGCGGAAAAACCCAAGGTGGTCTGCTTTGTCGGCAAAGTGGCCTATGAAAAGTTTATAGGACACAAGAAATTCGATTTTGGCTGGCAACCGGATGTGGGATCATCCAAAGCCTTTGTGATGCACTTTCCCTTGCGCGGTGAGGCCATCGTCCGCGTCCGCGAACTCATGCTCGTGGCGCAAGTCGCCAAAGAGTAGCGCGTCAACGCCATCGAGCCATTTTCAATTATTCCATGGCCACGCCCAGCGGGCGCGGCGGCTGTTTGATCCGATCCACTACAGCCAATTTTGCGACTTCGAGATAATTAAAACTCTTTAGTCACCCTCCGCGTTCATAGCGCAAGAACAGCAGGTCCCCTCCCACTTTGAGACTGCTCAAACGCATTTGGGGGGCGGTTTCCGGCAGGAACGACTCGCCTCCGGCCAGACTCGGTCGCGGCGCGTCAGCGCTCCGCCCGGCAATCTGGGGGGCCTGCGTCAGAAACAAGGTGTCGATCAGGTTTGCGCGCAAAAACTGCCCAAAGACCGACGGCCCGCCCTCGTGCAAGAGCAGCCGGACTCCTAATTCTTTATGGAGAATTCGCAGGACGGCCGCTGGGGTCGTCGCCCCGGATTCACCCGTCGAGTACACCGTCGCATTCCCGCGCTTGTCGGCTGAGACGGCCGCCAGTCGTTCCACACCTTCGACGGTGGTGATAATCGCCGCATGCAAACTTGCCGTGTGGAAAGTGGGCTCAGTAAAGTCGACGTTCCCGCTGGTGCTGAGGATCACATTCAGCGGCAGAGAAGGCTTGCCAGCCTTTTCTCGGAGCGCAGCATACAGACGGGCCGCCTCGGGGTAGATAGCCTCAGGAATCCGCACCTGTCCGGGATCGCCCCGCAGCGTGCCTGCTCCAATCAAAACGGCATCGCTTACCGCGCGCAAAAGCCCCATCAGGAACAGGTCTTCCGCACAACCGCCGCTGATGGGCTGCCCACCCGACTGGCCGACGATAGTATACGAGACCACGCCATCCAGGGTTTGGACAAAATTCCCCAGGACATAAGGGCGCTGGCGGGGAGAGGCACCAAACGCCAAATCGCCATCATATAATTGCTGAAGCTCAGATCCCAGCAGTCCCGTCCCCGCTCCCTGCTGTTCAATCAGTGTTTTAAGCTGCATGGCCAACCCACCTGAAATGGTAGGGCTACGTGTGAGTATGAATCATACTCATAAACTCCGCGACCAGATGCGGCGCGCTGACATAGGCCCCGCGTCGTTCCAAGCTCCGCGTGAACGCATCCATTTCCCGTACCCCGCGGCACTGCGTACAGGCATGATGGGCCTGCAAATACACAATAACACCATGAGGCTTGAGAATGTCTTCGAGCTCGTGAGCTATTTCTTGAGCAATACGTTCTTGCACCGAGAACCGGTGCGCATACTTGCGCACAATGCGCGCAAACTTGGAGAGCCCGATGATATGTTTATGGCGCAGATACCCGACATAGGCCGTTCCTACAAAAGGCAGCACATGGTGTTCGCATAAGGACGTGAAGTGAATCGGGCCCTCTACAATCTGGACGGTCGGGACATCTTCAGCGCAGTTCACGCACTCCCGGGTAAAGAAGACCTTGATCTTATCGTCCCCGTTATAGCCCTCCGTCATATCCACCAGTGCTTTAACCCAGCGTTGAGGAGTCGTCTGGCAGGCTTCAGTCGATAAGTCCATGCCCAGGCGCCCAAAAATTTCTGCCATATACGTTTCAAAACGCGTGCGCTCTTCATCCGTGAGTGCTTGACGAATTAACTCAGTATTCATTGGCTTTCTCCTAATGGACTTTATCCAATTGGAAGAATATACATTAGATTGCCCCGCTTGCAAAAAACTCGCTCGGAGAAACTCTGCATATTTGTACCGCAAGCCGTTGGCCTAAGTGATTAATCCCTGACTTGGAACAGGAGAGCTCCATCCCCCCTGGCTGCCCAGAGGCCCTGTGATTGAGCTCCGAGCGTGCGCCCCACTCCAAACAATGTCCTTGCCAGGCATCTATATTTCGGACCATAAATACTTACCTAACACGGCTTACGGCATCACATGTACGACATACTTTTTATTTGTGAACTTTGCGGGACTCATCTCAGTGCCGATGAAAACGATGTCGGTGCAATCTTCCCCTGCCCTGAATGTGCCAACGACCTCACCGTCCCGGTCGGCGACATCCTGTTCGAATGTCCTGTTTGTGAAAAATCACTGCTTGCTGGAAAAGCCGCTGCTTGGCAGCAGTTTCACTGCCCGGAGTGCCAGCAGCTCATCACCATTCCGCTCGTTGGCAAGAACGTACCCGTCTCTAAACCTCCGCCGCCAGTCCCCCCGCCATCTGCCGCGGTTCCTCCAACAACGCCGGAAAACCCTCAGCCAAAGCCGCCGCCGTCCGATTTATCCCCCAACGCCGCCGATCAACGCTTCATGTCCACCTGGGGCGACTACCTCGCTGAAGCCGGCCTAACCGACGAGCCCCCAGCTCAACCTCGCCCCCCTGACAACTGACTCTGGCCTCTGGTTTCGTACTTTCCGGCATTGCCCTGGGGTCCCTGAGGTTGCCAATATCTCTCTTCCCCCCTCTCGAAATTGCTGTAGTCGTAGCCAACCACGTTAAAGTCGAGGCTATTTAAAGCTAGGATGACCCCGCCCTGCAGCCTTTTTGTAACTGGCCGTGTTAACCTGACTACCCAAATTCTCCATGTTCACGTGATAATCGCCCTTTTTTCCCAGTTTTCCACACTGTGGAAGATAATCTTCCATAGCATGGAAAAACTCCCGAAAATGTTTCCATAGCGTGGAAATCCGGCCTAACGCTCCCAAAAGTCGCTATTTCAGCCATTTTTAGGATATTTTGACTTCGTTTTCGCGATTTATGCGGCCAATTTTCAGCTTTTCAATTATCCATGCTCTTGAACCCCATCATATCTCTGCAAATCCTATTTCTTTCAGATACTCATAAGTCGGGTCATAAATTTCAGGTAACCGAGTCGGATCCTCCGGATCGCCCGGCGGCACAACAATCACCATCCCTTGTCGGGCGCGCGTCAACAATACCCGGTATGCATTTTTGAGATATTTTTGCCGTTCGGCTTTGCGCACCCGATTCCACTTTTCCCCAACAAATGAATGATGACTCCAGCCCTCCGGTCTGTATCGGAAATCGCCATCCCATGTCACACACGCCCAATCCAATTCCAATCCTTGTATAGAAAACTCTGTTGCCACATCCTCCATATAGTATGACGATCGAGTATCATCCTTGCCCGCCAAAAACCAATGCACTGGATTCATCTCGGCTTTGACATGGATCGCATGGGGTCGTAACCGTTCTGCACTGGAAGACACTACAATTCCATAACGCTCCGATCCACGCGCGTTACCTTTTAACCACTTTTTCGCAGCCGTTAAATTTCTAGTGATGACAATGGGATATTTCTTGTTTAACTCTCCAAAGGTTTGACGCGCCTCGCCTGCGTCCAAGTCGAGAATCTGCTTCACCAGCATCGAGACATTTTCGGCGCGGAATGACCTCATGGAAACCGAAAGGTGTAAATCCTCATGATAGGACACATCTGGACGCGCCTTAATCAACTCCAGAAACTCGCCCGCCGCATATTCGCTATCCGTAAGTCGATCCGAAATATGGATGTGCCATTCCGGAAATGAACGATTCAGCGCCTCAACCCACTCACCAATCCCTGCCTCTCCTGTATTGAGTTCTTGCCCGCCGCCAACCAGACAGATGATGACACCCCAATCTGGATGGCGATCGATACAAGAAATGAGAAACTCCGGCTCGGACTGATTGAAATCGGGGAGGTTTTTCTTTCGACGCATAAAATTGGCCGTTTGCTGCAAATCCCATGCACGCTGGGCTTCGTCAAACAAAGCGACATGATCCACTGGCGCTGTACGATCCTTGATATATTCGTCGCGGTAGTGGTGCACATTCTGCACAAAGGCTTTCACCTCGCTAAGGGCTTCTTTCTTCGTGAGCCGCCGTCCCACAGCCTTCTCACGTTTGATTTTATCGCGTGCCAGCGCTTCTTGCAGCACGTTCACAAGTGGGCCATTGCCGGACAAAAATACACTGTACAGATCACTCTTCGCGTCGAGATGTTTTGTGGCGATGTTCAGGCCAATCAGGGTTTTCCCGGCCCCCGGAACGCCCGTAACAAAACAAATTGCCTTGTCACCGTGTTTCTTGGCGGTCTGAATAATCTCTGATATCGCTTGCGTAGTTTGGCGCAGATTCTTTGCTCCAGCATCGCTTCGTGATATTTCGGCCACATCATGTCTTCGATACAAGGCCAAAGCCGCCTCAATAATGGTCGGCGTCGGACAATAGCGCCCATCTTCCCACGCTTTGGCCTCGATATCTTCCCCATCAGCAAAATTCAAGACAGTATCAATAGCAGCACTCAGCGTGTCTGGTGCGCACTTGATCGGATGCATTAACTTGTCGTTCTGTGGAGTCGCCCCTACGATTATTTCACGTGACCTCGCCCTCGTTGCAATGAGAATGGGTGCCACATAGCGATCATGGCTGGTCTCATGAAAGTTTTTCAAATCTAACGCATAGTCACAGACCTGGTCCAAGGCGTAGGAGGTGAATTCCGTTTCGCCCACCTTGAACTCCAGTACAAATATGGCCGGACCAATGATAAGAACCACATCAATTCGTTCACCCATGCGCGGAATCGAGTACTCAAAATAGATGGCCCCCTCGTAACTCTTGAGGATGAGCTTAAGAATTTCTATCTGCCCTACCCATGCATTCCGTTGTGTTGTCTCTACGGGAAATTCGCTCCCGAGAGTCAGTTTCCCCACAATAGAGTCAGTATCCGCTCTCAAAAAGCCTGCGATAGAGTCCGAATAGTATGCCCTGCTCATTTAACACAGAATATCAGCCTCACGCAGGGCCTACCAGGCTGATTCCACCGTCTTTGACTTTCTGCCCATCGGCACCGGAAATTGAGGGCCGAAAGAGTCGAGCGCAACATTGCCAAGGGCTAAGAGCACCTCCGCCCGCTCCGCCGCCAAGGCTGGCGGGTAATGGTCGTTTCGGAATGCCAGCTTAAGCACCCCGATAAAGACCTTGCCTGCATCTGCGAATTTCTATCTGCTCCCCAATTCTAACTTGCCGCCTACAAACTACCAGTGCACTACCGTATTCGTTCTATAATTTCCGCTGGTGACTGAAAAGGACTCAGGCAAATTATATGATCCAACTAGTTCTATCCCCGCCCGGCTGGATCGCGCTGGGATCGTCACTTTTTTATTCGCAAGCGGCCACGCCATAGCGGTGATTTCACGCGGCTTGTCGTCGTAATTGCGCACAGAGAATCGAATACGATAGCCGAATTTTCCCTCTTTGAAGGCGCAGACATCAAAGATGCGGATGGGTTCGGCTTGGATCGTTTTTCGGCGCGACTTCTCATTCTGTTCTCGAATGGCCTGTTGTCTCTGGCTGGCCTGCCGGGCCTCAAACGTCCGGCTTTTCCGGTAGTGTGCGGCTTTG
>JAVEUJ010000107.1:0-8612 GCA_034005635.1 Kiritimatiellia bacterium | reverse complement strand
ATGGGCGGCATCGGCATCTGGAACCTGACGCAGGGCACGGGCCAGACAGCGCTGTGGAGCTTGATCGATCAGAAATTCGGAGCGAACGCCCTCGAACCCGGCGATCCGGGAGGAGATGACACCGGCAGCTCGTCAGCGAACTCCCCGTGGACAAACCGGGTTTCGGCGCAGACAGCGAACTTCTACGGCGTGGCCAGCCGCAGCGGCCTGCATGTGGCTTGCGGCGCGGGCGGAGCGATCTACACCTCCAGTAACGGTATCGCCTGGACGGCTCGCAGCAGCGGCAAAAGTGGATTGCTGATGAACGTGAACGGCGATGGCCCGCTATGGGTGGCGGTCGGCGAAGGCGGCGCGATCGTCACCTCGACCAACGGCATCGACTGGATGTCGCGGACCTCGCCGACGAATGCGCTGTTCCGCGGCGTGGCCTACGGCAACGGCATCTACGTGGCCTGCGGTGACAACGGAGCCCTTGTGCGCTCAACGAATGGCACGACCTGGTCGAGCGTATCGTCAGGAACAGTGAATTCGCTGCAGGGCGTCGGTTACGGTACGGAATTCGTAAATGCAGGGGACACAAACGGTATCCCATCGGAGTCGCCGCTGTTTGTTGTGGTGGGGCAGGGCGGTCTGATCATGACGTCTACAAACGGCATAAGCTGGACATCCCGCGCGTCCGGCCAGACCGTCTACATCTCCGATGTGACGTATGGCAACGGCTACTACGTGGCGGTGGGCAATACCCGGATCCTGCGGTCGTCCGATGGGATCTCATGGAGTTCCTCGACCAACGCCACCTATCTTTACCGCGCGGCATACTGCTCCGGCGTGTTCAAGGCAACCGGCAAGAGCGGCGCGATCTGGAGTTCGACGGACGGTTTGAATTGGACGGCAGAAACGTCTGGAACAGCCAGCGACATCCGCGGCATCAGCTACGCCGCCGACCAGTTCGTGGCGGTGGGCTTCAACGGAACCATCTTGACGAAAGGCACGATGGCCGGCGCTTCGACCGGAGACGACGGCGGGGAAACCGGCGGCAACCCGGGCGACACGGGCGGCGGTGATGAGCCGATCAGCACACCGGACGAGACCGGTTTGACCCAGACGGCGGCGGCGCAGCCGACGGGCCCGTTGTCGGGCGTGGTGGTCTATACTAGCGCGGGCCATGGCTTCGGGGCGAACGCTGCCCTAACGGCATGGGTTCCCGAACGGCCGCTGCTCTACGCGGTGAACGAAGACATCGGCAACGTCGACCAGATGAACCGCTTCGCTGAATCGGCATGGAAGGCGGGCGCCACGGTCGTGCCATTCCGTCCCGTGGGCTACCAGACGAACGAGGTGGTGCTCGACAACATGGATACCAACGTGACATCGCGCGGCCAGGTGACCTTCGGCGGCACGTGGTACAACTCCTCGCAGACCATTTTCTACGGCAAGGCTGGCGACGCGGTGCCATACCGCTACGCGGCAATCAGCACGAACGGTTCAACGTCGTGGGCGTCGTATCGGCCTACCCTTCCGGAGGCGGGCGAGTATCCGGTCTATACCTGGGTTCGTCACGGATCCGACCGGGCGAACCAGCTGTACCGAATCTACCACTCCGGTGGCGTGACGGACGTGCGAGTGAATCACCGCGATGTCGGCTGCGGCTGGGTTTGGCTCGGCAATTACCACTTTGAGGCAGGGACGAATGGCTACGTCAATATTGGCAATCATGTGCTGGCCGGGGAGACCGGCGACTATGTGTTTGCCGACGCCATCCGTTTTGGTAATGGGCGGGGAAATGTTTCACGGGGCGGGGCAGGTATCTCGGGCTTCGAGCAGGAACTGGAGTCGGGCCGCTTCTGGGTCATCAAGTCTATGGGACAGGGAATGGATAGTACGCTCTATGACATGGCTGGCTACGACGACCGCGAGGACAACATCGGTCAGCCTGCCCGCATGGCGGCCTATATGTGCCGCACAAACAATGAACCACGACGTTGGCGCCGTGTGTATATTGGCTTTCACTCCAATGCCGGATCGGGCGCCGGACGCGGCTCGATTGGACTCTACGACACGCGCATCCAGTCTAGTTATCCGTCCCTGTATGCGGCGCAGACCAACCTGGCGGCTGCGCTCGCCCGCCAGTGCAATGTGGATATGCGCGCCGGCACGAACACCGTGATTCCCAGTTGGAGCACGCGCACGACCTATCTCTACGGCAGCACCTATGGCGAAATCTACAACTCCAGTGTATTTCTTAAAATGGATACCACCATCAATGAAGTGGCCTTTCACGATAATGAAATGGATTGCACCGTACTGAAGACGCCCGCTGGCCGCGAATGGCTGGCGCGCGCAACCACCCGTGGCCTCGTCCAGCATCTGAGCAGATTCTACGCCAGTGGCATTGTCAACACCAACGCGCCCGACCGGCCGAACCAAATGAAGGCTGTCAATTCTGGTAACGGCGCGGTGACAGTGTCGTGGGCGATGCCTGCACGCGATGCTGCTAGCGGCGGCCTGCCGCAGGGCTTCATCCTCTACACGTCCACTGACGGCAAAGGGTTCGGCAATCCCATCGCCGTTCCCGGCGCAAGCACCGCAAATAAAGTCATCGTCAACCTGAATGCGGGCGCCACGATTTTCTTCCGCGTGTGTGCGACGAACGCGGGCGGCGAGTCGCTGAATTCCGCCGTGGCGGGTGTGCGCGTGACGGCCAATGGCGCGAAGGCGGGCGTGCTGGTGGTGGACGGGTTTAAGCGCAACGATTCCGGACTGGCGCCGACGCGCTATTTTGCCAACGGCCTGAACGGGCAGGTAACCCTGGTCCGGCCGCGCATGATCAACAGCTTCGACTATGTAAAAGAGCACGGCCTTGCGCTCGCATCGGCGGGGCAGACGTTCGACTACGTCGACTCAACCCTTGCGACAGCCGCCTTGATGACGAACTATGCCAAGGTCGTCTGGATGCTGGGCGAGGAATCCACAGTGGACGAGACCTTCAGCGCCGCCGAGCAGACGGCAGTGACCACCTACCTAAACAAGGGAGGACGGTTGTTGGTTTCCGGCGCAGAAATTGGCTGGGACCTGGGCCGCGCGGGGGTGTCGTCGACGGCCGACGTGAATTTCTTTACCAACGTGCTGCGCGCGGCATACGCGGCGGACAGCGGTGGCACCGGCCAGGTCACCGGCACGGCCGGGGGCTTCCTGAGCGGGGTCTCCATTGCGTTTAATTACACCAATCTGCTGTCCGACGTTTATGCGGCGAACTACCCCGACGTGCTTTCGACCGGAAGCGGCGCCGTCAAAGCGGCCGTATATGGCACGAGTGCGGCCGGCACCAGTGGGGCGATCATCCAGTACAGCAATGCGACCTACCGCACCATCGTGATGGGTTTCCCGTTCGAGACCATCACCAACAAGGCCACGCGCGCCACGGTGATGACCAAAGCCATGCAATTCCTCGGCGACACAGCGACTTCTGGAGCCATTCGGGTCACACTTTCGCCAACAGCCGTCACGAACACAGCGCGGTGGATCGTCAACGGCACGACCAACCTCAGCGGCGTCGCACGCACCGGCCTGAATCCGGGCACCTACCAAGTGGCCTTCAGCGCGATGGCGGGCTATACCGCTCCTGTTGCGACCTCCGTCGTGGTGACGGCGGGAGCGACCAATATCTTCACTGCGACCTATGCGACGGCTTCCGGTTCGCTGACGGTGACGCTGCAACCGTCCACGGCGGTGGCCGACGGCCGCTGGAGCGTGGATGGCGGCGCGAATTGGCGGACGAGCGGTTCCACGCTTTCGGGAATGACGAACGGGACCTACGCGCTGAAGTTCAAAGCCGTCGCCAGCCATACGACGCCGGTGGATCAGAGCGTCGTCATCTCAGGCGGCGCGGTTTCAAGAACAGGCACCTACGTGGCGCAAGTAGGCGATCTGACCGTGACGCTGACGCCGGCGGCGGCCGTGGTCAATGGCGCGGCCTGGAGCGTGGACGGCGGGGGCACCTGGTATGAAAGTGGTGCCACGGCATCGAACCTGCTGGCCGGCCGCCAGTACTACACCTTCCATTCGGCTACCGGCTACACGGTGCCCAGTACCAGCTACACCACGGTGACCGCTGGCACCAATGTTTCGCGCTCCTACAGCTACGCGGCGCTGCCGGGATCCATCACCGTGACGCTGACGCCCGCGGGGGCCGTTTCCGCCGGCGCCATGTGGAGCCTCGATGGCGGCACCAACTGGAATGAGAGCGGGGCTACCGTCCAGGGCCTGTCCGTTAAGTCCTACACGATCCTCTTCTCCACGGCGGCGGGCTATACCGCGCCGGCATCCACAAATTACACACTGGCGGCCGGCGAGGCGGCCCTCCTGTCTGGCGCCTATGAGAAAATCCAACTCGTCGGCGCCGATTGCATCAAATCGCAGGGCTTCGACGGCCTCGACGTGCATCCGTGGGGCTGGAGCGTTGTCTATCTGGATAACAGCGGCTTGGCGACGAATCTCGATCACGGGTCTGGGGCAGCGGCAGCTACCAATCTGGTGCTCGTCGGCACAAACGCCTTGCGGATGTGGGGGGCTACCAACGGCATGGCCAATCCCGCCGTCGTGTTCGACAATGTGGACATCAGCGGCTACACGAATGTGACGCTCACGGTTCCGTTTGCAGCCAGCGGACCCGACAGCGGCGACGACTTGCATGTGTCCGTAAGCTATGACAACGGAACGACATGGTTACCTTCGGTCTTTGGCACACAAATCGCTGATGGTTACAGCACTTTGAAGCTGAACTACAACATCTTCACGAATGTACAACGGCAACCGCAGGGCACGCCGTATGTTCTGGCCGTGGCAGATTACCGTACTCAAATCAAGGTGCGCGTGACGTTCTTCAATGCCGCCGGCTCGCCCAACGCTGCCGACTACTACTATCTGGACGAAATCCAGTTGAAGGGGCAGGTGGGTTTCGCGCCGCCGGTTTCCAGCGCCTTGAAGGCGACCCTTTTGCCGGTCGAGGCGGTTTCTGCTGGCGCGCAATGGCGGGTGGATGGCGGCATATGGCGCGCTAGCGGCACGACGGTGACGGGTCTGGTTGCGGGCGCCCACACGGTGTCGTTTGGCTCGGCAGCAGGGTGGGTCGCGCCTTCCGATATCTCCACGGCCACCACCAACGGCATGATCAACGCGATTTCCGCAACCTATACGCCGGAAGCGTCCTCAAACAGTCTCGCCCTGATCGACGAGCCATTCGACACGGCGCCGACACCACCCGCCGGATGGACCTTCAGCGGGATCATTGCCAACTACAACAGCGCGGCATATGTCGGCCGCGCGATTCCGTCGGTCAAGTTCGACAGCAGCAACGATTACATCACCACCACGACCTTCTCCGGCGGCACGAACGTGCAATTCTGGATGCGGGCCGTCACGAGCGCAGGTGTCGGCGAATTCCTGATCGAGCAGAACATCGGCGGGAACTGGAGCATTCTCGGCGTTGTCACCAATCCGCCGAATACGGGCACGGTCTACTCCTACGATATCTCCAGGACTGTCACGCAATTGCGCTTCACCTGGAACAAGACGACCAGCAACATCGCCCTCGACGATGTCATCGTGAATGGTATGTGGTCCGCCAGCGTGGATTCCGACGGCGACGGCATGGACGACTACAGCGAATATATTGCCGGAACGGATCCGAAAACTGAAAGTTCGACACTGGTGCTGGAGTCGCTGGTTGTCAGCACAAACACCGCGGTGCTCGTGTTCCAGTGGCCGAGCGCAGCGGGTCGGGAATATTCGCTGTGGCGCACGACGAACATGCTAGTCCCCTATACCCAGCACGTGGGTGGAATCGTTGCTAACTCACCGATGAACACCTACACCGATACCGCACCGACTGCGCTCGGTACCTACTTCTACGGACTGAAGGTGTCGTGGCCAACGGCCCCATAATTAGGTGAATATGCGCAAAGCGTACCTTTGCCGTTCAAGGTATTTTTTGCCTTCTGGAAGTGGGCTGTGGTAAATTCAATTGTTATGTGTAACTAAGCGGTCTGGGTGGTGTGCGCCCAGACGATTCCTGGAGATTGATATGCCGACCTATGAATATGAATGCTGCCGTTGCGGCCACCAATTTGAAAAATTTCAATCTATTGTGGCGGCACCCGTGAAGACCTGTCCCAAGTGCCGGGGGCGAGTGGCGCGAGTGGTGTCGGGCGGTGCCGGCATCATTTTCAAGGGCACTGGCTTTTATCAGACCGACTACAAAAAAACGCAGCCGCCTGCGCCTCATCCGGCTCAGGCAAACCCCGGAGAGTCGGCTAAGGCAGATAAGGGCAAGAAAGACGGGGCCAAATCCAAACTGGACCAATCGGCATAAAAAAGGAGTCGCCATGGCAGATAATGAATTGATAATTCGGTGTCAGCAGTGCGGAGAACCAAACCGCCTCCCGGTGGTCCATTGCAAAAAATGCGGCGCCAAACTTGATTTTGAGGCTGCAGAACGGCGAATATTACGGGGCACTGAGAAGACGGCAGTGGAACAGCTGCGTACGAGTCTTAAAATTGCACTGGCCTTGGTGCTCCTCGGTATTGTTTTGCTGGCGATCTGGCCGGGCCGCATGACCCGCACCACGGGAATTGAAATAGATGTCCGGCGCTATCGCATGAAAGGTGAACTCTTAATCAATGCCTTAAACAACGACTTGCCAGCGAGCCAGGTATTTACTGAAGCAGAGTTGAACGCCTATTGCCGCGAACTGGTGGCGAACCAACCAACTGCTGGCAAAGGGAGTCATCTGGAAGATATCGGCGTGCGCTTCATCGGCGGCCGTGCAGAAGCATTTGTGTCAGTTCAGCGTGGACCGTTTACCCTGACTGCACAGATCATGGCCAAGCCTAAAGGGTCCCGCTTGGTGGTGACTGGTGCACGGGCAGGGCATCTGCCATTACCCGGTTTTCTCGGACGCCTCTATGCCACCACCCAGGCCCGCCTGCTGCGACAGCTTAAAAATGAATCACGAATCTTGCGCCATTTGGATGGCGTTTCGATCGAGGAGGGAACGATCGAACTGCTAGTGAAGCCCGGATCGTAAACGGATTGTGAAGGCGGTGGTTCAGAGGGTGACGCGCGCCGAGGTTCGCAGCGCCGGAAAGATGGCGGGCCAGATCGGTCTGGGTGCCGTTGTTTTACTCGGGGTGGCGCGTAGCGACGGTGAGGCTGAGGCCATTCAATTGGCGGATAAAATCGCTAAGTTACGCATATTTGATGATGCTGACGGCCGGATGAATGTGCCAATATCCACAGTGCCTGGCGCTCGAATTTTGCTGGTGAGCCAATTCACCTTGCACGGCAGCACCCGCAAGGGAAACCGCCCCAGCTATCTGGAGGCCGCACCTCCAGCCCAAGCCGAGACACTCTATGACCAAGTTGCCGCGCGATTACGTGAACTGGGCCTAGGGGTGGAAACCGGCGTCTTTCGCACCAACATGGAAGTGGAACTGGTCAATGACGGCCCAGTGACGATTCTACTCGATACCAACGACTGGAAGTAACGCCGGGCATTCTGATGTCTGCCTGCAGACGTTTATGTTGGCATGAATGGTTTGTGGTCAGTATCCAATAGTATAGTTATTGCAATATCTATACTATGATGTCACCGGTCCCCATGGGGGGTATCTCTGATTAAGTGTATATGTCTTGGCAGGGGATCTAAACTCGGCTCGGCAGGGATCCACCACGGCGGATAGGCAGCCTCGCCCCACCAAAAATTGCAATCGCTCGCTGTTGGCCTGATGCTCCCACCGGTTGAGTTGTGGCGGCTAGTTTGGCGGATATTCAGGGGGGGCAGACAATTGCCGCAGGGCTTCATAGACTACCACTGCCACGGCGCTGGAGAGATTGAGAGAGCGGACGTGGTCCGTAAGGATCGGAATCCCGTAGACCGAGTCGGCATGGGCCGCGAGCAGATCCTCTGGGAGGCCTCGGGTCTCGCATCCGAAGATTAGCGTGTCGCCAGGCTGATAGGCGACTTGAGTGTATAGGCGCGAGCTGCCGGTGCTGTAGAGGAAGCGCCGGCTTGTGCCCAGCGCATGGATACAGGCCGCCCAGTCGGGATGCACCTGGACATGGACGGCATCCCAGTAGTCCAGCCCGGCGCGGCGCAGGTGGGGGTTGCTGATAGAGAAGCCCAAGGGTTCCACCAGATGCAACCGGGTGCCAGTAGCGGCACACAGCCGTGCAATGTTGCCGGTGTTGGGGGGAATTTCCGGATGGAGCAACACAACATTCAAGGGAACTGTTGGCCAAGCAAAATCAAAAACTGCCTTGCGGGAATATGCGTGCTTCATGAGAAAGGGGTTGGGGTCAGCCCTTAAAATATAACTACTGAACCCGTTAGTTATAATTTAAGGGCTGACCCTAATTTACTTCAGGGTGTGAAGTGGTGGCGGGAACCGGGGTCGAACCGGTGACCTAAGGCTTATGAGTCCTCCGCTCTGCCAACTGAGCTATCCCGCCGAAAACAATGAGCGAATCTAGGGGATGGGGCACCATTTGTCAACCGCGAGCCATCGGTTTGTCGGTAACAAGTGAGTTGTCTGGTGGTATTGGTAAGTGATTT
>JAVEUJ010000106.1:0-8821 GCA_034005635.1 Kiritimatiellia bacterium | reverse complement strand
AAAGTGGATTTGAAATGTAGGGGTCGAGCTTGCTCGATCCCTGTTTGGGGGCCAAGGACCAAGGACACACGCCGTTGGTAGGGCAACCCGTTCCGGCTTTTCCGCCCGCGGTGGGAATGCCACGGATTGGGAAGGTGGGGAAAGCCGGGAATGAATCTGAACTCAAGAACTCATGAGAAGCCGGAAAAGTCAGACTCACGCAAAGGTGCGAAGGGGGAAACAATATTCAATATTCAACGTGGAATTCCTGCTGAGCCAAACGACTTTCATAGTTCGTAAGAATGGCTGACCCCGCCTCTCGTTTTCCCGCCCCAGCAAAATCGCTACAGCCTCGCGACGGCGGCCAACAAGCAGTCGCGGAGCCATTCTAGGGCCGCGCGCGACAGGCCGGTCCCAAAATAGACGCGCCCGTCGTCGGTCAGGATATGCAGGCACAATCCGCTTTTCTGTCCCTTCGGCGCGCCCATCTGCACCCCGCTGATCCCGGCCGTGTCGATCACCTGCTGGCGCATCTTCCCCACGGGCGTCACGAGGCAGGCCGTCACGGTATCCCGCCCCACCTGCAGCCGCGTCTGCGACGCCATGAATCCGCCCAACAGTGCCGCCGCCGCCCCAAGGCTCAGACCTGCTCCGACGACCAGCACGATCCCGGGCATCCCCCATGCCCCCATCACCACCAGAAGCGCCAGCACCACCCCAATTCCCGCCACCGCCCCCCACAACCCCGGCGAGCGCCAATTCCGCTGGAGGACGCGAATGTCCAGCCCGCCAGCGACGGCCTGCACCGCCAGCCCCGCCGGAGGCGCCGCCGAGGGATCAAACGAAATCGCCAATGCCCCCTCCCGCACCTTGTCCCGAACCGATTTTTCCAACTCTTCCGGCAGGCACGTCACTATGCCGTCGGGCGTCTCCTCCAGCGCCAGCAAGCCGAACCGGATGCTCACTGCCCGCCACGTCGCATGCCAGCCCTTGTCCCTCCGAGCTTCGAAAACCACAACCGTCTTCTTTGGATCTTCGTGCGTCAATTCCACAAGAAACACTTGATAGGAGTGCTGGTTCCGGCCCCCGGTCACCCACTTGCTGCGGAGCATCACGCCCCGATAAGCCGACAGCGGCTCCATCCACGCCTTCCGGCCCACCAACCCCCGCGTCCGCACCGCCACCTGCTCCGCATCCAGCAACACCTCCTTGCGCATGATCGCCAGATGCCCCCCGCCCAATAGGATGGCAATCCCCACCCAGGCGAACGGCGACAACAATCCCCACGGTGAAAATTCGCCAAAGAGTATCCCCAGGGCCCCCAATACCATGAGCCCCCCCACCAGCCCCAGCATGGTTCCCGCGACCTTGTAGCCCGATTCCACCCGCAACACCGGCAGGTGTCCCAGGTCGATCCGCTGGTCCATCCGTTGCACATGCCCACCGCCTGCGATCCATCCAGCCTGCGTGTCCATCGCCCACCTCCTACGGATTCATCCTCGCTGCTTGAGCATGCCCCAAGTCCGCCCCCCAACACAAGGTTCCTTGCCAGGATATCCACGTTTTCCACACCGTGGTCCCGCATGCGCGGGATCTTCCATAGCGTGGAAAAAACGCGAAAAAGTTTTCCATACTGTGGAAAACTCGGCGGGTCTCGCTCGTAAGAATTACTTACGAAATGACTTTGGGTGATGCGGAGGAGGCCGAGCGCTCTTGGTTGAGCGCCAGCAGGGCGGCGAGGAGATCGGCATCGGTCATCGCGGCATCCCAGCCGTAGGCGGCGAAGACGGCAGCGTCCAATTTCTTGTGCGCGAGGTCAAGCCAGGTCGGGCGTTCGTTGTAGAGGCGCGTCAGATGTCGGGGCTTGGCATCTTGTCCCGCCAACCATTCATCGCGCTTGGCGACCAATTCGCGTGATGCGTCGGCGATGGCTGACTCATGCGCGGGCGTTGGGTTCGGGAATGGGAAGGTTTCAAAACTCGTCGTCGGCGTGTAGCGGGCGCCGGATTCTTCTTCCCTCAGTTGCGTACCTTGTGCGCGCGCCCATATCTCGTGAATCCGGGAATGGAGAATTCCAAAGAAATAGTCGTCGGATCGGGCGAAGACAATAGTGCCATCATTTGCCAGAATAGCTTGATCCAGCCATGTGAAAATACGGTGTTTTGAAACGCGTGGTGTGGCGATAAAGCGCGGCAAATCTTTCAATGCAGCTCGCATTTCGGGACGAGGTCGCGCATATTGCCACCAACACCCACGATAATCATCCCTACGCGTTTCACGTGCAGATTTCACCACGCGTTTAACATATTCGAATGGCGCTTCGTACTGCGCGGCTTCTTCCATCGGCATGAGGGCGAAATCAATAGTCCAGCGCCCGCGCGAACCGCGAGCCAAATCAATTGCACTGACAACGGGCCGCACCACATCAGAATTGGGCCGCTTGTTTGGATTTCCCGTGGTTGCCAGCATGAGGCGCGCCGTGGTGCCGTCGATATCAAACGGAGCTTTCGGTGATGGGCCTTGGAATGATATTCCTTGGTTTTCCTTTAAGATTTTAGCCTGCGTGATGTCCGCCGCGCTGGTTAGATCAGGATTGATCGTGGCAACGAGTTGGCCGTCTAGGGTACGGGTTTCTTCCGCGCCATTGTCAAAGGCGGCGATGCTGACATGAACGGCGGCTCCGTCGAGAATCCAGTCTTGATCCGAGACCGCCCAAAAAATATCGCCGGACTCTTTGATGCGCTTGAGGACTTCGCGATTGGCACCGCCACGGATTCCTTGCGTGGCAAGCAGCCCTGCGCGCTTGCAATGACCCTTTTCAATGTGAGCGCGGGCTTTCTCAAACCAATAGCAGCAGAGATCGGCAAAGGCGGGCACGCGATCCTTATAGACCCTGAAAAGTGTGTCGACGTAATCGCCGCCCAGTTCCTTGCGGATGCGATTGCCACCCAAAAACGGCGGATTGCCGACGATGAAATCGACCTTGGGCCAATCGGGTTCCTTGGGGTTCTCCGGATTGGAGAGGTCGAGAATCGCGTCGCGGTTCTGAAAGTTGGAGGACATGGCGCGGAGGATGGGTTCCTCGGGCGAGCCGAAGCCGTTGAACTTGAGCCACTGGAGCCAGCCGATCCAGACGGTCATTTGCGCGAGGTCATGAGCGTAGGGGTTGAGCTCGATGCCGTAGAGCTGCCAAGGGCCTATCATCGGGAAAAACGAGGCGAGGCCAGAATCCATCGAGTGCAGGATGACGGTCTTTTCGAGGTCTTTCAGCTTCTGCAAAGTGACATATAGGAAGTTGCCCGAGCCGCAGGCGGGATCGAGCACCTTGACCGATTGCAGGCGCATCAAGAAGCGCTGGATGAGGACTTCGGCCTCCTTCATCGCCTTTTTCTTGGTGTTGCCGGCAAGTTGCACAGGTGTCGCGCCGGGCTTCTTCTTGCCCGTGGTCAGGAGAGCTTCGACGATTTGTTTGGTTTCGTCCCACTCGCGGTGGAGGGGCTGCATGACGACGGCATCGACGAGGACATCGATATCTTCCTTGCCTGTGAAGTGCGCGCCGAGTTGGGAACGCTTGGCGGGGTCCAAGCCACGCTCGAAAAGGGTGCCAAAGATGGAGGGCTCGACCGAGCTCCAATCCAACCGGGCGGAGGCGGTGATGCGGGTGACCTCTTCTGCCGTCAGGTCGGGAACGGTGGCGCCGTCAAATAGATTGCCGTTGAAATGAAGAATGGTTTCCAGCCCGAATTCGCCGCCCGTGGCCATCGCCTCGAATAGCTGGACGATGAAGCGGCCGAACTTGGCGGGGTCGCCGCCTGACTTTTCGGTGATGCGTGAAAATATCTGGTTGGGGAGAAGGCCGATATCTTCCGCGAAGAGGCAGAACACGACGCGATCGAGGAAATGGGCGGTTTCGGCGGAGTCGAGCCCGCGCTTGCGCATAGATTCGGCCATGTCGGCGAAGTGCTGCGCGGCTTCCTGGGTGATGGCGATGCTGGTTTTGCCGGGGCGGAGTTTTTCGGGATCGAAGAAGACGGCGCGGAGGATTTCGAGGCTGCGCGACTCGCCGAGGCGGTCGAGCGGGATTTCGTGCGCGACGGATACGGTTTTGGTGAAATTGGTGCGGACGACGATGCGGTCCAGGTCGCAGACGACAAGGAGGGGCGGACTGGCGAGGGCGTCGCGATAGAGGAGGAGCTGGTTGTAGGCGTTGTCCAGATCCTTGTGCTTGCCCTTGTATTCCCAGCCGAAGAAATCCTTTTTCCAGACATCGGCGAAGCCATCGCCGCCGCCGTGCTTTTCCGTGCCCTTTTCAAAGCAGAAGGTTTCGCCCGTGGGATCGGCTTCGGCGGGCGTGGGATGCCCGAGCATCCGGCACAGGTCCAAGAAATGTTCCTGCGCGGCGGAGCGTTCTTTCAGCTCGACCTTTTTCCACTTGGCAATGAATTCGGCGGCGTTCAATGGTTCTCCCTACAGGTTGGGGGCGAGCATAGCGAAAACAGGGGGAGAATCGAGGTTTTCCTTTGGGCCGCACCTCCACAAAAGGGGAAGGCGTGACAATCTGGCGGTCTGGCTTGGTCTGCACAGGAGGGGACAGTTCGCGAAAAGGTAGAGATTACTATCTTACGGGACCGCCCCCTTCACGACCCCTTCACCGAGGAGAAATAGATCGCACAAAAGACTTATGTCCTCCCTCCCGCAGGTCTTCCGGCCTGCGGGAGGAATTATTTCGCGGTGTGGAATGAGGTCAGGGCAGAGCCACAGAAAGAGGCGGGTCGGAAGTCGGTCGCGAAATGGGAGGAACGGCTAGATAGCCGGACCCTTCACTCCCCCGGCCTGGTTCTGGCTGCCGCGTCAAAAGACATACACGGGGCCTGCCAGGAGCGAGGTGTCGTCCGTGGTGGAGTGCTCCATGGAGTCGAAACGAATGGCCACGCCCCAATGGCGGGTGATTCCGCTCGTCAGGCGCACATGCCAGTTGTTGAAGCTGTCGTCCGATTCTTGGCTGTCTTGGTAGTAGTATTTCACGTTCAAGCCGACCATGCGCCACTGCCAGTCCACCGTGAGGCCGTAGAGGGGGGCGTTGTTCTTCGTGTGGATCCGTTGATCGCGAGGCGGGACCTGAAGGTGGGTGTCCACCCGTTCCCAGGAATAGCCAACATAGGGATTGAAGGTGAGTCCCCAGGGTTTGTAGCGCAGTAGCAGCCCGGCTTTGACCAGCGGGACGCTCACCTCGATATCCACGTTTTGCGGCGTGATCTTGTGGTAGAGGTGGCCCGCGCCCACGTTCCAGGTGACCGTCGCGTCGGGATCGCCATACAGGTTGGCATGGAAGAAATTTCCCATCACGTCCGTGTCGCTGGCCGCTTCGGTGAAAAAAAGGAAATCGTTCACGACAAAACGGGGGTGGGCCACCAGCGCGAACAGGCCGTATTCCGGGGCGGTTTTGGTTGCCGTCCGGATCTGGCCGGTGCGATCCGGTTGCTTCAGTTCATCGCGGTTGTATCCAACCAAGGGGCTCACCAGCCATATCAGGCCCTGGCCATGCACGGGCGGCGTTTCCTCCTGCGCCCGCGCGGGAGCCGAGGTCAGCAGGACGGCGGCGGATAGCAGCAGGACGGTGGCGGGGACGAAACGTTTGATGCGAACGAATGGATGAATCATCACGGTTCCTTGGGTTGCTCGACTTAGTTCTCGATTACAGGTTGATTGGCGAGGGCGTCCGTCACCGGGGGCGTGTGCGGATCCGAAAGCGCTGGTTTGTAGGTCTTGATCCGAAGCAAGTGGAAGGTGACGCCCGAGGCGATGGCCAGCAACAGCACTCTCACCCACCAGAGGGGCACGACAAACACCGTCGTGGCGCCGATCGTGATCCACAACAGGGCCAACGTCAGGATTTTCTGTTGCAGGGGCAGGCCGCGTCCTTCCCGGTAGTTGCGAATGTACTCCCCGCACCAACGGTTGGTCATGAGCCAGCGATAGAAGCGCGGCGAGCTGCGCGCGTAGCAGGTGGCCGCCAGCAACAGGAAAGGCGTGGTGGGCAACAGCGGCAAAAACATGCCCGCCACCCCAAGGGCCACGCAGAGCGTGCCCGCGCTCGTCAGCAGCATCCGACCCAGGCGACGGGTGGGTGTCTGCCTGGGTGGGCACTCTTTGCAGGTTAGTTTGTGGGAATGGGTCATGGAGGTGAATCGATTAGGGCAGTGAAGAGCAGAACAACGCGGCTCGGCAGGGATCCGCCACGGCGGACAGGCAGCCTCGCCCTACCCCAAACCGGATTAGGATGCCTTGGGTAGGGCGAACCCTCCGGGTGAGCCGTGGCGGTTAAGCATTTGGGATTGCTAGACTCTATTGCAACAGGCTTGAATCTGTGTGAGGTTGAGCCGAGCCCCGTCGCGCAAAACAAGCGCAGGCGGGGCTCAAACGTTTTAGCCCTTGGCCTCCTCAAAGGGGATGCCCAGTGCCTTGGCGACACCCTTGCCGTAGGCAGGATCGGCTTTGAAGCAGTTGCCGATGTGGCGGATCTTGATCATGTCCGGCACGCCGGCCATGGCACGCCCGGTATTGGCGCACAGCACCCGCCGCTGCGCCGGCGTCATCAGGCGGTAGAGCTTGCCCGGCTGCGTGAAGTAGTCGGCGTCATCCTCGCGGAAGTTCCAGTGATCGGCCGCGCCGTCGATTTTTAGCGGGGGCTCAGCAAATTTATTCTGCTCCTGCCACTCGCCGTAGCTGTTGGGTTCGTAGCCGATCCGGGCTCCCTGGTTGCCGTCCACCCGCATCGCGCCATCGCGATGGTAGCTGTGCACGGGGCAGCGCGGCGCATTCACCGGAATCAGGTGGTGGTTCACCCCGAGGCGATAGCGCTGGGCATCGCCGTAGGAAAAGAGGCGCCCCTGGAGCATCTTGTCCGGCGAGAAACCAATGCCGGGCACGATGCTGGCCGGGTTGAAGGCCGACTGCTCGACTTCCGCAAAATAATTTTCCGGATTGCGGTTGAGTTCGAAATAGCCCACTTCGATCAGGGGCACGTCTTTCTTGAACCAGACCTTGGTCAGGTCGAAGGGGTGGTACGGCAGCTTCAGCGCATCCAATTCGGGCATCACCTGCAGGAAGAGCGTCCAGCGCGGGAACTTTTTGGCCTCGATGCTGTCGAACAGGTCGCGCTGATGGCTCTCGCGGCACTTGCCGACGATTGCTTCGGCTTCGGCGTCTGTCAGGTTGTGGATGCCCTGCTGGGTGCGGAAGTGGAACTTGACCCAGAAGCGCTCGTTCTTGGCATTGTACAGGCTGTAGGTGTGGCTGCCGAACCCGTGCATGGTGCGGTAAGAGGCGGGAATGCCCCGGTCACTCATCAGAATGGTGACTTGGTGCAGCGCCTCCGGCAGCGACGTCCAGAAATCCCAGTTGGATGCCGCGTTGCGCAGGTTGGTGCGCGGATCGCGTTTGACCACGTGGTTGAGGTCGGGGAACTTGAGCGGATCGCGCATGAAGAACACCGGCGTGTTGTTGCCGACGAGATCCCAGTTGCCCTCTTCGGTGTAGTACTTCATGGCGAAGCCACGGATGTCGCGTTCGGCGTCAGCGGCGCCGCGCTCGCCCGCGACAGTCGAGAAGCGCACGAACATGTCGGTCTTCTTGCCGACTTTGGAAAACAGTTTCGCCTTGGTAAAGCGAGTGATGTTGTGGGTGACGGTGAAGGTGCCATAGGCGCCCGAACCCTTGGCATGCATGCGCCGCTCGGGAATCACCTCGCGATCGAAGTGGGCCAGCTTCTCTTGGAACCATACGTCCTGGAGCAGCATGGGCCCGCGCGGCCCCGCCGTCATGACGTTCTGGTTGTCGGGAACCGGCGCACCGGCGACGGTGGTCAGCTTCTTCTTGGGCGCCATCGCCTTTGCTTTCGGGGCGGACTTTTTCTGCTTTTTCATCGTCTGATCCTTTTGTTATGACTCACAATACCTCATCCACATCCACAACTTAAAATGACGGGCCACTCGGCGCGGCGCTAATGGCGGCTCCTAGGCCGTCCCCTTGCGCCGGCAGGTTTTGCATGTGCCGCGCAACTCGATGTGCACCGACTCCACCTTCCCCATCGCGGCCACTTCCGGAGGCGGCGCAAAATGGTCCAGGTCCGCGCTGTAGAAATCGCAGATGCGCCCGCAGGCTTCGCAGACAAAATGATGATGACGGTCCATGTTCGCATCAAACCGCGCCCGGTCCTGCATGGAAGGAACCCGGGAGATGATTTCTTTTTCCTCCAGCATCCGCAAGGTGCGGTACACCGTGTCGAGCGAGATGGAGGGAATGCGCCGCCGCACGCGCTTATAGATCGTCTCGGCATCGGGGTGCTCTCCCGTCGAGGC
The DNA here is from genome assembly GCA_034005635.1 of Kiritimatiellia bacterium. Taxonomy (GTDB): domain Bacteria; phylum Verrucomicrobiota; class Kiritimatiellia; order CAIQIC01; family Lenti-01; genus JAAZFE01. Next base: position 482 of record JAVEUJ010000106.1, on the reverse strand, counting down.
AAGTTCGCGCAGAATTTCCATGCGCTGGTGGGTGGCCTTGATCTGCCGAGACCGGCAGGCCGCCGCAAAATCTTTCACCCGTTTGTTCACCTGTGCGCGAGAAATCATGAATTCAGTCAATTAGTAATTATTCTTATTTCGTAGCGTAAGCCGCCTAGTCTCTAAAATCAAGAGGCGATTTCGAAAAACAATTGAACCCCGCAAGAGAGTTTAAGCGCGCACGCCCCCACCCGAAGCCCGCAGGGCAAACCCGCCGCAGGCGGACTGGCAGCCGCGAAAAAACCCGCCAATCTTTTCGCCGAATCCCGACCTCGAAGCGTCGGGACGATCGCGCGTAAGGAGTGAAGCGGCGCAGGGGGAAGCGGGCCTCGGGATCGCCGCATCAGAAAATGGCGGTCTGTTTGGAAGGAAATTAGAACCACCGCCTTGGCAACAGAGTAAAACATAACGGCTTATCGGGTGCAATAGCTTCCCCCTATGCG
>JAVEUJ010000105.1:0-8959 GCA_034005635.1 Kiritimatiellia bacterium | reverse complement strand
GACTGGATTCAGCCTGATGAATTTTCCGCGGTGATGAACTACGAATGGCTGTTCCCAACCCTCTCCTTCTTCACCCCGAATGTCACCGCGCACGGCGCTGCCCGATTCCGTGAACGCATCGACACTCTCCATGCACGCCATCCCCCCGGCACTGCCCTGATCATGCAGAACCTGCTTGATTCGCACGATACCGGCCGCATCCTCACCATGCTTGAAAACGCCTGCCCGCCCTTCAACGCCTGGGACCACTATTTTCAATGGGCCAAGGCCTTTGATAACCCTGACCTCAAAACCCACCGTCCCGGCCCTAAAGCCCGACAGGCCCTCACCCTCGCGGCCGTCTGGCAATTTGCCGGCCCCGGCGCCCCCATGATCTACTACGGCACCGAAGTCGGTCTGTGGGGTGCCAACGACCCCTGCGACCGCCAACCCATGCTCTGGAGCGACATCCCGGCCGCGGACGAAACTCATGGCGTCCACGCCCCCCTGCCCCGCCCGCAATCCCGCGCCCCCGACCTGGAACTCTTCGCGTTCTATCAGAAGCTGATCGCCATCCGCACCGCCCAGTCTGCCCTGCGCCGCGGATCCTTCCGGTGGCTGGAAGCGCCCGGCGATGCCACCCTCGTCTTCGAACGCCAGCTCGGCAACGACACCCTCTGGTGTGCCATCCACAAAGGCGCCCACTCCATTCAACTTCAGTTGCCCCGCCCCGCCCGCGATCTCTGGACCGGCAAAGACGTCCCTGCTGGCCCGCTCGTTCTCCCGCCAAAATCCTTCCAACTTCTGGCGTTGACGGATTAAGACCGGCAGACCAGTCCGGCTGGCACACCCCACCTTCACCAGTATACATATTGCAACATGTATAGTATAGTTGTTGCAATATCTGTACTATATGTATTGCAATAACTATACTTTTCACCCTTCAGGCGTGATCCCCGGCAGCCCACATAAAGAAACTATCATATTTAGTTGTTGACATATCATGACAATGATATATGTTAGGTGTCATGAACGAGAACTTGCCATCGCGTACAAAGAATTTATCGGTAGAAGAATTGGGCCGCATGGCTCAGATATTGAAGCTGTTGGCCCACCCCCAGCGACTCAAAATTATTGACCTGCTGGAGACTAGCGGCGAAGCCCCGGTGCATGATCTGATGGCGCGCCTGAAACTGCCCCAGGCGGCTACGTCTACCCATCTCACTTTAATGCGGCGCGTGGGACTAGTTGAGTCCGAGCGTCGCGGCAAAGAAGTCTGGTACCGCTTGGGGGATCGCCGCTCACTGGCCATTCTCAACTGCATGCGCGCCAAAAAAGGAGCCTGATGATGAACAATTCTTTTCTTTCCGATTTCAGTTTGCAAACCAACAGCCGCCCGACGGGGGCGTCGTGGCTCCAAATAGCCAAATCCAATTTACTAGAAACGGACCGACCCCATACCGTTCTTGCGGGTCAGATGGGTCTGGTTCTGGTTGCCGCCCTGTTGCTAGCGGCTCCAGCGGTGCACGCTGTCACCCTGGACGAAGCGGTGCAGGCGGCGCTGGACAACTCCCCCACCCTGCAAGCGGCTGAAAGTCGCATCGGCGCCGCCCAGGCGATGTTGCGCCAGGCCAAGTCCTACTACTATCCCTCTGTTGGAGTTTCGGCAGGGTACTCCGCCAGCGACAATCCCATCCAGGCATTCATGATGGAATTGAATCAACGGCAGTTGAACATGATGGATCCCGGGTTCGACGCCAACCATCCCGGCGACACCGAAAATCTGCGCCTGAGCCTTGGCGCCCAATGGCGCTTGTTCGACCGCCAGCGCGACGCCGGGAAACACATGGCCCGCTACGGGGCTGAGGCCAGCGCGCACGCTTTTGCTGCCGCCCGCAATCAACTGGTCCATGAAATCACTCGCGGCTTCCATGGCGTCTTGCAGGCTAAAGCTTTTGCCCACGTCCAGGCGGAATCGGTCAATAGCATCGAGGAAAGCCTGCGCATCGCTCGCGAACGCTTCGACGCTGGCAGCGCCGTGCGCACCGACGTACTGAATCTCGAAACCCAGTTGGCTCAGGCCAACGAAGACCTGATCCGTGCTCGCAATGGCCTGCAACTGGCCGTCGCCGCACTCAATGCCGGTATCGGCGTTGACCGGATTGCCGCCGACACCATTGAATCGCCCGGTTCGGCCGCCCTCGACGCCCCGCCGCCGCAGTGCACCAACCCCGACGCCTATGAGGACCGCCCCGAATTGCGCGCTGCCCGCCTGATGCGCAAGGTCAAAGAGCAGGACCTAGCCAAGGCCCGTGGCGGCTATCTGCCTACGGTCAGCGCCTTCGCCTCCTACGATTTCGACAGCGATGTCTCCAGCGACTTCGAGAACAGCTACATGGCCGGCGTGATGGCCGAAGTCAATATTTTCGACGGTGCCCGAACCCGCGCTACCGTCCAGGCGGCGCAAGCTGAACTCGACGCCGCACAAGCCGACGAAGATCAAGCGCGACTGAATCTGCGACTAGATCTCCAACAAGCCTTTCTCGGCGCGCAAGAGGCGTGGGAACGACTCACCGTCACCGGCAAGAGCCTCGAAACGGCTGAAGAAGCCCAGCGCATCGTCCGTGAACAGTATGAACAAGGCGCGGCCGACGTCGCCCTGCTGCTCCAGACTCAGGTGGGCGTCACCGCCATGAAAACCCGCGGCGTCGCCGCACGCTATGACTATTTAACCGCCTTGTCCAATTTGAAACGAGCCAAGGGAGAACTGGGGGAAAGCCAGGAGCCAGGAGACAGGAGTCAGGAGACAGGAGTCAGGAGTCAGGAGACGGAAGACAGTAGTCAGGAGTCAGAATGAACACCCAACAGCCATTTTTGACAGGATTTACAGGATTGAAATCTGTCTTTTTTCTTCATTTTTTCCTGTTGTTTCCTGTTTTCTTGCTTCGATCCCCATTCCGAATGAGAACGCCCGGCATTTGAACATTGGATATTGAATATTGGATATTGAATATTGACCCCAAACTCCCCCCTAACACACCGGAGAATCTGAAATGAAAAAAATCATCCCCCAACTGAAGAATTACGCGAAGCTCCTTCTGGGCCTTGTCGGCTTGGCGGTTGTCATTGTCTGGTCGGGGGGCTTCCTCGGCAGCAAGGTCCAACCCGGCAAGCTAGTACGGGAACCCGGCCTGCCCCTTCCAGCAGATGCCGATGTATTCGAGGTCCAGGCCGAGACCATCCCCACCCGCGTCGAGGTGGTCGGCACGACCACATCGGAAGAAAGAATCAATCTCAGCGCTCGTATCCCGGCCTACGTCAGTGAGGTGTTTGCCTCCGCCGGCGACCGGGTAGAAAAAGGCCAAGTGCTGGTGACGCTGGACGACCGCGATATCCGCCAACAACTCGCCGGGGCAGAAGCCCAGCTCAACCAAGCCCAGACCGAGTACAGCCGGGCCAAAAGCCTCTTGGAAAAGCAAGCCACCACCCAGCAGGCGCTGACTGCCGCTGAATCCATGTATAACGCCGCCCAAGCGCAAGTCGAACAGGTCAAGGTCATGCTGACCTATGCCCAGGTCGAGTCGCCCATCGCCGGCATTGTCACCGAGCGCCGAATTGAAGCAGGCGACCTGGCTAATCCGGGCACACTGCTGCTGGCCGTGTATGACCCCACGCGCATGCGCCTCGAAGCGCCCGTTCCCGTCCGTCTGGTCGACCGCCTCGCCATTGGCCAGGACGTTGAAGTTGCTCTGGAGCGCCCCGCCCGCACCTTCGCCGGCACGGTCTCTGAAATTGTCAGCGAAGTCGATGCCGCCAGTCGCACCCAGCTCGTCAAAGTCCATCTCGACAACGTAGAAGACGCTGTCCTGCCCGGCACCTTCGGCCGCCTGTGGGTTGACGCTGGCCCGCGCGAGGCCCTGTTTGTTCCCTCCTCCGCTGTTATCTACGTTGGCCAGCTCGCGTTTGTGCAGGTGGTGCGGGACGACCGCGTCGTCCGCCGCCTCGTCAAAACCGGCGTGGCCCGCGACGGTAAAACTGAAATTCTCTCCGGTCTATCTGCTGCTGAGACCATCCTTGTCCACCCCGTGCAGGAGAACTAATCCATGAGGGAAACACGCAAACAGTCATTCACGTCTGGAATTCTGCAGGCGTTCCTGAAAGGGAACCTGTCGATCCTGCTGATTCTAATCAGCCTCGCCGTAGGCGTGGCGGCCCTCCTCATCACGCCGCGTGAAGAGGACCCCCAAATCGTTATTCCGCTGGCCGATGTCATGGTCATGCTGCCCGGCAGTTCTGCCGAAGAGGTCGAGCAGCTCGTCTCCTCGCGTCTTGAAAAGATGCTCTATCAGATCGATGGTGTGGAATATGTCTACTCGATGTCCCGTCCCGGGATGGCCATCGTCACGGTACGCTTCTTTGTCGGCGAAGACCGCGAAGACAGCCTGATCAAGATCTATAACAAAATCTTCCAGAACATCGATCAGGCCACCCCCGGCATTGCTGGCTGGGTCGTCAAACCGATCGAGATCGATGACGTGCCGATCGTGAACGCCACGCTGCACAGCCAAGTTCACGACACCCACACGCTGTACCGCATCGCGGAAGTCGTCGCCAACAAGCTCCAACGCATTCCCGACAGCGCCAAGATATCCATCCACGGCGGCCAGAAGCGCGTGGTGCATGTCTACCTCGACACCGAACGCTTGGCAGCCTACGGCCTCTCCTCCATGGAAGTCGCCGGCGCCCTGAAAATGTCCAACGCCCAGGCCCAGATCGGCTCCTTCGCCCAGGCCAACCGCGAAATCGCTGTCGAAACCGGCCCCTTCCTTCATGACGCCGACGAAGTCCGCAGCCTGATGGTCGGGGTGCATCAGGACCGCCCCGTCTATCTGCGCGACGTGGCTGAGGTGGTAGATGGCTCCGACGAGCTGAATTCCTACACGCGTTTTTCAGCCGGCCCCGCGGCGGCTTCCATCGACGATGCGGGCGGCCTCGCGCCCGGCGAGCAAGCTGACGCCGTCACCATCGCCGTGGCCAAGAAAAAGGGCAGCAATGCCGTCAAAGTGGCCCAGCAGGTCGACGCCATGATCGCTGACCTTCAGGCGACCATGTTGCCGGAAGGCGTCGCCGCCACCATCACCCGCGATTACGGCCATACTGCCAACGAGAAGGTCAACGACCTGGTAATGAACCTCGGCATGGGCCTGTTGACAGTCGTCGGGCTCATCGCCCTGACCATGGGCTGGCGCGAAGGCATCATTGTCGGACTCGCCATCCCCATCACCTATTCCATCACGCTGCTGTTTAACTATCTGTTCGGCTACACCATCAACCGGGTAACGCTCTTTGCCCTGATCCTGGCGTTGGGGTTGTTGGTCGACAACCCCATCGTGGGGGTCGAAAACATCTCGCGTTTTCTCGCGATGAAAAAATATCCCCGCCTGCAGGCCGTGGCGCTGGCGATGGAGGAGGTCATGCCGCCGATTTTGCTGGCGACCCTGTCCATCATTGTCTCATTCATCCCGATGTTTTTCATCAGCGGCATGATGGGCCCCTATATGGCGCCCATGGCCCTCAACGTCCCCCTGACCATGATCAGCTCCCTGCTCGTCGCCCTGGCGATTACCCCGTGGGTGGCCAGCAAGCTGCTTAAGGAAAGCGACGCTGAGACCGCGGCCTACGACGTGACCACCAGCGGCACCTACCGCTTTTATCGGCGCCTGATGACGCCGTTCGTTGCCTCCCGCCGCCGTAGTGGCCTGCTCCTGCTGGCGGTGGCCGCTCTCTTCGGCTTCTCTATCTTCCTGGCCGTCTCTGGGCGCGTGCCGCTAAAGATGCTGCCCTTCGATAATAAAAACGAACTGCAAGTCGTCGTGGATCTGCCCGAAGGCTCCACCCTCGAGACCACCGATGCCGCGGTGCGCGAGATCGAGGCCTATCTTCAGACTGTCCCGGAGGTCGTCAACACTGTCTCCATCGTCGGCGAAGGATCGCCGATGGATTTCAACGGCCTGGTCCGTAAGTACTATTTGCGCCAAGCCCCCCATCTGGCCGATGTACGCATCAACCTGCTCCCCCGCCAGCAGCGCCAAATGAGCAGCCATGCCATCGCCCTGCGTATTCGCGATGACATCCACGCCATCGGTGAAAAAACCGGCGCACTGATGCGCATCGTCGAAGTGCCGCCCGGACCACCGGTCATGGCCACTGTCGTCGCCGAAATCTATGGACGCCCCGACCAGCCCTACTCCGACCTGATCGCTGCGGCCGCCGTCCTTCGCGACCGCCTCGCACAGGAAGAAGGCGTCGTCGAAGCCGATATCTCGGCCGAAGATAATCAGCAAAAACTCTTCTTCCGCGTAGATCGCGAAAAGGCCGGCCTCAATGGTATCTCCACGGAGGACATCGTCGGCACCCTGCGCATCGCCCTCGCTGGCATGCCCGTGGGCGTGGTCCACGCCCCGCGCGAGCAGAACGAGTTGCCCATTGTCCTGCGCCTGCCGCGCGAGAAACGCTCCGACCCCGAGCGCCTCCAGACGGTCCAGGTCAAGGGCCGCATGGGCCACAGTGTACAGCTCGGCGAACTCGGCACATTCGAAGAAGACGTTGTCGATCCCACCATCATGCACAAGAACATGGACCGGGTGGTATTTGTCACTGCCGAAATGGCCGGCCGCGGCCCGGCCTATGCCGTGCTGTCACAGCAAGCCGACCTGAAGAGCTCACCTCTTCCCGACGGCATTCGCGCTGTGTGGACCGGCGAAGGAGAGTGGAAGATCACGGTCGATGTTTTCCGCGACCTCGGCATCGCCTTCTCCGCCGCGCTCCTGGCCATCTATGTCCTGCTGGTATACGAAACCGGCTCCTACCTGCTGCCCATCGTCATCATGCTCTCGATTCCCTTGACGCTGATCGGCATCATGCCCGGCTTCTGGCTGCTGAACATCCTGACCGGACAGACCGTCGGGGGATATGCCGATCCTGTATTTTTCACCGCCACAGCTATGATCGGCATGATTGCGCTGGGCGGGATCGTGCAGCGTAACGCCATCATTCTGATCGACTTCATCCGCAGCACATCTCAACGCGGGCAACCGCTGAAGGACGCCATCATTGAGGCCGGTGCGGTGCGGCTGCGGCCGATCTTCCTCACCGCTGGCACCACCCTGCTCGGAGCATGGCCCATCACAATGGACCCTATATTTAGCGGCCTGGCCTGGTCGATCATCTTCGGTCTGTTTGTGTCCACGGCCTTCACCCTGGTCGTAGTGCCCGTGGCCTACGGCCTGCTCTACAACAAAACCAATGCGGAGGGTTGACCCATGAAAATGCTAATGACCATCTGTCCCGAACATCGGCTGGAAGAAGTCCGCAAGCTGATCACTCAGTACGGCATCCATTCCTATAGCGTCATTCCCAACGTCCTGGGCGAAGGCAAAACCGGCAAGCACCTCGGCACTCATACCTGGCCAGGGAAATCCGCCATCTTCTTTACCGTGGTGCCCTCGGAAGAGACAGAAAAATTGATCGCCGCGCTGAAGGAGTACCAGCAAGGTCTCTACGGTGGCGAAGGGTTGCGCGTTTTCTCGCTGCCCGTGGAAACAGAAATTTAGGTTCCCCCCTGCAACACCAGAAAGAAACATCATGAATCCCATTCTTAAAACTGTTATCGGCACGGCAATCGGTGCCGTAATCGGCTACCTGAGCTACCGCTTTATTGGCTGTAAAACCGGCACCTGCCCCCTTAATTCCAACCCCTGGATATCAATGATTGTCTGGGGCCTGGTGGGCTTTTTGATTGCATCTGCCAAATAACTTACTTATTATTGATATAGATTAGGTATTAAACTAACCCCAACCGAAAGGACCTATCATGGACCCACAACAAGTCACCCCCACCTCCCTGCCCCGCATCGGCGACAAGGCCCCGTCATTCAAGGCGGTCACCACCCAGGGCCCCATCGACTTCCCCAAGCAGTACGCCGGAAGCTGGGTGATTCTCTTCAGCCACCCGGCGGACTTCACACCGGTGTGTACCTCGGAGTTCATCTCCTTTGCCGCGATGGAAGAGCAGTATGCCCAAGCCAACTGCAAGCTCGTCGGCCTCTCGGTCGATGGCCTCTACAGCCACATCGCCTGGCTGCGCACCATCAAGGAAAAAATCAGCTATAAGGGCCACAAGGATGTCGAGGTGAACTTCCCTCTGATTGAAGACATCACCATGAACGTCGCCAAGGCCTACGGGATGATCCAGCCCAACGAGAATGCCACCCAGGCCGTCCGCGCGGTGTTCTACATTGATCCCAAGGGCATCGTCCGCGCCATGGTGTACTACCCGCTGAGCCTCGGCCGCAACTTCGACGAGATGTACCGCGCGCTGATCGCCATGCAGGCCGCCGATGCCTTTAATATCGCCACCCCCGCCGACTGGCGTCCCGGCGATGACGTCATCATCAGCCCCGCGGGCACCTGCGGGGGTGCCAAGAACCGCATGGATGGCAAGGAAGACATGGTCTGCCAGGACTGGTTCTTCTGCGAGCGCAAGCTGTCCAAGGAGAAGGTCCTCAGCGCCGTGCTGAAGAAGAAGCCCGCCGCGCGGAAAAAGCCGGCGGCCAAGGCGAAGAAGCCGACCACCAAGCGGAAGAAATAGCTCCCGCTCCGTTCCGCGGGCCGACCGTTCAGCGGCGGCCCGCGGCCCCCCCCCCTCTCTCCCCGCTATAAGAAGGAATTAGTGCCATGACTGTAGAAAACGGAGTCCGCGTCTTCGCCGGAACGATGATTCTGATCTCGGTCGCCCTCGTCTATTTTGTCAGCCCCTGGTGGCTGGTTCTCACCGCTTTTATCGGTATCCAACTGATCCAATCCGCTTTCACCGGCTTCTGTCCCCCCTCGTTTTTTCTCCGGAAGTTTGGTTTTAAGTATGACGCATCCTGTAAATCTCGTTAACCCTGTCAAAAACAATCCCTAACAAAAGGAAATC
>JAVEUJ010000104.1:0-9048 GCA_034005635.1 Kiritimatiellia bacterium | reverse complement strand
ACGATCGCCGTCAATGTGGATGCCCTGTCGCTGATGTAAACGTCGACCGGGTTAGTAGGTCGGCAGAATGTCTAGGAAAACAAGAATAGTTTCCAGGGAATTAGAGGTCAGAGGACAGACGGCAGAGGGAAGGGGAAGGGCAGAAAATCCAACACTATACATAGTGCAATACATATAGTATAAATATTGCAATAACTATAGTGCTCACCCTGTTTGCTGGTTCGTGTCTCTGTCCGTGCGAGAGACCAGTTGTTCAATTGAGTGCATAAATCCATGTTTTCCACGCCATGGAAAACTTTCGGGCCATTTTTCCACGCTATGGTCCCGCGCCTGCGGGATCCACACTGTGGAAAACGCACGCTGCGTATTGCGGCTTCTGATGTCATGTTCTCCCCATTTTCCTCGTTTGCTTCCGGCGCTTGTGTTCCCTTCGCGCCATGTCGTTGTGCTTGGGCGCACCCCCATTTTGTTGACCGAATGTAGCTCACGAGTTTGCCTGTTCAGCCTGAAGGCTGTACTACAAACACCGCCCCGTTTGTAGTCCACGCTTCAGCGTGCGGCTGTCCGTTGTTTCAACGAGTAGACGATGGAAGTCAATTAAACGGGGATGCGCCCGTTGTGCTTTTCACTGTTGTGAGTTGGTTGGGCGGTGTAGAGTTCCAAGGTCAGGCAAGGAGGTGTGGCATGAACGATTTTGAAAAACTCGGGGTATTGTATCTGGGACGAGTTCACAAGCCGGGTGGGACCGCGGCAGCTCCCGGAGAATCACTATTGTATGATGCCAAGGATTTGACGACTCATGCGGTCTGCGTGGGCATGACGGGTTCGGGTAAAACAGGATTGGGCATTGCCCTGATCGAAGAAGCAGCCATCGATGGCATCCCTTCCATCGTGATTGACCCTAAAGGCGACATGGGCAATCTGCTGCTGACCTTTCCTCGTTTGGCACCTGAAGACTTCCGACCCTATGTCGATGACGGCGAAGCGGCCCGCCAGTCGCAGACCCCGGATGATTATGCCGCCAAGACGGCGGCCACATGGACCAAGGGCTTGGCGTCGTGGGGGCAGGACGGTGAGCGGATCGCCCGCTTGAAGGCGGCGGCTGACTTTGCCATTTATACACCAGGCTCACGGACGGGATTGCCGTTATCCATCCTGTCATCGCTGGATGCGCCGCCGCCGGGATTTGCGGACGATGCGGCCGCGTTGCGCGATCGCGTGGCCGCCGCTGTTGCCGGATTGCTGGCCTTGGCCGGGGTGGAGGCGGATCCTATCCAGTCGCGTGAGCATATTCTGTTGGCCAATATCGTCGATCGCGTTTGGCGTGAAGGGCGCAATTTGGATATCGCCACCCTCATTCATGCCATTCAGGAACCGGGCATGGACAAAATCGGCATCCTCCCACTGGAGTCTTTTTATCCGGCCAAGGATCGATTTACGCTGGCTATGCGGCTGAACAACTTGGTGGCCGCGCCGGGATTTTCGGCTTGGACCGAAGGCGAACCGCTGGACATTCAGCGGCTGCTATACACCACCGACGGACGTCCACGGGTGTCGATCCTGTCTATTGCGCATCTCTCCGATGCCGAGCGCATGTTTTTCGTGACGGTTCTTCTGAACGAAGTGCTGGCCTGGACGCGCCGCCAAACCGGCACGTCAACCTTGCGCGCCCTGCTCTACATGGATGAAATTTTCGGATATTTTCCGCCCACCGCACAACCGCCGAGCAAGGCACCGATGTTGACGCTATTGAAGCAGGCACGGGCCTTTGGACTGGGGATCGTGCTGGCCACCCAAAACCCGGTGGATTTGGATTACCGCGGCTTGTCAAACACGGGCACCTGGTTTATTGGGCGCTTGCAGACGGAGCGCGACAAGATGCGTGTCATCGAGGGTCTGACTTCTGCGGCAGCGGGGGAGGGACTTGACCGCGCCACGTTAGATCGACTATTGGCGAACCTTGGCAGCCGTGTATTTCTGATGCGCAATGTCCATGAAGATGCCCCGGTGCTGTTTGAAACACGCTGGTGCATGTCGTATTTGCGCGGGCCGCTGTCACCCGCCCAAGTGGGGGCCCTGATGGCCGACCGTAAAGCTGCGGCGCTTCCCGCTGCGGAATCCAGCGCCCCGGTCGGATTCTCCGCCGGGACGAAAACAGTTATTTCCACTTCGATTTCGCAGGTCTATTTGCGCCCATCGAGGTCTGCCACCGGGGAGGGGATGGTGTATCGTCCCGCCCTTTTGGCTACGGCTCGGCTGCATTTCGCCGATGCCCGCAAGGGGGTGGACGAATGGCAGACGGTCAGTCAATTGATTCCCGTGAACGACCGCGGCGATCCGGACTGGGCTGCCGCGCGCTCGACGTCGGCGGCAGAGGATTCCGCCCCAATGCCGGCGGCCGCGCATGCCGATATCCCCGCTCCACTCGCGGATGCCAAACACTATGTCCAGTTGCAGAAAGATTGCAAAAGCTGGCTACAGCAGAGTTTTTCGCTCGATCTGATGTTTCTCCCGCAGCACAAGTTGCGTGGTCAGCCCGGCGAAACCGAAGGGGAATTTCGCATTCGCGCGGGCCAGCTCCTCCGCGAAAAGCGTGAGGCGGACGTTGAGAAGATGCGTCGGACCTATGCCGCCAAGCTTGCGGCGTTGTCCACCCGGACGCAGCGGGCATCCGCCAAGGTTGAGACTGAAAAGGCCCAGCTTGCCCGCCAGCGCACCGGGACCTTCATCAATTTTGGCGCTGCCGCGCTTTCCGTTCTTATGGGGCGCAAGGCCGGCGGAATGTCCCGCGCCACCACCGGCATTGGTTCCATGACGCGGACCGGCAAGGAAAAGCTCGATGTTGAGCACGCCGAACAGGCCCTGGCTACTGTCCGTCAGCAGGCGGCCGCTCTCGAGGCAGAGGCTGAAAAAGAAATTGCACGCGTAGCCGCTGAATATGATCCCGCTGGCTGGACCATCGAAACGGAGACGATCCGCCCCCGCTCCACGGATATCGAGGTGCGGCAGGTGGCCTTGGCCTGGATTCCCTATGTTGCGGATGCCTTTGGGGCTCTGCGTCCAGCCGTGGAATTCGGTTCTTCCCACGAGCCCATCTGCGGTCGTGTGGAGGCTTGCCGGGCAGTTGATTAAGTTCAAGCGCTTGACCCTTAGGGCAAACGGAGGGTAGATTGTTGCTATGGAGAGGCTCACAACACTAGATTTGCCGATGGCGCTGAGTGCGGCGGTGGAGGCTGTAACGGAAGCGGGTCGCCTGCTGCTGGAGTTGAGTCGCAAACCCATGGAAGTGCTCTCTGAAGCCGCCCACGATATTAAACTCAAGGCCGATCAACTGGCCGAAGACCGCATCTTGGGCTTGTTGAACCAGCGGATGCCCCTGCCAGTGCTGACTGAAGAAAGCGGTGAGCATGGGGAGTTGGATGAACAATCGCTAATGTGGGTGGTGGACCCGTTGGATGGCACATTCAACTATTCGCGTGGCATGCCGCTATGCTGTTCCTCGGTGGGGCTCTGGGCGGATGGCCAGCCGGTACTCGGGGCGATCTATAACTTTTTTCACGACGAACTCTTCACGGGCATTGTGGGCAAGGGGGCGTGGTTAAATGGGCAGCCCATCCAGCCCTCGGCTGTTCGCACGGTCGCTCAAGCCTCCTTGGCGACCGGGTTCCCGCACCATCAGGATTTTGGTGATGCGCCGCTACATGAGTTTATCCGCCAGGTGCAGGGGTCCAGAAAAATCCGCATGTTGGGATCGGCGGCGCTGATGGGCGCCTATGTGGGGTGCGGCTGGTTAGACGCGTATCTTGAGGAAGATGTTTGGCTGTGGGATATCGCGGCAGCAGCGGCGATTGCCCAAGCCGCGGGCGCGGCAGTGCGTGTGGCGCCCGGTCAGGCGGGCCGCTGGGCACGAAAAATTGAGTGCACGGCTACGGTGGAGTTACAACAGGCCTTGAAGGAGAACGTCCGATGAGCAAAACAACACGAACGATTCTGGGGGTGCATGTGTCCCAGCGGACCCAGCATACCGCGAAGGTGCAGCACATCCTGTCGGACTTCGGCTGTTCCATTCGCACCCGACTGGGGCTGCATGATACCGGCGACGGATTTTGCTCGCCCAGCGGATTGATTCTGCTGGAGGTAATGGATCGTGTCAGCGAGCTGACCGAAGCTTTGACCGCGGTGCCGGGCGTGACCGTTAAAAAAATGACGTTCAAGGAGTAAAGCTATGAGTGCACTGAAAATTGAAAAAATCCACACCCTAGTGACGGTCGACAACGACTACCGTATCCTGCACGATGTAGATGTCGTGATGGAGGACGGGAAAATCACGGCCATCGGGAAAAATCTGACGGCGCCGGCGGATGCGCGCGTGATCGACGGGCGCTGGTGCGTGGCCTACCCAGGGTTTGTTAACACCCACCACCATTTTTACCAGACGCTGACGCGCAATATTCCGGCCGTGCAAAATGCCAAACTTTTCGACTGGTTGCTGTGGTTGTACGAAGTGTGGCGGGGGCTGAATCCAGAAGCAGTGCGGGTGAGCACTCAGGTCGCCCTAGGTGAGTTATTGCTTAGCGGCTGCACCACCACCACCGATCACTTCTATGTGTTTCCCCGCCGTGCGCCCGAAGAGTTCCTCGATATCGAAATCGATACCGCGCGCGAAATCGGTGTGCGCTTCCATCCCACCCGCGGCAGCATGAGCCTTGGGCGGTCGCAGGGCGGCCTGCCGCCGGATGATGTGACCCAGAGCGGCGAGGATATCCTGAAGAGCTGCGAGCGCTTAATCGCCAAATATCATGATCCGAACCCCTTCGCGATGACGCGCATCGTGCTGGCACCCTGTTCGCCATTTTCCGTGACAAAAGAGTCGTTGGCGGAGACCGCGGTATTTGCGCGCGAGAAGAAAGTCTTTTTGCATACGCATTTGGCGGAGACGAATGACGAGGACGCGTTTTGTCGCCAGAAGTTGGGCATGAGCCCGTTGGAATTCATGGAGAGTGTGGGGTGGGTGGGGCCGGATGTCTGGTTTGCCCACGGCATTTGGCTCACACCTGAAGAAATCAAGCGGATGGGTCAGATGAAATGTGGCGTGGCGCATTGTCCATGCAGCAACCTGCGCCTAGGCTCGGGCATTTGCCACGTACCCGCGCTGTTGGATGCCGGGGTGCGGGTGGGTATCGCCGTGGACGGTAGTGCCAGCAACGACTCGTCGAATCTGCTAAAAGAAATGCAGACCGCGCTGTTGGTGCACCGGGTTGGTACGGATGTGACGGCGATGCCGCCGCAAAACGTCATCCGCATGGCGACTCGCGGCGGGGCTGAAATTCTGGGCCAGCCGGAAATCGGTCAGATCGCACCAGGGATGGCCGCGGACTTGGCGCTGTTTCGCCTGGACCGGATTGATTTTGCCGGGGCGATGGCGGACCCGGCGCATGCGGTGCTGTTCTGCGGCAGTGCTCCGCGCGCGGAGTACACGATCGTGGCAGGGGAAGTGTTGGTCGAGAAGGGGGAGTTGCTGGGTATCGACGAACAGGCGGTGTTCCACCAGGCGAACGACTTGGCAGCAGAGTTGCTGCGCAAGGCCGGCCACTAAGCAAGACCCAGGATGAACCAATTGCGGCAGGCGGCCGCCCGCGAACGGCGGGTGCCAATGTTCTGGTGGACCGGCATGGCATTGCTCATGGGCGGCGGGCTGTACCTGCTGCTGCGCCCGCATTCCCCCTTCTTTGCCGGGCTGCTGGCGTTTCTTCTGGCGGGGGCCTGGGTGGCACCGGTGCTGGCGCTGGTGTCGCTGATGGCTCCACGTCGCGCTACAAAACCGCCTCCGGCACCGGGACAGGGGAGTTTCGCCGATTGGAAGCAGCAGACGCATTTACTGGGGCGCGTCTTGCTCTATTATGCGGATATTCCGGAACTGGCGCCAGAAATGAGAAATCTGCTGCACGAGGCCCGCGAAGACTTACGCGACACCTTGCGGGCCCATCCTCTGCGTGACGATTTGGAGCGAGTCTGCGGGCGAATTCGCAGCAAGGCGCTGCCGGCGGTAAAAGACTGGTTGTGGCAGGAATTTGGGCCGCTGATCCAGGCTATCGCGCACGAAACGGAACAGCAGATGGCCACATGTTCCGATGAAAATGAGCGGCTGCTGCTGCTGCAGCGGGCGGTGGAAAAGGCCGCCGCCTGTATGAGTCGTGCCTCAATGCCGCGGATGCTGGAGCGCGAGCGCTTGGCGTGTGCGCATGATTGTGCGTGGTGGGCCGCAAGCACCGTAGACTACCACCACGAACCACTGGCGGCAGTCGAATTAGCCGCAAAATTGGTAATTATGTGGAGTGATTTTTCTGAACCTTGGCGGCCGGTCTGCGCCATCTGCGGCGTCGTGACCGATCTGCCCGGAGCGCCTGCCACCGCAGAGTTGCAACCCACTTTGGCAGCGGCTGATAAGCCAGAGCTGGCAACAGCCGTTGACCCCGCCGCCACCGGCGCGACCGTTGTGGTTCGCAACGGCAAGCGCTATCGGCGCGTGCGGGTGCGACACAAAAATTCTCATCGGCGTCGGCGCACGGACGGTCCGTCGGTGTTCGACATCCTGCTTTCCTTTGGTCAGTGGGTGCGTTATTCCGTGCGCTCGTGGCTAATGTATCGTTAAGCGAAAGAGACTTATGAAGAAGAAGGATCATGTGATTCCCGGAGTTCCTGTCCCCGTGCCCTATGGCGCGCACGTGGTGGAACATGGTGTTCATTTTAGTATTTTTAGCCGCAATGCCACGCGAGTATGGCTGCTGCTGTTTACCCACGCGGATGACGAGACGCCGGTCGAGGAATTTGAACTGGATCCGGACCGCAATCGGTTGGGCGATCTCTGGCACCTGCATGTGCCCACGGCACGCGCGGGACAGTATTATGTCTATCGCATGGATGGACCGCGCGCCGGCGCAGAAGGGCATGCCTATGATCCACAGCAGTGGCTGCTGGATCCCTATGCACTGGCGGTTACCGGCCAGAAAAAATGGGGCGACCATGAAGGAATCACCCCGGGGCAGTTGATTCGCAATGGGCGGCTTTTCCCCAAGGGCATCATTCTGAAGGAAGATGGCTTTGACTGGTCGGGCGATCGTACGCTGCGCGTGCCGTTGAACGAATCTGTCATCTATGAGGCCAGCGTGCGCGGCTACACCGCTCATGCCAGCGCGGGAGCCCGTAATCCGGGCACGTACCGGGCGCTGATCGATAAAATCCCCCATCTGCAAGACCTGGGCGTGACCACGCTGGAGCTGTTGCCCGCGCAAGAATTCAATGAAATGGAATTACTCTGGGAGAACGGTCCGCGCCGGAACTTGCGCAATTTCTGGGGCTACAGCACGTTGGCCTTCTTTGCGCCGAATGGGCGGTTCGCCTGTGCCAATCAGCGCGGCGAACAGGTGCGTGAATTTAAGGAGATGGTGCTGGCGATGCACCGGGCCGGGATCGAGGTCATCCTGGACGTGGTGTTTAATCACACGGCGGAGGGGGGCATGGGCGGCCAGACCTTCTCGTTCCGCGGCATCGACAATGCTATCTATTATATGTTGGAGGCAGATGGCAAGAGCTACAAGAACTTTACCGGCTGCGGCAACACGGTCAACGGCAACCACCCGGTGGTGCGTGACTTCATTTTGCACTGTCTGCGCTACTGGGTATTGCACATGCGGGTTGATGGCTTCCGTTTCGATCTCGCCACCATCCTAGCGCGTGGCCGTAATGGCGATTTGCTGGCCAATCCTCCCGTGATTGAGCAGATCGCCGAGGACCCGGTACTGCGCGGCGTCAAGATCATCGCCGAGGCTTGGGACGCGGCCGGTGCCTATCAGGTGGGATCTTTCCCCAGCGAGCGCTGGAGCGAATGGAATGGCCGCTATCGTGATGACATCCGCCAATTCTGGCTTGGAAGCGCCACCCTGAGCACCTTCGCGACACGCCTCTGCGGGAGCCCGGACCTCTATGATCGTCCCGGACAGTCGCCCTGTAAAAGCGTCAACTACATTACCTGTCACGACGGGTTTACCTTGGCCGATCTCGTCAGCTATAAGCAGAAGCACAATCTAGCCAATAGCGAAGATAACCGCGACGGCGACAATAACAACCATTCGGATAATTTTGGTCACGAAGGGCCGACCGATCATCCGGCCATTCGGGCTAAACGCGTACGCCGTCAAAAAAATTTGCTGGCGACGCTGTTTTTATCGCAGGGGGTGCCCATGCTGCTGGGGGGGGACGAGTTTGGTCGGACCCAGCAAGGCAGTAACAATGCCTATTGCCAGGACAATGACGTGTCATGGGTGGATTGGGATTTTCTGCGGCGTCACCGTCAGTTGTATGACTTCACCCGCCAGGTCATCGCGTTCCGCGCGGCTCACCCGGCATTAACGCGCCGGCATTTTTTCCGAGGTGAAAAACAATCAGGCGGCTATCCGGATATTTGCTGGTTTGGCCCGGCGGGCGATCCCCTCGACTGGGAGCGAGGTGACGCGCTGGCTTGCCGCCTCGACGGTCGCCGCGAGTGCATCGGCGGGGACCAAACCGATGACGACTTGTATCTGATCTTCAATCGCAGCGATGAGCCGTTGGAATTTGAGTTGCCCCCTAATGCGGATTCCCGGCCCTGGTCGCTGGCCTTCAGCACCCAGGATATCCCGCCCGTTTTCAGTGGCAGGTCCCGTTCCACGCTGGCAGTGGATGCCCAAAGCGTGGTTGTGCTGATTCACAGCCGTAAAAAATAATCGAGACTCATCGCTCACTCCTTTGTCCCGCGCAGCACTTTCCTGTGAAAAAAACTGTCTCGCTTATTATTATAAGTGAGACAAACCGCAGGCCCGGAAAAGTGGATTGAAACTAAGCCGAAGGCCGGGAGTGAGCCACCATCCAGCCTCCCTGCAAGCTTGTCTTACGGGTGAATCAAGCCAGACTAAATTCCACTAGTTCACGCCAAGATGTTCAGGGGTGGGTTAACCGCCATATTTAATTTTCAAGGGGCATGGAGAGGATGGGCAGGGCCAGGTTTTCCAC
>JAVEUJ010000006.1:23458-37996 GCA_034005635.1 Kiritimatiellia bacterium | reverse complement strand
CTGCGTTATTAAATCAATACCCAATCGGCCCACTGCCGATGGGCGTCAGGGTTTGAGCAGAGTGAGGCGGCGGATGCCGCGGATTTGGCGGTAGGTGGCACCTTGGGAGATGTGGCGCAGGACGACCTCGGGTTGATCGGCCACGGTGCCGGAGATGGCTGTAATGCCGTAGTCAAATAAGATGGGGGAAAGGGGGGCGGTGTCGCCGAGCAGAATCACAAAAGCCTCCGGTCGGCACAGGGGCAGCAGAGATTCCAAGGTGTGATTGGTGAGGGTGGTCCCCGTGATGGCGACAACGTCGGCTTGCGGAATCCATTCTCCGGCTTGCTCCGCGGGGTGATCGCCTTCGCGGGGATTCTTTTCCAGCACCCACAAGTTGCGGGCAATATCGCGGACCTTCGGCAGGAACGGAAAATGACCAACCACCACGACATTGCGGTCGCGTCCTTTTTCTAAAATGAGTTCGGAGGCATTGAGCTCTTGGCAGGCAGTTTCGTCTACCTCCAGCAGGGAATTTAGGGTAGCCATGCCCATGGCGGCTTCGAGAAGGTGCTCCGAACGGGCCAGGCCAACCAGAGCCTCCGCCGTCCAATCCAGGAGTTGGCCGGGTTCCCGGACCATGGGCGGGGTTTGGCGCAGGGCATCACGCGGCAGGCTGGCGGCGAGCCCGCAGCGACGGGTCAGCACGGCGGTGTGGAAGACGCCCAGACGGATGTCGCGGACGGGGGTGTCGACGTCGAGGGTGGATATCAAATGGTCGAGGATGGTCATGCGCAAACAGCCTTTCAGCGAGAACCTAGCAGGTGATATAATAGATTATTAGCGACCGGTTGCGGCAGTAGCAGCACAGAACGAAACACGGGCGTAGGATCGGATTCCGCCGTGAAATCAGCGACTTCGGAGTCGATTCGCAATGTGCCAGCGCCGCGCAGGGTGGTGTGGTGGGCGCGGATATCACCCTTCTGGGGCAGGGTTTGGCCGGTGACAAAGTCCATAATTTTGGAGGCAGTTGAAAAAGCCAGAGGGGATGTTTGCAGTGGGGGAGTGGGGTGTTCATCAATGAGCTGCACCGCGACCAGCAGGTCTTCGGAGTCGGTAATCAGCCGCACATGCGAATACGTCGGTTGACCAGGGCCAATGGAGCCGAGGGCGCCGGCCGGGTTCGTGTACTGGAAAAATCCACCGTAGGGGAAGGGGGCGCCTTCAATGGGGGTCCGGGGTTCGGGTTTAACCTTTAGTATCTGACGGGCATCTTCCTGGCTCATGAGACAGCGCAGGGGACCATGCAGATATAACCCGGCTTGGAGGCGAGTATCTGGTGAGGGTTCAGCAATAGCGGAGAGCAGCAGAATAAATTCGGTTGTTTCCGGACGGTCAATCGGAGCGGGCAGGGTATCCCAGGCATAACCGTATTGCGCTTGGCGCATTGCGAAGGGATCGGTGGGATCAAACTCAGGGGTGGGGTAGGGGGCCAAGTCAGGATGGCGTTTTTTAGGGGCTAAAGCATGCCGATTACTCTTCGCTTCCGGTGTCATCCGGGCACGGCGCAGGTCGTTGACCAGTTGATAGCACTGGTTGGCATAGTAGGTGACGGGTACAGATTCGGGGGCGTCTATACGAATGGTTTCAAACAGCAGCGCCGCATATTGGGCGTCGGCAATCAGGCCGGTCAACGTCGAATCAGCGGGGTCAGGCTTTTTCAGATGTTCCTGATAGCTGGCCAATGTTTCGTTGAATAAGTTGGCGGCCTGAATGAAGCCGGGATGGTTCCAAGCGCCAGGGGTGATGGTGCCCGTTCCAGCGGAGAAGTCCTCGGGCCCCGGTGGCAGAACCTCCGCGGTCGACTCGGCAGGCGAGGGGGAGGGGGCGGTCTGCTCAGACTCGCTTGCCGTGGGATCTGGCGCCTGGGCAACGTGAAGAGGCTTGCCATGAAGGGCGGCTTTGAATTGGGCGATGCGGTCGGGGTGGCCTCTGAAGGCAAAAAACCAGATGCCGCCCAGAACGGCAGCAAGAAATGCCAAGAAGAACAGGAAGCGGAAGAAACCCCCACTGGAAGAGGCCGCCGCGGAAGCTGATCCGCGCTTTTGGCGGCTAATCATGGCCTCATGGGAGGCTGTGAGCGTAATAGATTTTATGCCAGCGGCCGACAAATTGATGGTATTAGCGCGTGCGGCCGGGCGATGGCGAGGATTGAGCAGGATGGTGCTTTCGTCCTCACCGGGATAGGGGGGCAGGGGCGATTTGCCGTTTTTAATCTGATGGATGTCCTTGAGTACTTCAGTCCAACTTTGCTGGCGTTTAGCGGGGTTCTTGGCGGTCATTTTCGCCAGCAGCCAGCCGTAGGAGACTGGCAGGCGCGGCAGCAGGTCGCAGGGGTCGGGAAGATAATCGGATTGCTGGGCGTCGAGAATGTCGTGCAGCGAACGGCCCTCAAACGGCGGGTTGCCGGTGAGGAGATGATAGAGCGTGAGGCCCAGCGAATAGATGTCGGAGCGGCAGTCGGGTTCGAGGCCTTCGATCTGCTCGGGAGCAATATACGAGGGAGTGCCCTCGATGTTTTCGGAGGCATCGCGGGTGGCGGCGGAGCCGGCTATACGCGCCAGGCCCAAGTCCGTCAGCTTCACCGCGCCATCGGCACCGAGCAGAATGTTGCCGGGCTTGATGTCGCAGTGGATCAGGGAGGTTTCGCGCCAAACTGTGTCGAGGGCGCTGGCAATGATCTCGGCGAGCTTGAGGGCTTGGCCGTGGGCCATGCGCTGGTTTTGCAAAATCCACTCGGCTAGGTTGGTGCCGGCCACATATTCCATGACATAATAGAGTCGGCCTTCGTGTTCACCGAAGTCCAAGATACTGACAATAGCCGCTTGGGAAATTTTGGCCGCCGCACGTGCTTCTTCCTGAAACTGGATCCGGGCTTCCGGATCGGCAAGCAGTTTGGGCGATAGCACCTTGATTGCCACGACGCGATCAAGGGAACGCTGGCGGGCGAGCCAGACCGTGGCTGTGCCCCCAGTGCCCAGGCGCTGGAGAATCTCGTAGCCCGGAAGTTCGGGTTGACTGGATGACCGAATGTCAGTTTCCATAAAGAGGCATTTTGCGGCAAACGCGTGGGAAAGCAAACTGCTAAATTCCACCGCAACGGAATTGCGGCACCACGCAAACTCTAAGATTCATTGGCTGACCCCATTTGGCGAAATGGGGTCAGCCAATGAATATTAGAATTGGGAATGCGGGAATTGCGTTGGGGGATAAAATTTGGGAGGGTGGGCAGCTATGAAGCAAATTCAGAGTCAGATTGAGACAACATCAGCGACGGAGACGCAGGCGCTGGCGGCGCGTCTGGAGGCTGAATTGCCGGATGGGGCTGTGGTTTGCCTGCATGGCGATTTGGGTACAGGCAAGACGTGTTTTGTGCAGGGGCTGGCTAAAGCCCTGGGCGTGCGGCGGCCGGTGGGGAGTCCGACGTTTACGTTGATCAACGAATATCGGGGCCGGCGGGGATTGGCTCACATTGATCTGTATCGTCTGCGAGGAGCTGCCGATGCTTTTGGGTTAGGGGTGGAGGATTATTTGGAGTATTTCGACGGGGTGGTGGCAATCGAGTGGGCGGAACGGTTGGGGGAGTTGTTGCCAGAGGGATGTTGGCATGTGAGGCTGGCGGCGGGATCGGCGGGTGACGAGTCTCGGCTGATAACGATCGAGCGGCCGGGGTGAAGAAGGATTTGGAAGCCAGGGGGCAGGGGGCAGGAGCCAGGAGCAAGGAGCCAGGGTTCAGGGTTCAGGATTCAGAATGGGGATCGCAGGACGTTCCTGGCGAAGGTTGCTGCGCTGATCAAAACAGCCCGGCTTGGCAGGGATCCGCCACGGCGGACAGGCAGCCTCGTCCTACCCAAAGTCGAAATTGCACGCCGTTGGTAGGGCGAACCCTCTCCGGCTTGTCCGCCCGTGGCGGAGTGAGCCGCGGCTATTTAGAGTCGGAGCATGGCTATACAATATCTTAAAATGCTCTAGCGGCGACGCGTGACAATCCCGGTTCAGGCGTTGACGTAGCCAAATTTTTTGAGGAGCCAATAGTTGCGGGACCAGTTGGGTTCCACCTTGACCCAGAGTTCAAGTTTGTGGGGTTTACCGTAGATGGCGGTGAGGTCTTTTTGGGCAGCGTGGCGGATGTCGCGGATCATCTTGGCTTGTTTACCAATGACAATGGGCCGCTGGGAACTTTTTTCAACGTAAATGGTGGCAGTGATGGTCACGAGCGTTTCGGCATCGTCGATCTGATCGACGGCAACAGCGATGGCGTGGGGTAGTTCAGCCTTGAGCCGAAAATTAATCTGGGCGCGAATGACATCGGCGATGAAAAAGGGTTGGGGGTCGTCCGTGAGCATGTCGGGTGGAAAGAGTGCCGGGGACTCGGGCATGGCCTGGCGGAGGGCGTCGAGGAGTTCGGGCAGGCCTTGGCCTGTTGCCGCAGAGGTTTCGAACCAGCGGAGGGGGGGGGGGGAGAAATCGGGGTCTTTGGCGCGATTTTTCTCGATGACTTCGGCCCAGGCCTCTTCATAGGCGCGGCGGCGCAGGCCCAAGTCGCTTTTGTTGAGCACGGCGAAGATGGGTTCACTTTCGCGGGAGAGTTTTTTCATCCAGCCGCGGTCTTCATCCTGGGGGTGGATGGAGGCGTCGAACAGGAGCACGACGGCGTCGGAGCCGGTGACGAGGCCGCGGGCGGTGCGGTTGAGCATGGAACTCAGCGAATGGGAGGCTTGGCGGATGCCGGGAGTATCAAGGAAGACGACTTGGAGGTGATCCTCGTTGAGAATGCCGCGAACAGGGCGGCGAGTGGTCTGGGCCACGGGGGAGACCACCGAGACCTGTTCGCCGAGCAGGGCATTGAGCAGGGAAGATTTACCGCTGTTGGCGCGGCCGACGATGGCGGCGATACCGGCGCGAAATGGGGGTGGGGTGGGGTCACTCATGGGATTTGGAGTTCCTCGAAGTCGACCACATCGCCATTGTTGGGCAGGTGGACATCCACACGGAGTTCCTGGCGCAATAGGTCGGCGAAAGATTCGCGCTGATCCTGTTCGCCGTGGACCAGAAAGACATGACGGGGTTTGGCATCGCGGGCATAGCGCAGGAGTTCGGTGCGGTCGGCGTGGGCGCTGAAAGAACGGAGGGCTTCCACCTCGGCCTTGACGGTGAACTCATCACCGAAGATCCGGACTATTTTTTCGCCGTTTTGTAGGCGGCGGCCGAGGGTATGGACGGCTTGGTAGCCAACCAGGAGAACGCTGTTGCGCTCATTTTCAATACCATGTTTGAGGTGATGGAGGATGCGGCCATGTTCGCACATGCCGGAAGCGGCAAGAACGATAGAGGGATTAGTGGAGGATGTGATGGCTTTGGACTCTGCGACGGATTCGGTAAAAGTGAGCCATTTGGCGGTCATGATGGAGCCCATGCGTTTGCGCAGGGCGTGATAGTCCTCGTCGAGGTAGGGTTTGTTATCTTCGAAGACGCGAGAGATGGCCTGGGCCATAGGGCTGTCGAGGTAGACGGGGACATCGGGGATGTCGCCGCGGTCGCGAAGTTGGGCGATGAGATAGATGATTTCCTGAGCGCGGCCGAGAGCAAAAGTGGGGATGAGGACCTTGCCGCCGCGGCCGAGGGTGCGGGTGATGGCGAGGCGGAGGTCTTCGCCCTCGTTGCGGGCGTCGGTATGGTGGCGGTTGCCGTAGGTGCTTTCGCAGATGAGGATATCGATATCGTGCATCTGAACCGGGTCGTTGAGGAGGGGGAGGTTATAGCGGCCGAGGTCGAAGGCCAGGCCGACGCGCAGCGGTGTTTTTTCCGGTCGGGGAATTTCGATGCGTGCCAGAGCGGCACCAAGAATGTGGCCGGCATCCATATGAACGAAGGAGACGCCGCCGGGGAGAGAGACGGGCGTTTGATACTTGTGAGGCTGAATCAGCCGGATGGCGGCCTCGGCATCTTCGCTCGTGTAGAGGGGGATGATCTGGGGCAGGCCGCGGCGGTTGGTCTTCTGGTTCAGGTAGGCGGCGTCGGATTCATGGATGCGGGCAGAATCGCGCAGCATAATCGGCAGGAGGTCGGCCGTGGCGGTGGTGGCGTGGATAGGGTTGCGATAGCCCTGCTGGGCAAGGGTGGGGATGTTGCCGCAGTGATCGATGTGGGCATGCGACAGCACCATGGCAGCGATGGAGTTGGGGGCAAAACCCAGGTTGCGGTTGATCTCGTTGGCTTCTTTGCGGCGGCCCTGAAAGAGGCCGCAGTCAAACAAGAGGTGGGTCGTACCGGTTTCGAGGATGTGTTTGGAGCCGGTGACTTGACTCACGCCGCCGAGAAAATGCCATTTCATGCTGTACCTTTGGTTCAGGATTACAGAGAGCTGTTAGAGGTATGACGGTAACAGGCGAGCAAATCTGGCGCAAGAGAAAGCGCGAGAAGCAC
Source organism: Kiritimatiellia bacterium (assembly GCA_034005635.1). GTDB lineage: Bacteria > Verrucomicrobiota > Kiritimatiellia > CAIQIC01 > Lenti-01 > JAAZFE01. Next base: position 31,531 of record JAVEUJ010000006.1, on the reverse strand, counting down.
CGCGCGATATAGTTGCAACCAAAGAAGAGAATTTAACCACGGATGAACACTAATGGACACGGCGCGGCATAGCCGCAACCAAAGAAGAAAAGACCACCACGGATTACACCGATTTCACGGATGGGAAAGGAGGGGAAAGAGGAAAATGAATCTGAACTCAAGAACTCATGAACAGATTAACCAGCCGGTTTCACGCCAAGACGCGAAGGCGCAAAGGAGCAGGGAGCGGAGGGGGAATTTAGCAGGAAAACAGGAAACAGCAGGAAAGCAGGAAGAAAGCCGGTTTAACCACAGAGGGCCACCGAGGGGCACAGAGGGGGAGAGGAAAAGAGGGAGGGGAGAGGGAGACAATGTTCAATATTCAACAAGGAATCTTCAATGTTCAAGGTGTTGGCGAAAATGGCTTATGGCAATGGCAGAATGAGAAACGTGTTTTTGAAACACAGTTTGGAGGGATTGTAGTACGAAAGGGGAGAGGAGGCGGGAGACGGTTTTCTGTAGGTGCGCCCGCTGGGCGCGCCTGATTGGGAAATTGGCGAACAGTCATTTTTACCACAGAGAGCAGAGTTTCACAGAGGGGGGGGTATACGGATAGGAAATTAATCTGGAACTCAGGAACTCAGGAAAAGAGTCTGGGCAGGCAGGGATGGGACCGGATTGGGGAAATCCCCCGGGCTTGCCCCGGGGATGGTAAGGCTGGCGGGGTAGCTAGTATGGCTACACAACCTTAAGCACACCGGTACAAGCCCGGTGGATAGGCAGTCATACGGATGATACGAATGGGGGGAGGCGCTCCCCGTAGCGCGGACCGGGAGGTCCACGCTACGAGAGCCGGGGTTTCCATCGTGTGAAGCCTGTCGAGGGATCTCCGCGTAGTTCCGCAGGGTGGTTGTTGGGGGGGGAGGGCAATATTCAACATCCAACATTCAACATTCAAGTGAAGACAGGAAAGACAGGGCTCGTCTCGTCTGTCATCCCGAGCCTGTCGCGGGATTTTCTGGATTAGGAGGTGAGCGGGTGATGGGCAGAAAATGGGGGGGGGAATTCAGTCGAGGTCCTGGATGGCGATGCCGCGGGCTTCGATGGCGGCGCGGTGTTTGCGGACACCGCTGGCGGCATCACGGTCAATGACATAGATCATCTCACCGCCGCGTTGGGCGTGAATTTGTCCGTAGGAAATGGGAATGGCGGGGGTGGGGTCGTCCATCAGTGAAGCGGCGACAGAGTCGGCCTTGCGTGGCCCGGACGCGAGCAGAACGACGCAGGGTGCTTGATAGACTAGTTCGGCGCCCATGGAAATGGCGTAACGGGGTTTATCCGGGCGGGCCAAGGCATGGCCGTCGGTCAAGGCGTTACTAATCGTGTTGTCGTCGAGCTGGACCAGGAGCATGCGGTTGCCTTCGAATGGAATCCCGACTTCATGGAAGGCGACATGCCCGCGGCCGCCGACGCCGATCAGATGCAGGTCGATACCGCCGGCATCGTGAATCAAGCTTTCATAGGCATCGAGGATATCGGTGCGGACCCAGCGCAGATACTCCGAGGTGGCGTCGGGGCGGATAACGATGGCCTTGCCTTTGTCAGCGCCCTGCGCCTGCCAGTCGCCGGGATGGGCCTCGAGTTCGCGGATGAGGCGATCTTCGTCGATCAGGCAGCCCCACGGCACATGCGTTGCGGCGAACTTGGTTTGCAACAGCCCAAAGAATTCCTGGATCATAAAGAAGGTATAGCTTTCGGAATGCAGAGCCCGCTCTTGGGCGTTGCAGCCGGGCAGGCCGACATATTCATCGAGGTTGATGGTGCGGACCTTTTCGGCTTCGAGCGTGCGGTCATTAAAGGTCTGGGCGAGCCGCCGGTAGACGCCGGTGGGGGAATTGCCGGTGGCCAGACCAAGGGTGAAGGCATCCTTTTGGCGCAGGGTTTGAGCAATACGCGTTTGGATGAGGCCGGCGGCGACGGAGCTCATGTGGTCGAAATCGCGGGTGAGGATGACGGTCTGGGGCATGGGCTAATCTTTCTGGTTGTGCCGAATAGTCGTCGGCAGGATGCGTTGAATAAGGCGGTAAATCAATACAGAATTAAACAAAGTAACGAAATTGCGGTATTAGGCGACAGGTGGAATCATGAAGGCATCAGGTCAAGAGCTTGTCAAACAACCTCCGCGCAGTCGCGGTGGTTTGGTCGGCGATAGGGGGGAGTGTGGTTCCACGGATGTCCGCGAGGATTTGGCCGACAACGGGAACATGGGCCGGTTCGGAGAGGATTTTGCCGTTTTTGTCCTGCAAATGGGCATTTTGGCCTTCCGGGAGCGTCGGAGGCAGGTCCGGGGCGTCGGATTCGAGCAAAAACCGGTTTTTCGGGACGTTTTTAGCGTTTTCGATGGCTTTTCGGGCGTTTGGGCGAGTCAAAGTGCCGCCGAAGGAGATAAAAATATTTTTTTCAGCCAGAGCGGGGAGGGCGTCGGGGGGGCCGGAGTAGGCATGAATGAGGAGGCCCGCGGGATGAGGGGGGCGGGACAAGAGAATCTCCAGCATGCGTCCCCAGGCATCGCGACAATGAATAGAGGCGGGCAGGGCGAGTTCAAAGGACAGATCGAGCTGGGCGAGGAAAACGGCTTCACGGTCGGCATCGAGGCCGTCACACATACGGCCATCGAGGCCGATTTCTCCGATGCCGGCGGGGCGCGACATCAACCTGTCCTGGAGGTGTTGGAGCCAGTGGCCGCTTCGATCCTTGATGAACCATGGGTGGAGGCCGAAGGAGCAAAGGATGAGTCCGGGATGAGCGTCGGCGAGGGCGTTGACCGTGGGCCAGTCAGCTTCGGATGTGGCGGCGACATGCAGAAGCACCACGCCTGCGCTCCGGGCGCGGGCCAGAACCCCGGGGAGCTGCGTGGCGAGGCGGGGATCCTGCAAATGGCAGTGGGCATCCACCCACTGCAATTTTTGAGTGTCCGGCGTCGGCGAAGGTGTTAGGGTCATCCCCGTATGGTGAAAGGCCGGCTCATTTCAGTCAATACACAAAGCGCAGCCCCCCGGCACTGGGTAGGATTGGCGTTGGCGCTGGCGTTGATCCTGCTCGGGGCGGGGTGCGGAACCTTCAGTCACTATCCGGATGGTATGGAGCGCACAACGCTGGAACCGCTGCGTACAGGAAGCCGGACCAACTATGAGCGGACATTCACCAAGCGTACAAAGGGCCGTGACGGCACATTATTTGCAATGGAGATGGGGCGGGTGGCGCAATTGGAGGGGGATTTGGACGAGTCGCGCGCAGCTTTCGAGAAGGCGATTGCCAACTGGGAGGCGCGGGACGACCAAGCCGTAATCTCGGCGTCGGGAGCGGGGGCACAGGCCAGTGCGGTTCTGGTAAACGACAAGGCAATTCCGTATCGGGCATCGAGCTATGAGCGGACGCTGGTGCACCACTACCAGACCCTTAACTATCTGGCAACGAACGACCTGATCGGGGCGGGGGTGGAGGTGCGCCGCGCCAACCGTGAACAGGAGGCGGCCAGCGAGCGCCATGAACGGGAGATCGAGCGGGCAAAATCCAGCACGTCCAACGTGCCGGTGGAAGCCGAACAAGATCCCTATTTGCTGCCGGTCTATGCCGGGTTGGATGAGATGGCCGGGGGGGTAAAGTATTCGTTCCAAAATGCGGCGACGTTCTACCTCTCGGGCGTGGTGTGGGAAATGCTGGGAGAGCGTAACGACGCCTATATCGACTATAAAAGAGCGCTAGAGATTTTTCCGGACAACCCCTATTTGCAGCAGGATTTGTTCCGTTTAGGCAAGCGGCTGGGCATGCGGGAGGACGTCGACGATTTTAAGCGGAGATTCCCGCAGGCGAAGGACACGCCAGCGGACGGTACGGGAGACTTGGCGGGGAAGGCACGATTGGTGGTGCTGTACGAAGAGGGACTAGCACCCCAAAAATCAGAGATGGCAGTGGCCTATCCGCTGCCGTCGGCGAATTCAATTGGTGTGGTGGCGCTGCCGGTCTATGCAGAGGCATTTCCGGCCCCGGTGCCGGTGGGCGTGGTGGTCAGTGGGCGGCGGGTGGGAGCAACGGCACCGATTTGTAGCGTGGGGGCATTGGCGGCCCGTGCGCTGGCGGAAAAGATGCCGGGGATTTTAACGCGCCAGATAGCGCGAGCGGTGACTAAAGGGGTGACGGCCAAGGCGGCCCACGATTCTGGCGAGGGGTGGGTGGAGTTGGGAGTGATTCTGTACAATCTGTTTTCCGAACAGGCGGATCTGCGAAGCTGGCTGACGCTGCCAGCGCATATCCACGTTTTGAGCGCGTGGGTGGAGCCGGGGTGCCGCCGCGTGGCCCTGCGGGCGCCCGCTGGAGGCGATGTCTGGGGGGGAGAGGTAACCTTGGTGGCGGGTAAGACGACGTTAGTGGTTGTGACGAGAATCGATTTGGCTGTATATTCTCAGCAAATCATGCAACCCTGAAGCTGAAATTATGGAAAAGGAGCGCAACATGAAGACAATTGCGATAGCCCTGATGGCGGGTCTGGTGTTGGGTGCGGGAATGGCCGAGGCGTCGCCACGCGCAGCGCTGTTTGTTCAAAACCGGGCGGGTGCGTCCCTAGAGGGGCAGTTGGACGCGTTTAATGATTTGGTTTCAACGCGCTTGGGGGATGCCGGATTCGAGGTCGTTCGGGTACAGGATGTTCTGGACCGGTTTACGGAGTCGCGCCGGGCGGAGGATGAGCAAGCACTGCGCCAGGCAGTGGAGGTGTTGCAGACCGTGAAATCCGAAGGCACTGTGGATGGGCCATCGCGGGAAGCGTCGGCGCTGCGAATTGCGCAAATGATCCAGGCAGATGTGCTGGTGGTGGCCTCTCTGGTTTCGCTGGGGGACAACACCGTGCGCACGCAGAGCTATGGGGTTCCACAGGAAGCAAAAATTACAACCTTACGAGTGGCGCTACGGGTGCTTGAGGGCAATAGCGGTGCGCAGGTGTATGGCGATACGATTGCGGTAAACGAAAAAGTGATGCAGACCGCCTTTGTCCAGACCGATATGGGCGATCAGTTGAATTCGCTGCTGGATCGTGGCGCGGTGGAATTAGCGGCGCGGGTGGCCTCCAGTCAGGAGGCGTTGGCTCTGGCGGCCGCTGCAGAACCGACATGGGCGACCGTGACGGTAACAACACCGGTTGACGGCGCTGCCGTGGAAATCGATGGCGTGGTGGCGGGCACCGCACCAGGAACGATCCAAGTCCGACCGGGTGTGCATGAAGTGCGCGTAACCCGCGAAGGCTATGCGACGTGGGAAAAGAGCGTGGCGTTTGCGGATGGTCAGGTGCTGACGGTTCCCTTGGAGCTGTCGGCGGTTGGTTTGGCCCGTAAGGGCGAGTTGGAGGCGCAGGAGCGCATTGATGATATCGCCCGTGAGCAGAGCGCAGCCGAGGCGCGAGCCACAACCGTTGTGGCCGAAGGGGCCGGCAAGCAAATGAGCGAAAGCTATATTCGGCTTGAAGGCATGCCCGGCGAATCTCTGACGATCGGCGACGACCGTCGGCCAGACGCGAATCTGATTAACGTGATCCAACAAGATGGCAATTAAGCAATTGGGAGCAGGCGTATGAAAGCAAAATGGATGATTTTAGCGGCGGCCCTGGCAGTCGTACTGGCGGCAGGCTGTGCCGCACCCAACACCGCAGGCTTTACGGTGGGGGCGGAAACTGACGTGGATGGCAACCTACAGCAGGTGCTGCAGGTGGACAACACGAAGGTGGCGCGCCTGCTGACGGTAGAGGATCTGATTGTGGGCCAGACCAAGAACGGGCTCATGAAGGCCAACGTTAAGCTGGCGTCACGCATGAACAAGACCTATACCGCGCAGTCCAAGTTTGCCTGGTTTGACGAAGAGGGCGCAGAAATCGATCCCGACGGCGACCCGTGGCGGCCGCTGGTCCTGCATGGCAAGGAGACCAAGACCATCCAAGGTGTGGCCCCCAATGCCAGTGCCGTGTCGTTCAAGCTGCGTGTCCGCACGGGAGAGCGTACCCGCTGGATCGTTCACTAGTTGGACAATGCCGGCGCGACAGAACGGTTTGAATAAATAGAGAGTCAGCAAGGGAAGTGCGGGCGGTTTGCCGCCTGGTCAAGGAGACGGATATGAAAAGAATGTGGACAGGTTTAGCGGTTCTGGCCTTGGTGGCCATGATGACGGGCTGCATAAATACGATGGAATATGGCGATGCGACATCCACGAAGCCGATATCCACAGAATTCGGCTCGGCGGATCTGCAACGGATCGCAGCCAAGATGGTTGATTCATTGCTGGGCGACGATCTGCTGATGGACGACATTGGCACAGCCGGACCGCCGCTGTTGATTGTGGACAAGGTCAAGAACAAGACGTCCCAGCACATCGATACGGAATCCGTAACCGATAGCATCCGCACCAAGTTGATCCGGTCGCGTATGTTCAGCTTCCAAGACCGGACGACCGAGGCGGCTCTGGCGGAGGAACTGGCCTACCAGCAGACGGCCGCGCAGGACGCGGTCGCGATGGGCCAGCAGGACGCGCCTCGCTACATGCTGACGGCCAACTTATCGGAAATCAGCCAGAAAGCAGGCCGCGTCCGCGATGTGTACTATAAGTTCACCATGAGCTTGAGAGATTTGAAGAGTGGCCGGTTGCTCTGGGCGGATGAAGAAGAAATCCGCAAGGTCAAGACTCGCGCCATTATCGGAGGATAAAATGAAAGTGATAACACGAAAGGCTACGATGAAAAAAATAGTGGTAGGTTTGTGCCTGGTTGTCTTGATGGCTGGCCCGGCGCTGGCGTTGAACATGACTCCTTTCCAGATCGGCTTTGCCGGTACTAAGGCTCAGTTATTCCCGCAGGAGACCACAGTTATCGGCTTGCGATTGAACCTGGTGGCCAGTGAAAACTTTGATGTCATGGGCGTAGACGTGGGGTTCTGGAGCAAGTCAATCCAGATGGATGCGTTCCAAGTCAACCTGGTCAACCTAGTCGAGACGGAATTCGACGGCATCAGCGTGGGTCTGCTGAGCCAAATGGGCTCGGTGTCCGGTGTGCAGGCGGGACTCGTCAACCTTGTCCGCCATGACATCAATGGCGTGCAGGCGGGTCTCTTCAATCGGGCCGATGACGTCAACGGGATTCAAATTGGTTTAATCAATCGCACGGTATCGCTGCGCGGGATTCAGATTGGGCTGGTGAATCTGCTGGCGGAAGGGCCCCTGACGTTCTTCCCGATTATCAACGCGGCATTTTAACTCTGGGCGGCAGGGCCGCCGGAAGGAGCAGAGCATGAGACGCAAAGCATTTTGCTGGATGGCGGCGGCTGGAGTGGCTGCCGCATGGATGATGGTCACAGCGGTAGCGGCGATTGAGCCGGTGCCTTCCACGGATGTTTTGCGTCAAGCTGTTTTCTGCCCGCCCTTCAAGGGCCCCGCCGAATTTGCCGGGCTCTATCATGCTCAACTGGTGGGCATGCTGCAGGAGGCGGAGGGCGTGGAATACCTCGAGGGACTGCGCATGCGCATTCAAGCGCCGGAGTTTTCCTACCGTATTCAAGGCGAAGTGGTAGTGGATGAGCAGGATCAGGCCTTTGTGACGGTGACGTTGACGGACACAGCCCGCAAGGAGCAAATTGCCTCCTATGTGGCACCGGCCTCGACCGAGCCGGCCACGCTGGAGACTTGGAAGCGCACCCTGCAGCGCGATATCCAGCGCCGTACATCCAAGCTACCCTTTGAGTGCCGAATTCAACGCAAGATGGGGCAAAATTCCTATTCGTTGGATAGGGGGCTTGGCTCGGGCCTTGAGCCGGGCATGGTGCTGAATGTGGCCCTGGATGAAGAGCCGCTGCTTTCTCCTTCTACGGGCGAGGTGATTGGCCGAGATTCTCCGCGGGCAGTGGGGCAAATCAAGGTCTTTCGCGTGATGGAGCGCACCGCCTACGCGCGGCCCTTGGAGGGTGTCCAATTGCCCCGTTCCGGCAAACTCTACGCCCGGACATTCTGAGATCGCCAGAGGCTGCTTTCCTCCCGGCGGGTGGTTGCAAGACCCACCTGCGG
>JAVEUJ010000006.1:0-23358 GCA_034005635.1 Kiritimatiellia bacterium | reverse complement strand
TGTCCAATTGCCCCGTTCCGGCAAACTCTACGCCCGGACATTCTGAGATCGCCAGAGGCTGCTTTCCTCCCGGCGGGTGGTTGCAAGACCCACCTGCGGGGCTCAAGTTTGTGCGGCAGGCTGAGTTTTCCACACTGTGGATCCCGCAGGCGCGGGACCATAGCATGGAAAAATCTCTGAAATAGTTTCCATAGCGTGGAAAAACCGCTCTAAAATCTTCCATAGCGTGGAAGAATGGCGCAGAAGTTTTCCATAGCGTGGAAAGACCAGCCCCCGCTACCGTCGTTGCGGATGGATGGTGGCGTCTAAGTGTTCCCAGACGTTTGCTCGAGTTTGAACTGACACCTGACACAGTGTCGAACCCCAGGGATGGCGGTGCGCCGCGCGTCAGGAATGGCCGCGCGACACCGCACACAGTGCGTCAAGCTCTTGCCTTTCGGCAATCGGCTTCTGGCCAATTGGACCGCCGAATCGACGGTGGCGTCGATCTGGTCCTGCACGGCCCCATCGCGAGTCCACCCAACGGCCATGATGTATATCCCTTTCTTTTACTGCCCGCCAAGGCGGCGCTCACCAATTCAGTTGGATGGTAACAGCCGCAGGAACAATCTGGAAGTCAGAAAAGCAAGAAAGGGGGAGGGGAAACAGCCGGTCTCACGCCAAGCCGCAAAGGTGCCAAGGGGAGCGCCATTTGGAGGAAAGGATCGTTGTAGATGCGCCCGCTGGGCGCGTTGGATCGGAGGCCGCGCTTAACGAGCGCAGCTACAGGGGACGGGAGAAATGAGTGGCTGTTGGAGTAGCGCGGGGCTCTTTTCAACGTTTGGGGAATACACGCGACAGGAGCCTTGTGCTACGGAAGGAAACAGTCCACTTCGGATTTCTCGACCAACGACCAACAACCATCAACCCACCATCACGCCTCGGCGGCGATGCGTAGATGTTCCATGATGAACTGGCGGCGCTCGGGCGTATTGCGTCCCATATAGAAGCGCAGCAGATTGGGGATTTTGTGTTCGAGGGCCACCTCGACCGGGGTCAGGCGCATCTGGGGGCCAATGAAATTTTTGAATTCATGGGGGGAGATTTCGCCGAGTCCCTTGAATCGAGTAACCTCAGGACCGCGCAGGGCCGACATAGCGGCATCGCGCTCGGCCTCAGAGTAGCAATAGCGAGTTTCTTTTTTGTTACGCACCCGGAACAGCGGCGTTTCCAGAATATGGAGATGTCCCGCCAGCACCATGGGTTCGAAGAAGCGCAGGAAGAAAGTCAGCAGCAGGTTGCGAATATGCAGCCCGTCTACGTCGGCATCGGTCGCCATAATGATCTTTTGGAAGCGCAGGCCAATGAGCGATTCTTCGATGTTGAGCGCACGCATGAGATTGTAGAGTTCCTCATTGGTGTAGATGGCATCGCGGTTCAGCTCGGCCACGTTCAGCGGTTTGCCGCGCAGGGTGAATACCGCTTGCGTCATCACATCGCGGCAGGAGGTAATCGAACCGGCGGCCGACAGGCCTTCCGTGATGAACAGCATGCTATCGAGGCCGCGTTTGCGGCGGGGGTCGAGATGGCGCTTGCAATCCTTGAGCTGGGGAATGCGAATGCTGACCGCCTTGGACCGTTCGCGCGCATGCTTTTTGACCGTCTGCAACTCTTTGCGTAGATTGCGAGTTTCTTCGATTTTTTTGACGAGCACCTCGGCGTCGTCCGGATTGCGATGCAGCAAATCGGCAACGATATCGCGGATCTGCGCGACGAGGTCAGAACGGATTTCCGTATTACCCAGTTTGTTTTTGGTCTGCGACTCAAACACGGGATCCTTGAGGCGAATGGCGATGGCCCCCACCATGGATTCGCGCACATCGTCGCCATCGAAACGGGCTTTGGCAAATTCGTTGACTCCCTTGAGGAAGCCTTCGCGGAAGGCGGAAAGATGAGTGCCGCCATCGACGGTGAATTGCCCGTTAACGAACGAAAAGAAAGTTTCGTTGAAGCGCTGGGTGTGAGTGAACGCGATTTCGAGCATGGGGGAATAATGATGTAGGGGGCCGTAGACGGCTTCGTCGCCGACTTCCTCCAGAATCAGATCGGTCAAACCATTTTCGGACACAATTTCAGTGCCGTTGCAATTGAGAATTAAGCCCGCGTGGAGGCAGGCATAGAGGCGCAGACGGCGGGCCACCAAGTCATCGAGATAGGTGAAGCGGCCGAAGATGTCCGGGTCGGGTTCGAATTCGATCAGGGTGCCATTGGGTTCGCCGTCACATTTGCCCGAGAGTGTTTTAACAAGTTCGCCCCGCTCGAAGCGCGCACCGGCATAACGCCCGTCGCGGTATGATTGAACGAGGAAGTCGGAGGAGAGGGCATTGACGGCCTTGGTGCCGACCCCGTTGAGTCCGACGGAAAACTGGAAGACATCGTCATTGTATTTCGCCCCGGTATTGATGCGGGAAACACAATCCACGACTTTGCCGAGAGGAATGCCGCGCCCGTAGTCGCGCACTCGGACCGTGGTCCCTTCGATGGAAATAGCAACTTGCTTGCCATAGCCCATGATGAATTCGTCAACGGCGTTGTCGATCACTTCCTTGAGCAAGACATAGATGCCGTCATCATACTGCGTCCCATCGCCCACGCGCCCGATGTACATACCGGTGCGCTTGCGGATGTGTTCCAGCGCGGATAGCGTCTGGATCTTGCTTTCGTCGTAGGTGTGGAGGGGTTTGGCCATGGGAAAATACTCAACGGGACATGAAACCAAATTCGGGGTGGAAACGCAATCGCAACCGCATTCCGGCGAGTACGTTTGGGCTAGGGCCGCCAGAGAAAGAGGCGGCGGGGCGTGGTGGCGGCAGAGAACAGCGATTGCAGGTTGGGCATGGGCGAATGAACGCCGAAAAGACGCTGAAATAGGCCCGTTTCATCGCTATAGGTCACCACTTGGATGCTGTCCACACCGAGGAGCTTGCTCATTTCTTCAATCGCCTCATCCCAGTAGCCAATGGCATCGATGAGATGATTATCCAGGGCTTCCTTGGCCGTGAAGATGCGACCATCCGCTAGGGCGCGGACTTTCTTGAGGGACAAGTTCCGTCCTTGGGCAACCAGGTCAACAAAGCGGTCATGCATGGCATCGATGGAGAGTTGCAAGAGCTTGATCTGCTCGGGGTCTACGGCACGGAACGGGTTCAACATATCTTTGTTGCGTCCGGACTTGATGGTGGTGTCGGTCACCCCAAGCTTTTCACCGAGGCCCTGGATGTTGATCGTTTGCAGTATAACGCCAATCGAGCCAACCAGCGCCGTGGGTTGGGCGACGATGCGGTCGGCAGGCAGGGCGATGTAGAGGCCACCCGATGCGGCCATGTCGTGCACGAGAGCCGTAATAACACGCCCGTCGCGGCTCTCCTTAAATTGCATGAGTTCCCGGTGGATTTCATCCGCGGAGGTCACCTCACCACCCGGCGAATCGATTTCGAGCAAAATACCGGCAACGGCCTCGTCTTGGCGCGCGGCTCGAATTTGACGGAGGGTGGATTCGACTGGATCAATGCTGCCGAAAAATCCCCCATCCAAATGGCGGGTCATGACGCCGTTGAAGGCGATGCGCACCACTTTGGTGGTGCCGCTGCCCCAGGAATGGCTTTCAGCAAACGACGGGAATTCATCTTCGCCTTGGCCCGTTTTCATAGATCCTGCGGAGTCTGTCAGGACACCCACTGCCGCAAGATTGATCAACAGGCTGAGGCCCAAGACAGCGGCCAGGGCCAAGATGACGGCCCAGAAAGGCCAGTGACGGCAGGTGGAGCGGGTGGTATTCATGGCGGTTCCTTGTTTCATGACAACGCCACACTCTACCAAATGGGGACGGGACGATGGAATCAAAACCGTACTTTCTGATTCAAGGAACGCGTTTGGGAGGGTAGGGTAGGCCCAACATGCATATTGCCTACTACATTACAGCGCATGGCTACGGTCACGGAGTCCGCTCGTGTGACATTCTGGCCGCGCTGCTGGCGCGCCATCCGGATGTTCAAGTGACGGTGACAACAGACTTGGCCGAGTCATTCCTGCGCAGCCGGCTGCAGAACACGAACGGCCACCTGACGGTGCGCCCGGGAGCCTTTGATGTCGGCATGGTCCAAAAAGATTCAATCCGCGTGGATGTGGCTGCTACCTTGGATGCGGCGCTGGAGTTGGTGGAGCAGCGCCCCAAACTGGTGCGCAGCGAAGTAGAATTCCTGCGCGAGGCAAAGGTGGATTTGGTCGTAGCCGATATTCCTTCCATTCCGATCGAGGCCGCTGTTGCAATAGGGCGGCCAGCTGTGGCCGTGGGCAATTTTTCGTGGGACTGGATATATTCACCCTTCATGACGCACGATCGGCGCTGGCGGCAGGTGATTGACTTGTTCGAAGAGGGCTACCAGCAGGCACAGTTGCTGTTGAAGCTGCCTTTCTCACCCCCGATGCCCATTTTTGCTAGGCACGTGGATATCCCGCTGCTGGCGAAGCCGGGACGCGATCGGCGGCTGGAATTGGCTGCGGCAACGGGGGCCGATGCCGCCAAGCGCTGGGTGCTGCTGTCGTTTACAACTCTAGATTGGAGCCCATCCGCGCTGCGCGAAATAGAAACGTTGACGGCCTGCGAATTCTTTGTGGTGAAACCGCTGGACTGGCCGGGTTGCCATAGCATCCATGCGGTGGATCGCGAACAGGTTAGTTTTTCCGATGTGCTGGCCAGCGTGGATGCCGTAGTAACCAAGCCGGGATATGGCATCCTGAGCGACTGCGTAGCCAATGCCAAACCGATGATTTATGCGGAGCGCGAAGACTTCATTGAATACCCTCTGCTGGAGCGTGAGCTGAAGCGCTACCTAAAAAACAGCCACATCCCAGCCGTTGATCTCTATGCCGGACGACTGGCCGCCGCGTTGGAGGCGCTTGACGCAGCCCCCTCGCCGCCAGACGTATTGTCCGGGGGCGGCGCCGAGTTGGCGGCCGACCTGCTGGCGGATATGGGCTGACGACGAATAGCACCTGGTGGCCACCAAAATTATCGGACTTTATAAAGTCCGATGTTTTTGAGTTTATTTTCTATAGGCTTCGGCGAAGTTAATTGGGGCATGAACAGGGTTGTAGAAATAAGATAATATCCAAACAGGGGTGGATATAATGGCATGGAAGCTGCGACTGTCAGAATTATAAGTTGCACCTCATAATTATCGGACTTTATAAACTCCGATAATTTTGAGGGTTGGAGGGGTAGCGGAAAATGGAGACGAATTATAGTCGGAATGATGCCGATTAATAGTCGAAGTCTGCTCCGCCTACAAATTCACGGATGATGGAAGTGGGGGGGGGGATATCCGCGGCGAGAGGGATGAAATGCGAGAGGAATTCCAACATGCGCCGGGCTTCGGCGTAGATGGGCTGGTCGGGTTTGATCTCGGAGAGCAGCGGACGGGCGAGAACAGAGAGGATGGCCAGTTCGTAGTCGAGAGCGGAATTGAAAACCGCGTCGGCCTCTTCTTGGAAGGGGAAGATCCAGGTGCGTTCGCCCCGGCCGACATTCGGCCACATTTCGAGGGTGCGCATCGCCGAATGTCCGCGGTAGCGGTGGTCACGAACCAGGCGACGCAGGAGCCGGTTGTCCGTGGTGGGAATTCGGTTGTTATTATCGAGATTGAGCTGGGTGAGCGCCGAGATATAGATGTGGAATTTACGCTGGTCGGGCAGTCCGGGGGTCAACTCGGGATTGAGAGAATGAATGCCCTCGAGAACGACGACTTGGTCCTCGTCCAACTGCATGGTTCGGCCTTTGTAGGTGCGGGCGCCAGATAGAAAATCGAATGTCGGCAGTTGGATTTGCTGGCCAGCATCAAGAGCGGCGAGGTCGCGGTTGAGGGTGGCGATATCCACCGCGTGCAGATGTTCGAAGTCGTATTCGCCCGAGGCGGTCAGGGGTGTGTGCTTGCGGTCGACAAAATAATCGTCGGTCCCCAGCGTGACCGGGCGCAGCCCGTTGACCCGCAGTTGGATGGCCAGGCGCTTGGCAAAAGTCGTCTTGCCGGAAGAGGAAGGGCCGGCAATCAAAATCCATTTGATGGCCGGGGTGGCGGCAATTTGATCGGCAATGGCGGCAATTTTCTTCTCATGGAGTGCTTCGGCCACTTTGACGAAGTCGCGGATTTCGTTGGCCGCGATAATTTCGTTCAGGCGCCCGACGGTATTGATACGCAGGATGCGCCCCCAGCGATTGTATTCCTGAAATGTTTCGGTCAGGACGTGGCTGGGTTTGAATTCAGGAATTTCGGGTGCGGTATCAGGCGTGGGCATCTGCAGAACGAAGCCAGTTTGATAGGGGATGATGTTGAAATAGCGCAGGGGGCCGGCCGAGCGTGTCATGGGGCCGGTGGACATGTCCGAGAAGTTCTCACAGACATAGGTGACAATTTTCGGGGTATTGGAGAAGCGCAGGAGCGAGACTTTGTCATCCTGCCCGTTGCGGGTGAACATCTCGATCGCGGCGATGTAGGACATGCGCTTCCGGTGGATAGGTCGGTCGGTCTCAACCAATTCGCGCATATGTGCTTCGAGGGCGGCTGCCTGTTCCGGGGTGGCCCCGCGGTGTCCGTCCACCTCGAATTCGCAGTAGAGGCCGGGGCCCAACGCATGTTCAACCGAAAATTGGGCGGAGGGATAGAGGTCCTTGACGGCCTTGGCGAGGAGAAAGGATAGAGATCGGACATAGATTTGCATACCCGGCGTACAGTCCATGGTGATAAACCGGACGTGGGAATCGATGTCGAGGGTGTAGCCGAACGTCACCAACTCATTATTGACCAGTGCGCCAAGGTACGGCAGGCCGCTGGTGACATCCATGGTGTCCTGCAGGAGTTCGCCCACCAAGGTTTGGGAAGGGCAGGGGACCGTTTGCCCATTTTCGAGAGTGATCTGGATGGTATTTTTCATAATGGTTCAAGGATGCCATGAGCACGGTGGGGCGGGAAGCTCAAATCTGCCGTTATCCCGAAGAAACTGATTTTGTGGCGTTGGCACTCGGGGCGTCCAATTGCCAAGCGTCATCATTCTTCCTACCAAAGGGGCCGTGGCCGGAGTATGCTTTGGCGTTGAAACTGGCCAGAGGGGGGTGGTAGGGTTCAGGCCAAGAAAGGCAGCAAGGAATGGATAAGAAATCGTGGATTGTGGTAACCGGTGCCGCCGGATTCATCGGGCGCAACGTGGTGGCGGAATTGAACCGCCGCGGCGAGGAACGGGTGCTGCTCGTGGATGACTTGGGCACGGATGAGCGCTGGAAGAACCTGCGCGGGCTGGTGTTCGAGGATATCTGGTCGATTGACCGCTTCCGTGAGGCTCTGGCGATGGATGGTCTGCCGCCAATCAAGGTGGTCTATCACTTGGGGGCCTGCAGCAGCACGACAGAAACGGATGCCGATTACCTGCTGGACAACAACACCCGCTACACGCGCGAACTGTGTGAATGGTGCCTGGAGCGGGGCACGCGATTTGTATATGCCTCGAGCGCGGCGACGTATGGCGATGGCTCGCAGGGGTACTCCGACAGTGACGAAGCGACGCCGGGACTGGTGCCGTTGAATATGTACGGGATGAGCAAGCACCTGTTCGACTTATGGGCGCTACGCCAGGGGGTGTTGGATAAGATTGCGGGGTTGAAATATTTCAACGTCTACGGGCCGGGAGAGGACCACAAAGACGATATGCGCTCGGTTGTACACAAAGCGCATGGCCAGATTCGCGACACGGGCACGGTCCGGCTCTTCAAGTCGTATAAGCAAGATTATGCAGATGGCGAACAGGTACGCGACTTTGTCTACGTGAAGGATGCCGTGGATGTGACGCTTTTTTGCGGCGAGAATGAGAAGGCATCGGGGCTTTTTAACTGTGGGACGGGGCAGGCGCGATCGTGGAATGCCTTGGCGCAGGGGGTGTTTTCCGCCATGGGCCGCGAGCCCAAGATCGACTATATTGAGATGCCGGAAGCGCTGCGCGGGAAATACCAATATTTTACGCAAGCCGACATGGGCAAGCTGCGTACGGCGGGCTATACCCAGCCATTTACGACGCTCGAAGCCGGCATTCGCGACTATGTGCAAGGGCATTTGGCACTTAGCTGAAAAGGCGGAATTCGATCATGGCCAAGCAGTCATTTTCCAAAGCAGCAGTCAAAGCGGTCCAGGTGGGGGGGGTGCCATTTGGCGGCGGGGCACCGTTGGCGCTGATCGCCGGGCCGTGCGTCATTGAAAGCAGGGAAATGGCCTTCGATTTGGCGGCCCGACTGGTTGCGCTGGCAAAGAAGGACAAAATTCCGCTCGTATTCAAGGCGTCGTATGACAAAGCCAATCGCACCAGCCTGGGAGCATTCCGGGGGCCGGGATTGGCCAAGGGGCTGGAGATTTTGGCCGGGATCAAGGCCAAGTACGGTGTCCCGATTCTGGTGGATGTGCATCAGGTGTCTGAGGTGGCGCCAGCGGCGGAGGTCGCGGATATTTTGCAGTTGCCGGCTTTTTTGTGCCGGCAAACGGATCTGGTGGTGGCGCTGGGTGAGAGCGGCCGGGTGATCAACATCAAAAAAGGCCAGTTTTTAGCGCCGTGGGATGTGCGCCATGTCATTGCAAAAGTGGAAAGCACGGGCAATCGCAACCTGTTGCTGACTGAACGAGGGGTGAGTTTCGGCTACAACAACTTGGTGGCGGATTTTCGCAGTTTGTTGATTTTGCGCCAGTTCGGCTATCCGGTGGTGTTCGATGCCACGCACAGCGTGCAATTGCCCGGCGGGCGTGAGGGTGGTACGGGCGGCGATGGCGAATGGGCGCCGTATCTGTCGCGGGCTGCCGCGGCGGTTGGGTGCGATGCGCTGTTTTGGGAAACACACCGGAATCCACCGGAGGCGAAATCTGACAAGGACAATGCCCTGCCGCTGACGGCGATTGGCCCCTTGTGGAAGCAGTGTCGGAGGATCGATGAACTGGTCTAAAGTACTGTGGATGTTGGCGGCGGCGGGGCTCCTGGCGGGGACGGCGGCCGTGGCGCAGACAATGGAAGGCCAGGCGGTGAAGGGATTCCGTCTGCCGGAATACGACGCGGAAGGACGGCTGGTCCAAGATCTGCAGGGCGAGACCGCCGTGTTTTTACCCAACGGCCTCATCCAGTTGACAGGGTTGAAGATTGAGTTTTTTCGTGAAGGGCAGGCCTCGGCCCGGGTATTCTCGCCGGAATGCGCGTTTGATCGGGATCGCCAGCGCGCGGCCTCCAAGGAGCACATTCGCATCGTGACGGAGCAGGCGGTGCTGACGGGCGACGGGTTTGCTTGGAATGGCGAAAATAAGCAATTTCAGATATTCAAAAATGCAAAATTGACGATGGATTCACAGACTGAGACGGACCTGCTAGTGCCCCGGTCGGAAGCTGATGGGACTGAAGCGGTTCCGGAACTTGAGGAATAACCATGAATCGACACGTAAAACGAATGATTTTAGCGGCTTGGGTGTGCATGCTGGCGACGCACTGCGCGATGGCGGGGCTGGCCGACGATGGCCGTTCGCTTGAGGCTTCGCCAACGGCCACGGTGATCACGGCCGACAAACTGACCTTTGACTACCTCCAGAAATTTGCACTTTTCGAAAATAATGTGCTGGTCAACGACCCGCGCTTGCAACTGAGTGCCAACCGGCTGACGGTGATATTCACGGAAAGTGGCGGAGCGCAGACTATCAAGGCTGAGGGCAAGGTGTTGTTAACGCAAGGCGACAAGAAGGCCCGCGGGGACGTGGTGACCTACGATGTGGCGTCGGGGCGCATCGTATTGGCGGGGGGGCCACCGCAGGTTATGCAAGGGCGTAATATCCTTGAGGGCGAGGTCATTACGTTTTGGCGCGACCAGCAACGCGTAGAGTGCAAACCCCGCGCCCGCCTGGTGGTCTATTCAGATGATTTTAATGAAACAGATAATTTTTTCCGTCCGTCTGGGGTCGAATAACGGCTTGCTGCTGGTGAGCAGACGCGTTACCGTACAGACGTGAAGAGGACTGAATAGTGGCTACCGACGTGGGAAGAGACATGCTGGTCGAAACCCGGGGACTCGTAAAAGAGTACAATAAACGCCGCGTGGTCAATGGCATCGCCATGAATGTGCGGGAAGGCGAAATTGTGGGGCTGTTGGGGCCCAACGGCGCCGGCAAGACCACCAGCTTCTACATGATCACCGGTCTGGTTCCCCCGACGCGGGGGCAGGTGATATTCAAGGGGCGCGACGTGACACGGCTGCCGATGTTTAAACGGGCGCGGATGGGGTTGGGCTATCTGGCCCAGGAGCCAAGTATTTTCCGCAATCTAACCGTCGAAGAAAACGTAATGGCCATTCTCGAAACGTTGCCGTTAGGGCTGCGAGAACGCCGTCGACGCTTGGAATATCTGCTGGAAGAGCTTAAGATTAGTTATCTGGCCAAG
Organism: Kiritimatiellia bacterium; assembly: GCA_034005635.1. Classification (GTDB taxonomy): domain Bacteria; phylum Verrucomicrobiota; class Kiritimatiellia; order CAIQIC01; family Lenti-01; genus JAAZFE01. Next base: position 12,873 of record JAVEUJ010000006.1, on the reverse strand, counting down.
CAGAAAGCTTATACGCTCAGTGGCGGTGAGCGCCGTCGGCTGGAAATCACGCGGGCGCTGGTGACGGATCCGGCGCTGATTTTGCTGGATGAGCCCTTCAGCGGGGTGGATCCGCTGGCGGTCTACGACGTGCAGCAGATCATCCGCGACCTGAAGCAGCGCGGACTGGGCATTTTGATCACCGACCACAACGTGCGCGAAACGCTCTCGGTGGTGGATCGCGCCTATGTAATTTATTCAGGCGAGGTGCTGACCGAAGGCACGCGCGATTTTTTGGTCAATGATCCCCAGGCCCGCGAAAAATATCTGGGCCGGGAGTTCAGTATGTGACCGGGCAGATGACAGTCGACTAAATCACACAAAAGAAAAGGAGCCGTATATGGACATTCAGATCACCGGACGGAATGTAGCGGTAAACGAGGCATTAAAGGAATATATCAATGGGCGCCTGCCCGTGGTGCTCGCCGATTTTCCACGCTTGGAAAGCGCTCACGTGATTCTGACCCACGAAAAATACCGGTTCACCGCCCAGGTGACGGTGCAAGGGCGCGATAAGTTGCGCGAAGCGGCGCAAGAGACGACTACGGACATGTACGCAGCGATCGATGCGGCGACCGACAAGATTGATAAGCAATTACGCAGGTCCCGCGAAAAAATGATTGAGCGCCAGCAAAGGCGCGAGCGTTTGGCGGAAGTAGAACCTGAGCTTGAGACCGAGCCCGAGGTCTAGGCACACTGCGGCGGCCGGCATACGCCGGCCGCCCCCTAAAAAGGAACCCAGCGCATGTGGAGAACTGCAGAAACCCCGCGGATTACGGTAGCCAACTTCTTTGAAGCGGGCCGGACCATGCTGGAGCTGGAATGGGAGGCGAACGCGGACAAGGCAGTTGGGCGCGAGATCGTGGAGGTGGCGCTTAACCGTCCGGGACTCGCGCTGGCGGGATTTCTGCGCTATTTTGCGTATCGGCGTATTCAAGTGCTGGGGTTGGCAGAAATGGCCTACATGAGCAGCTTGCGCGCGGAGGAGCGTCTGCAACGCTACCGGATTCTACGCAATGTTCCCGTTGTGGTGTTGTCGCGCGGTCGCCACATGCCGGTGTATGTGCGCAAAAGCTCGGGCGAAATGGGTGTCCCGGTAATGCGTACGCATCTGGTGACGGGGCACTTCATGAACGCCGCCACAGTGCTGCTTCAGAATTTGGCCAGTCCGCGTATCCGTGTGGCCGGAACCATGATCGAAATCAACGGGATGGGCGTGCTGTTGGAGGGGGAACCGGGAATCGGGAAAAGCGAAATTGCGCTGGCGCTGATCAAGCGCGGACACAGCCTCGTTGCTGATGACACCACCATTTTGACGTGTGACAGCACCGGGACCATCCAAGGGTCGGCGGTCGAGATTACTCGCGAGCATATGGAAATCCGCGGTCTGGGCATTATTCATGTGCCCCGCCTCTTCGGCGTATCCTCCATTCGCGGGGGCATGCGCCTGGATATGATCATTCGCATGCTTAAGCCAACAGCGGGGGAAGATGAGATTGACCGAACTGGGCTGGATACCGCCACCCGCAATGTGCTAGGTATTGAGATCCCGCTGGTGACGGTGCCCGTGGCCGCAGGCCGTGATTTGACCAATGTGGTCGAAGTGGCGGCCCTGAACCAGCGCCTGAAACAGATGGGCCATGATTCGGCCCGTGAATTGGACGAGCGCCTCAAGATGGTGCTGGCCCGGAAGGAACCGTGATAGTGAGCCCCAACAAGGATGTAACTGGCCAAGCCTCACCCCCCCTGACCGGTGACGTTGTGGTTAAAAATCGCTATGGCATTCATGCGCGCCCCGCCGCGCTGCTGGTTAAGACGGCATCGCGTTTTGCCTGTGAGATCCTGCTGGAAAAAAACGGGGTGAAAGTGAATGCCAAGAGCATCATGGGCCTGCTGACACTAGAAGGTCATCATGGGGCCAAGATGCGGATTCATACGGCCGGGGTCGATGCGGCCGAAGCCATGCTGGCTCTGACCGAGTTGTTCGAACAGAGATTTTTTGAGGATTGATGACGATGCCAGAAACGCGAGATCTCGCATTCAAGGGAATTGGAGTCTCGCCGGGTGTGGTGTCTGGGCTGGTGTTGATCCTCCAAGGGGGCGAGGATCCTCTGCCGGAATACAGCGTCCCGGCGGACGACGTGCCGCGCGAAATGGTCCGGCTGGAAAAGGCCTTGATCGAAACCCGCCGCCAACTCAACGACATCCAAGAGCGCGTCCGCGCAGTACTGGGCGGGGAAAACGCAGGGATTTTTGATTCCCACCTGCAGGTAGTGGATGACCCGACTTTTTTGGACGAGGTCTACCGCGACCTCCGCGAGAAGCACCGGAATGTTGAAAAAGCGTTATCGGAGGTAGCGGAACGCTATGCCCAGACGCTGTTGCAGATGGAGGATGACTATCTGCGCGAGCGCGCAACGGACATCCGCGATGTCACGCGCCGCATCCTGCGCAATTTGATGGGCGGTGGTAAGGATTTGCTTGCCGGAATTGAAACGCCGCGGATCGTGGTGGCGCACGACATTCCCCCCTCTGAGATGGCGGCCTTGGACCGGCATAAAATTCTCGGAGTGGCCACGGAAATCGGCAGTCCCACGTCACATGCGGCCATCATGGCGCGGGCGATGAATTTGCCGGCCATTGTGGGGCTGCATGGTATTTGTGCGCAGCTTAAAGATGGCGACCGCGTTATCCTGGACGGAATCCGGGGACGGTTAGTCGTCAATCCCACGACCGCCTTGGAAACTGAATACCGTCGGATTGCCCGCACCCGTGCGCGAATTCGAAAGCGCCTGGAGACGCTCAAAAACGAACCGGCGGTCACCCTTGATGGTCACGCCATTGAGTTGTCGGCCAACATCGAAATGCCCGCGGATGTTAAAACCGCCTTGGCCCGCGGTGCACGAGGTGTCGGGCTGTTTCGCAGCGAATATTTATATTTGGCCCATGACGGTGCTCCAGACGAGGAGTCGCAATACGAAGCCTATGCCGAAGTGGCGCGGAAGATTCGACCCGATCCGGTTATCATTCGCACGCTGGATCTGGGGGGCGATAAGCTGCTGGCGACCGACCGGCAGACAGAGGAGGCCAATCCGTTTATGGGCTGGCGCGCTATCCGGCTGTGTCTAGCGCAGCCGACACTCTTCAAGGTCCAGCTCCGAGCCATTCTACGTGCATCCGCGCACAATCCTAAATTGCGCATCATGTATCCGATGATCAGCAGCGCGAGTGAAGTGGATCAGGCCAACACCATTCTGCGCGACTGCATGGATGAGTTGGACGAGGCGCGGGTGGTATTCAACCGCGAGATCGAGGTGGGAGTCATGATTGAGATTCCGTCGGCAGCGCTCACCGCCGAGCTGATTGCTCCCAAGGTTAATTTTTTCAGCATCGGCACCAATGATCTGGTGCAGTATACGCTGGCCGTCGATCGGGGCAACGAGCGAGTGGCCTATCTCTACGAACCCACGCATCCAGCGGTGTTGCAGCTCATTCAGAAAACAGTTCAGGCCGGCCGCAGCCAGGGCGTCTGGACGGGGGTATGTGGGGAGATGGGGGCTGATCCCCTGCTGGCTCCATTGCTGATTGGACTGGGCGTGGAGGAGCTCAGCGTCAGCCCGGGGGCCATTCCTTTGGTAAAGGACGTGATCCGTCATATCCACTATTCAGAGGCCCAAGACTTGGCCAAAATGGCCCTGGGTCTTCCCTGTGGGGCGGAGATACTCGACCGCTGCCGAACCCTGGTTGGCCGCGTCGCGCCAGAAATACTTGAATTAGCCGAATAATCGGGTACATTTTTCTCATTCTGTTTGAATAACCCTAGGAGCCTGTCCCATGTCAAAAAATACCGTGTTCACTTCTGAGTCTGTATCGGAAGGCCATCCCGACAAAGTGTGCGATGCTGTTTCCGATGCCATTGTTGATGCGTGTCTAGCCAAGGATCCCCGCAGCCGCGTGGCCTGTGAGACCCTGGCCAAGACTGGGATGATAGTGGTCGCGGGTGAAATCACCACCAAGGCCGTTGTTAATTATGCCGATGTGGCCCGCAAGGCGGTTGTTGATATTGGCTACGATCATCAGGAAGCCGGTTTCAATGGCCACATTTGCGCGGTGCTCGTCGCTATTGAAAGTCAATCGCCTGACATTGCCCAGGGCGTGAATGCGGCGAAGGCCGAGGGCAAGGCGACAGCCGAGCAAGGGGCCGGCGACCAGGGGATGATGTTTGGGTATGCCTGCGACGAAACGCCCGAACTGATGCCGTTGCCCATCATATTGGCGCATCGCATCATGCGCAAGCTGACCGACCTGCGCAAGGCGGGCAAGATGCCCTGGGTGCGTCCCGACTCCAAGAGCCAGGTCTCGGTCGAATACGACCAGAGTGGCAAGCCGGTCCGGGTAGATACCATCGTGGTATCCACACAACACGCGCCTAATGTTTCTAATAAGCAAATCCGCAAAGAGATCATTGAAAAGGTTATCAAGGCCTCTGTCCCGGCCAAGCTGCTGGACAAACGCACCGTTTATCACGTCAACCCCACCGGACGTTTCGTGACGGGTGGCCCGCAGGGCGACTGTGGTGTTACCGGTCGAAAAATTATTGTGGATAGCTATGGCGGTGTGGGACGTCATGGCGGCGGCGCGTTCTCTGGCAAGGACCCCTCCAAGGTGGATCGCAGTGCGACCTACATGGCGCGCTATGTCGCCAAGAACATCGTGGCGGCCAAATTGGCCAAGCGCTGCGAAGTGCAGTTGGCCTATGCCATCGGATATCCAGAGCCTGTCTCGGTTCATGTGGACACCTTTGGTACCGGGGCTGTCTCCGACGATCAGATTGCCAAAGCCGTTCGCAAGGTGTTTGGCCTGAAGCCAGCGGAAATCATCAAGCAGCTTGATTTGCTGCGCCCGATCTATTCCCTGACCAACCAGTACGGGCACTTTGGCCGTCGCAAGGGTGATAAGAACTTCAAGTTGTTCACCTGGGAGCAGACCGATAAGGCCGCGGCGCTCGTCAAGGCCTTGGCCAAGTAACCTCGCAGTTGATCTGAGTCACAGGGCGCCCTTTCCGCGGCGCCCTTTTGCTGTCGACGACTGGGCAGCCGCCCAGCAGGGGGCAGTGGCGATGGGCAACCCGGGTTCCATCTTGTATCCCGTTGCCGTGAGCGATTCGCCTGTCGTCTTGCTTTTCCGTCCGTTGACCGCTACAACTGCCAAATGAAAAATTTTATCTTTCTCCTGTTAGTGGGTGTGATGTCGATTCCAGCGGCCTTGGGGCAGGCCATTTCACGTGATCCCTACAACGGGGCTATCGTGATTGATGCCACCACGGGCGCTGCGCTGTTTGAAGATGGTGCGGACCGACCCGGGTACCCAGCCAGCATGCTGAAATTGATGACGCTGTTTGTCGTGTTGGACCGAATTGAGGCCGGTGCGTTGAGTTTGAATGATATCGTGCCGGTCACGAAGGAAGTCATGCTCATGGGCGGTTCGCAGGTGTGGCTGGATGTCCGCGAAAGCTTCCCGGTCGAAGAGTTGCTCTATGCCCTGATCGTTCAGTCGGCCAACGACGCCGCCATGGCCTTGGCCATTCACGTGGGCGGCAGTCGCGAAGGGTTTGTGCGGATGATGAATGAGAAAGCGGCCGCGATCGGTCTGTCGCCTATTACGCGCTTCCAGTCGCCTCACGGTCTACCACCGGGCGAGGGCCAGCGCCCAGATATGACCACGCCGCGCGACTTTGCCAAACTGTGCAAAGCGTTGTTGGATACGCATCCTCAAACCCTCGACTATACCTCCGTCAAAAAGCGGGAGTTCCGTGCTGACGCTCAGCCTCCATTTACACCCATGCTGATGGAGACGCACAACCATTTGCTGGGAGTGGTCCCCGGCTGTGATGGACTCAAAACCGGCTGGATTCGTGCCAGCGGGTATTGCATTGCCGCCACGGCCCAGCGCGATAGCCGTCGGGTCATCGCCATCGTGATGGGCAGTGTGAACCGCAGCACGCGTGATGCCAGGACGGTGGAGTTGATTAATCGCTATCTGCCTGACGCCGTCCGGAAAGCGGACGTGCCCCCCGTGACCCAGCCGCAACCTGCCCCCATGTCTGAGACATTGGCCCCGGTGCCCGGCAATGCAGACGATGGGATGGCGGCCGATCCGGATTATGAGGGAGATGAAACGTCGAACTCCCAAAGCGGTAGCGGTTGGAAAATCGTTGGCGGATTGTTGCTGGTTGCTTTTATCACGGCCGTGGTGGTGATGGCGGTTCGGCGGCGCCTGTTCTTGAGCCGATGAAGGTTGCCGATTTTGATTACGACCTGCCGCCGGAGTTGATTGCGCAGGAACCGGCCGGGCGCCGCGATGGCGCGCGCATGATGGTGCTGGATCGCGCGACGCGCACCTTGGCTCACCGCAATTTTACCGATTTACCCCACTATTTGCGCCCCCGCGATCTACTGGTGGTGAACGATACCCGAGTCATTCCTGCGCGCCTGTTTGGCCGCAAGGCCAAGGAGGGGACTGGCGGCAAGGTGGAGTTTCTGCTGCTGGAGGAAACCGGCCCCGGCCAGTGGGACGCCCTGATGCGCTGCCGTCGTCGGCCCCAAGTGGGCGACAAAGTCATTCTTGGCGAAGACCTGGCGGTGGTGACCGTGCTGGAGGATGGCGAATTGGGGCGGGTGAAGATTCGTGTGGAGTCGCATCTGCCCTGGCTAGATGTGCTGGAGCGCATTGGCCAGACGCCGTTGCCCCCCTACATCCAGCGCAAAAATGTCACGCCCGAGCGGCACGCCACCGACAAGCAGCGCTATCAGACGGTGTTTGCGCGCGAGCCTGGGGCCGTGGCCGCGCCGACCGCGGGGTTGCACTTTACGCCGGAGGTGCTGGAACAGCTCGCGCAGCAGGGCATTGATCACGCGATGGTCACACTGCATGTCGGCATCGGCACATTTCGTCCGGTGTCAGTCGAAAACGTTCAGGACCATCACATGGATTACGAACGCTGGCAGGTTCCAGAGGTCACCGCCCAGCGCATCGCCACCGCGCAAGGCACTGGCGGCCGCGTGGTGGCCGTCGGCACCACCAGCGTACGCACGCTGGAAAGTGCTGCAGCGCGGCCCGAAGGATTCGGCGCGGGCGAAGGCCGTACCGATCTGTTCATTCATCCGCCCTATGAGTTCCAAATGGTGGGGGCGATGGTGACCAATTTCCATCTGCCCAAGTCCACGCTGATTATGATGATCAGCGCCTTTGCCGGACGTGAGTTTGTGCTAGACGCCTATCGTGAAGCCATCCGCGAGCGCTACCGCTTCTACAGCTATGGCGATTGCATGCTCATTCTCTGATCTGTCTACCTGTCACCCATGCTCCCCCCGGGCGGAGGGTTGGCCGACGGTTCCGGCCGAGTCAAGCGTACCGGCATATGACCCAGCCGATTAAAGAGACGGCGCCGGCCGAGAATGGGCCACCAGTCGAACAGAAAAATTTCAAGCGGCCGCCACATGGCGACCCAGCCGCAGATAAACAGGCCTTCTCGAATGATGCTCGCGGCGGTAACGGTTTCTGCCCATGGGGCTAGCGCGGCGGCAGCGGTCAGCATGGCGCTGAGAAAAGTAACGCCGATGGCCAGGCTGATCCAACCGCGGCGGATCAGACGGCGCAGGCATAGGTCGGCATAGGCCGAGTGGCGGGCAAAGTTTTCCCGGATAGCTACGCCAACATCCCGACCTTCGCGGTATGGAGCCATGGGGTCGCTGAGATGAATGACCAGGGCTAGGGGCAAACGGACCGAAACCTCCTGTGCACTCTCGATGATGTACAATTCGGCATCGGGGTCTACGTCCTTGGCCTTGAATGGGGAAGGGTCCAGTGAGTTGAAGAGCTGAGTCAGGTTGCGTATCCGGACTTCGATCCGGTGGCAGTTCGGGGGAATCGGATCTCCCTCATCGATCGTGGTTGACATAAATGGCTCCTCATCGGGCAAATGAACCCATCTGCCCCATGTCTATTTAGGATAAGCCGTTGGCCCCCGTCGTGCAAGCTCGCGCTGGCGGGGGGGGAGTACGCATCGCCAGGGATACAAGCAGCATAAGACTGCGACACCGCCGCGTGGAGGAACTCGTTACCAGCAGATGGGTGTCTTCAGCATGGGGCATTTCCCGCGATAGATTATTCTTGGCGCGGGGCAGAGGTCGATGCGACTTGTAGTCCCGCCGCCCCCCGCCTAGGGGGGTAAAAATTCGCAACCAATTCTGTTGCAACTTAATTAACCATATAGCGGAAACTCTAAGATTCATTGGCTGACCCCATTTCGCTAAAAGGGGTCAGCCAATGAATCCTAGAATCCTTTCAGACATGGCGGGCAAAATTCTGCTGGAAGGGGGCGGTGTAAGAGACTACGACAATACCTAAGGATTCGCTCTGTGCGGTGCAGGACGGACTGGAGCAAGAAAAACGGTCAGTCCGGGCGCTGAGTTAGGCCGGAGGGAGCAAAGCCGCAACCCCGGCGAGGTATTCGCGCAGCGTGACGGTGCCCCGTTTTGGGGTACAGACATCGCGGGTGCCCATAAAGAGAAGCAGCCGGCCCATGGCCCAGTAGCGGTAGCTGAAGGGGCGAAGGAACGCGAGAGTCAGGCGGCAGAGCCAGAGGGGGGCGCAGGAGAGGCGCACTGGTCGGCCTAGCGCGGTGAAACAGGCCTCGCAGGTTTCACGCCAGCTCAAGTCTTGGGGGCCGCCAACCGCGACGATGGCGTTATCTGGACGGTCCAGCTCTGCAAGCATGATGGCGGCCAGTTCAGGGACATGGATGGGGGTGCTGCGGGAGTTGCCGTCGCCAATGGCGTAGAGGGGGCCCTTGGCGGCAAGCTTTAGCATCTCAGCGATATCCGGGAAAAAACCGCCGGAGCGAAAAATGACCCAAGGCATGCCACTGACCTGTAAGGCTTGTTCAAAACGAATCTTGGCATCAATCAAAGGCGCATGGCCACAGCCCTGTTCGGTGCCGGCGGGAGAGATGAACCCGAAGCGCTTGACGCCAGCGCACTGGGCTTCTACCAGCAGGTTCATATTTCCACAGTAATCGACGAGATCGTGGGTCAACTTATCCCGGAGGCGGGTGATGCCAATGCAGGAGATGGCTTGGTCGATATTGTCACAAATTCCGCGAAGCAGGTCGGGCTGCGTGATGTCGGCCTCGATGATGCGCAGGCTGGGATGTTCGATAACCCGCAGCTCGCCCTTGCGCAGGACGAGCGCCGCGACGTGGTCGCCGCGAGCCAAGGCCTGGCGAACGAGTTCGTGGCCGAGCACGCCGCCAGCACCGGCAATGAGCAGGTTCATAGCGTGTACTCGATGAGCCATTCGTTGGCAGGCAACGTGATGGTCACGCTCTTGGGATCGGTGCCAAGCTTGCCCCCGTTCTCAGCCAAGACGCCACGGCAGGTGATGCGATAGCCTTTGACCTGATCGAGCCCGACCGCCTTGAGGAAGGATTCCGTGCGGACGAAATAGCTGACAATGGAGTCCAGCGTTCCGTCCTTCACGACGGGATAGCGCATGGCAATGAGGCGCGGCTGGAGGATATTGCCGTGGCCGGGTTCGCTGAGCTGGGGCGTGGGGGTTTCGCGCATAAGATCCCAAAAATAGTCGAGTTGCTTGACCTTTTTGAGATCGAACCCACGGGCGAGGAAGTCACGGGGATAATACACTTCGCGGATGACAAAGTTGGTGTCGATGAACGAGCCGCCAAAAAAGCCAGGAGTCTGTTCGGCCAGGGGCTTCATGGCGGCGCGGAAGGTGTCGCGTGAAGGCTGGTGGTCGGCTACGACCTTGAGGTTGTCGAATTGGGTAGTGAAATACGTGGCGACGGCCTGGCCGACGGGGTCGTCGGGAGGCTGCACCTGCGCGGGTGCGGCGAAGGGCAGGGCGCAAAGGGCGGCAAGGGCGAGGATCTGGCATTTCATGGGTGGTTCTCCGATGGTTTGGTCATGGTAAAGAGCGAAAGGTAGCCCGAATGGCGGGAGGCGATCTGCCACTGGCCGCGCCAGGGGGAGGTATCCAATGCGGTGCGCAACTTGCCGCGGATGTTCTCGGCAATTTCGGCCTGATGGAAGAGCCAATAGCCGGACCAAGCGCAGACCTTGCCGAAAAGGGAGTAGGGGATATCGACGTCGAGGATAATGGCGAGGCCGCCGGGGCGTAGCACGCGCCATATTTCAGCAAGGGACTGCACCTTGAGATCAAAGGGGAGGTGGTGGAAGAAAAAGGTGGATACGACTCGCTCAAAGGTGGCATCGGGATAGGGTAATTCTTCGGCGAGGGCGGCAGCAAATTCAAGACCGGGGCGATTGCCGGTTTTCTTGTGGGCGACGGCGATCATCGCTTCGGCGGCATCGATGCCGCTGACCCGGCGGGGTGTAGTGGCGGGCAGGGCATCATAGATTTGGCGGGTAAGGGCACCAGTGCCACAGCCGATGTCAAGGACGGTGCTGGTACGCGTCAGGGCAAGCCGAGCGACCACTTGGCGGTGTAAGCGGTGCTCCGAGCCAAGGGTCATGAGGGGGGCGAGCCAGTCATAGAGCGGGGCGGCATGATCAAGGGTGATGCCGGCGGTGCGCTGGGCAACCGGTGAACGGGAATGGAGTCGTTTAGCCAAGGCTCAGACCTTCCAGATCGAGGACCGGCAGCATGGCGCGGGCCATGGATTCAGCCTGAGCACCATCGCAGCCGAGGCCTGCCGTGCCCAACAACCGCAGGCCGGATACCATTTGCAAGAAGCCCTGGCGGGCAATCGGCAAGACCACGGCGGGAACGGCCGAATACAGGCGGTCGTCGGGGGAGTGTACCTCGTGCGTAAGCTGGTCGAGCAGCGCAGGATCGCCATGAGCGAGGGCGGATAGCACGACATTGTGGCGTTTTTCGAGCAGGTCACGCGCCATGTCGCGGATATCGTCGAACACTTGGCAGCCGAGGCCAAAATCCATCAGGGCCTTACGGAGGTGTGCTGTAGCGGCAGGCGCGGTTGGCTCGATTAGGTCGGGGGCCACAAAGACGATATTGAACAACAGACCGGTCTTGAGGCGGTGGATGACGTCCAGCACCTCTTCGGGGGGCGGGCGAACGGTGATGCCGCCTTCCTCGGTGGCTTCCTGCGACGCGCTGGGGAGAAGACACCGCAGCGAGTCACGCGAAAGGGCATCGCGCTGATCGGCGGAAATGGTGGCCTGTGCAACAGCCTCATTGAGCACCTCGGCCAAAACACGATCAGCAGCCATGACGGCGATGACCTGACGCATGATGCGGGCAGAGCCGGGCAAGACGACGGGAATAACGTCCTTGTCCTCACCATCGAGAAGATTGTCAGCGGAGGTGACCCAGATGCGGAAGAGATGAATCAACTTTCCGTAGAGAAGGCGACGAGGGGCGGGCACGTCTATCAGGTGGTACACGGACTGGAAAAGGGTGGAAAACATATTTTTACGCCAGCCGAGGCGGTTGGCGGAGAGGGGGGCGGAACGGACCGCGTAGGCTGGCGGTGTCTCCGCAGGACTGTCGAGGTAGGGAGCGAGGCGCGAGTGGATCTCGCGGATGCAATCCTGCTGCTCTTTCAAGGCGGCGCGAGCAATGCGGCCAGTTTCGAACAGAGTTTGCCAGGTCGTGATCACGGCTGAACCCTGTACCGAGAGTGCTGTGTTCGCAAATATTGAAACCTGAAGATTCGTTCAGACTCCGGTGCGTCCGCGCGACCGCGCGACCGGGGAGAATGGGAAAGTCCTCGCAATCGCAAGCGGGGATTCTAGAATGATCTCAAACATGAAAGCAGACACGAACAGGGAACTGGCCGGTATCCTGGTGGTGGAAGATGACCGGCGCGTGGCAGAGAGTCTGAAGCGCGGATTAAGCGAGGCGGGATTTGCTGTTGTGACAGCTGACCGACTTGCAGCGGCGGACGCGGCACTGGCGCAGGGCGTACCGGCGCTAGTGGTGCTGGACCTGACTCTGCCCGATGGCGATGGACGGACCTGGCTGCGGCGGGTGCGGGGGGAGGGTCACCGGATGCCAGTGATCATCTTGACCGCACGTGATACCCTGCGGGAACGCGTGGCCGGGTTGGAAGAGGGCGCAGACGACTATCTGGCCAAGCCGTTTGCATTTGCCGAACTTTTGGCGCGAATCCGCGCTCGACTGCGGAATGTGGCGCAGCAATCCGACGAAGATGTCTTGCGCGTGGGCAATCTTGAGATCGACCGGTTGCACCGGCAGGTACGTCGGGCAGGGCGAGAGGTGGAGCTGACCGCGCGCGAGTTCGACGTGCTGGCACTGCTGGCGCAGTGGCGGGGACAACCGGTCTCGCGTGACTTGTTGGCGCGCGAGGTCTGGAGGGTGAACCGGCGGTTGACGCCGCTGGATAACGTGATCGATGTTCACCTGTCCCATTTGCGCGAGAAGATTGATGCTGGGCACGCCGCCAAGTTGATCTGGACAGTGCGTGGTGTGGGGTTCCGGCTGGCGGAGAATAAGGAATGAATTTCACTTTTAGATCGCGGATATTCGTCTACTTGCTGCTGCTGCTGGGGCTGTTCGTGGTGAGCCAGGCGACCATCTACACGGCGGTGGAATGGGCGCATCATCACCAGACAAATCCTGAGGGATCGTTCGACGAGGGGCTGCAAGAAGTTGCGGAGGGGGTGGGGTTGACACTGCTGCTGGTGCCATTTTTGGGGGTGGTGGCCTGGTTTTTGTCGCGGCGCATGATTGGACCGCTGCGAACCGTGGCCGACACGGCCAAGCGCATTCGCAAAGGGCACTGGGAAGAGCGGATCGAGACCGCGACAATGC
>JAVEUJ010000103.1:0-9085 GCA_034005635.1 Kiritimatiellia bacterium | reverse complement strand
CCCCCTGGTCAAGATCCGCCTGTTGCTCAAGAAACGCAAATACGCCAAACGCCGCTAGCCGGTCTTACCCGCGCCAAGGCGCCAAATCGCGGAGAAAAAGGCCTGAGCAGCCAAACTGCGAATGGCGCGAATTCCACAGCGCGGCATCGCCGCACCCAAAGGGATTAAAGCCACCACGGATTACACCGATTTAACAGATTGGGAAAAGGAGGATAAAGAGGGAAATGAATTTGAACTCATGAACTCAGGAAAGAATAACGGTGAAGATAAATTACGAAAAGGAGACGGCTTTCCTGTAGGTGCGCCCGCTGGGCGCGCCGAACAGAAAAAACCGTGCAACAGAACTGGAAGATGCGCGGACCGGGAGGTCCACGCTACAAGAGCCACGTTTTCCCCCTTTGTCCTTCACTATTTCCAATCCTGTATGCCAAGTGAGCCAGATCATATTGCAATATAGTATAGCCATTCCAAGACGGTTAAACAGTTACGGCTCACCCGGAGGGTTCGCCCTACCTAAGACGGTTGGCGAAACAGTTTTTGGCTAGGGCGAGGCGTCCCTGCCGAGCCGTCGTCTGTTGGGTTCCGATCCCGGCTTACCCGGAGGGTTTGCCCTACCCAAGGCTTGCAAGTCCGGTTTTGGGTAATGCGATCCCGACACATCATTCACCATCAACTTCTCCGCTACGGCGTGTGTTTTTAAGGCGTGATTAAACGGGGAGCTTGTGCGAGAGTTGTTGGCATGTTTTTGTGATCAACCCGCGAGGAGAACCGATGAAAGTACCACTGTTAGATTTGAAGCCGCAATATGCACAGATTCAGGACGAAATCGAACCGATGTTGTTGGAGATCTGCCGGTCACAGGCTTTTATTCTGGGGCCGAAAGTGCAGGAATGCGAAGCAGCGATAGCGGCCTACTGCGGCGTGGATCATGCTGTGGGCGTGACATCGGGGTCGGATGCTCTGATTCTGGCGTTGATGGTGGAGGGGATTGGGGCGGGCGACGAAGTCATCACCACCCCGTACACCTTTTTTGCGACGGTGGGGGCGATCTCGCGCCTGGGGGCCAAACCGGTATTTGTGGATATCGATCCGCTGACATTCAATCTGGATGCAACGAAGCTGGAGGCGGCGGTGACGCCGCGCACCAAGGCGATCATTCCGGTGCATCTCTACGGGCAGATGGCGGATATGGATGCCATCATGGCGGTGGCGCAGAAGCACGGTTTGATCGTGATTGAAGATGCGGCCCAGGCGATTGGGTCGGAATGGAAGGGGCAGCGTGCCGGGAGCATCGGTGACTACGGCTGCTTCTCATTTTTCCCGTCCAAGAATCTGGGGTGTTTCGGCGACGGCGGAATGGTGACGATGCGCGATGCCGCCAAGGCTAAGAAAGCAGTTATTTTGCGCAATCACGGGTCGGAACCCAAGTACTACCATCAACTCGTGGGCGGAAACTTCCGTCTCGATGCCTTGCAGGCGGGCGTTGTGTCCATCAAGCTGAAGTACCTTGATGGCTGGACGGCGGCGCGGCAGGCCAATGCCGAGCGTTATCGTCGGCTTTTCGCGGAAAAGGGAGTGGCGGCGGATCAGGTGGTGTTGCCAGCGGCCCAGGCCAATCGTCATATTTACAACCAGTTTGTTATTCGTTCTCAACAGCGCGATGACCTGCTGGCCTATCTGCGCCAGCGCGAGATCGGCGTCGAAATCTATTACCCTGTTCCGTTGCACCTGCAAGAGTGCTTCCAAAGCCTGGGCCACAAGCCAGGTGACTTCCCCGAGAGTGAACGGGCGGCCAAGGAAACCATTGCTCTGCCGATCTATCCGGACTTGACCGATGCCATGGCTGACTGGGTCGTCAGCAGTATTGCCGAATTTTATGCCAAAAAGCTGTAAACTCTGAAAATACCCCGCGCAAAAGACCCGCGGCAGGCACTTGCCTACGCAAAATGATCGTGTATATTGATGCGGTCACTTAACAACTACCTAACCTGTATACGGAGGAAGACGATGAAGAAGTTGAGTCTTTGGACAGTAGCGTTCCTGTTTGCGATGGCGATGAATTCGTCGGCGTGGTGGTGGAGCCGCAAGGCGGCCGACGAGCCAGTCTCAGCCGATCAAACGACCGAAATCGCTCCGGTGGCCGAAAAAGCCCCCGCCGCGGCGAAAAAAGTCGAAAAAAAGGCTGATTGTTCTGAAAAGAAGGCTAAAAAGGCCTCAAAAGGCGACAAAAAGGTAAAAAAGGCTGAAAAAAAGGCAAATTGCGCTGAAAAGAAGGCAGATTGCACTGAAAAGAAGGCTAAAAAGAAAGCCAAAAAAGCGGATAAAAAGGCGGCATGCTGCTCTGAAAAGGCCCAAAAGGCGGCGCAAGACGCGGACGTTGTAGCAGATGACGTGGCACCCGTCGCAGAGAAGGTGGCGGAATAGCCCGCTTGGCGATTGCGACTTTCATCTCTGCCCGGTCCGGATAATCCGGCCGGGCCTTTTTCAGAAAGCGCTGGTTCACAAATGAGCAAAGATTTATCGAGCATTATGTCGGGTTGGGAGTATGACCCCAACGAAGTGCGGGCGCGCTACATTCAAGCAACCGACGGTACGCGCCAGATCCAATTACGCCTCGATCTGGGCGTCTTTCAGATGCGCTTGGAGGGGCGGCCGGATGGCGAATCGCCGCGCGGATTTCCTTCGTTACGCGACTATTATGTAGAAGAAGAGATGCGCGCACCGGATCAAACCTTGCCGGAAACTCTGGATCCCACCGCCTGTGCCGACCTTCAGCAGGAGGTCATGCAATACTACTATCGGATGATGGCTTTTCACGCTCTGAGCGACTTGGATGGGGTGGTGCGCGACAGCGATCATGTTCTGGATCTGATTGATATCGTCTCGGAATATGCGGACGACGATGAAGTGGCCTGGCAGTTCATGCAACTGTATCCCTACATGCGCATGATGAATATCCGCGCCCGCACGGAGTTCGATCTGCAACAGGGGCGCTTTGCTCAAGCCGACAAGTTGGTGCGCGAAGCGGTCGCAGACCTGGAGCATTTTTATTCTGAAAATTTCGAACCGACAAATGAAGACGGTTCGCCGGTGCCGTCGGCCCCCGAGCTGCTTTCCCTGCGGGAACTCCTGACGGAAATCGATCGGCGGCGGCCGCGCAGTGAAGCGGAGACACTCGAACAGGCGTTGGCCCGCGCCGTCGAATTGGAACACTACGAAAAGGCGGCCTTTCTGCGAGATCGTCTAAAGGCTTTGAAAATGTTTGGATCGCGATCACCGGCCAAGAAACGAATGCACCCGCCCGGAGGCCGGGAGAGCGCCAGTTGAAGGCGTTTCCCGTGCGTACAATGGGGGGCTGGCACTTTCTTGTGGTGGCGGCGGTTGGCCTTGTACTGGGCACCCCTGTGTGGGCCCACGACACGCCGGCGGTGCTGTATCATGGGGAAGGGGAGTGGGCGGTAGCAGCGGGACTGCCTGCCGGCTCGCTGCCGCCCTCTGCCGATTGGGCGCGCGAAGGTGACCTCTGGATCGGACGAATACCGGATGGCACAACCGAATTAAATTGGGGTGAGATTGTGCTGGCGGTAGCGGATGCGGTACCGCTGCCCCTGGCGCCCAGCGTGCTCCCCCTCGTTCGCAACGCCTTTGGCCGTTGCGTGGTCCGCTCGCTTTCTGTCCGCTTTGAAAACCAAATTCGAGCGCACCGCTGGTCATTGGTATTCCCTAAAGATGACCAGATGCCAGACTTCTCTCCCCTTGAACTGAACCAGGGCGCGCCCGTAGCTCTGGGCATGGAGCTGGCCGATGTGGATTCGGGCCAGCATTGGGAGTTGCATCCAGAACGCATGGGGGTGGAAGGGGGCATGTTCGAGCAGCAAAAGGGTGACGCCCGCCTGTATGCCGGTCTCGTGGACGAGGGGCGTATGGAGTGGCATGTGATCGTCGTGCGGGCACCCAACGGCCGCCGTATCCTGCAAGCGCGGGTGCAAACGCTCGACGGACTCACACGCCGCTTGCGGTTGCGGGTCAAGGTCCAAACGACCACTCCGGCGGAGGCCGTCTTGCAGAACGAATTGCCACCGGCCATTGTGGCCGTGAACGATGACGTTGCGGTGGCGATGCTGGTGGATTTGGCCGAGCCGCGCCGCTACCGCGCGGTGCTGGATGAGCCCGGTTGGATGGGACTGGAATTTGATTTGGCCCCGACCGACGCAACCGGAAATTTTCCCTGTAGTGCCACGATCTCCTTAGAAGTCGATGCCTGGGTTATCGCCAACGGCGATACCGCTCACGCAGGCGCTCTGGAGCGTCTGGCGCGGTTTGGCGGTGCCACGCCGGTATCGGATTCCATCTTTAGCCAGGGGCTCGACGGGGTGCTCATGCTCGAACCCGTTCGAATGGAATTGGCTCATCCGGGCGGGTTTCATGACACGGACTCGGTACTGCGCTATTTGATGATGCGAATGTCCGGTTTATTCCCCGATCACGATTGGGCCGCCAGCGCTTTTTTATGTGCCGCTCAGGATGCAGCAGGACGGCCGCGCGTTGAACGGCAAAACACCACCACTGGAATACGCGTGAATCCGGATCCCGATTTGGATGCGATGTTGAGCATCGGCCAGAATCGCGGTCTGACCGTTTTGGCGACAGTGCTGCAAACCGGATCTCCGGTGGTTTGGATTCGGGCTGCAGGCCGGGCCCCCGGCCTGGACCACCATGCACGGGCCCTGTATTTGTGCGATTATCCGGCCGTATGGGATGAGGATACGAACGAGATCGGAGTAGATCTGGGCCATGCTGAAGCTGAATTGCTGTCCTCCTTGGGCTGCGCCTTACGCGAGCAGGGGGTGGCGCTGTTGGTGGAGGATGACGGTCCCTTGGCACCCTTCACCACGGCCCATGCCGATGGGTTGGTTTGTACCAGTGATGATCCGCACGATATGCGCCGACAGCAGGCCCTCGCTGGCGGACGCCCTGTATTTTGGGTGTCCACAACTACAAACCCGGAGGCGCAGAGCCTCGCCCGCGATTTAGGATTTGCCACTCCCGGCCAAATCCAACAGGATTGACCCATGTTTGACAACCCGTCAGGACGATTATTGGGCGGCTCTCAGGCCGCCTTGGAGCGTGGGATTCGCGCGTGGAAGGCGCAACCCGTCGATTGGGATCGGATGGAGTCGGCCGTTCCGCTGGAATGCCGGCGGCAGCAGACCACCATCGAACGCCCGGTCACAGTCAGCGGCCGGGGCACATTCTTCGGCAACAGCACGCGTACGCTTTCCCTATGCCCAACGGACATGGATGGCTGGTGGTTTGAACGAACAGACTTGCCAGACAGCCTGCCGGTGCGTTGTTCGATCCGCAACGTCTGGACGACCGGCAATGTGGTCAGCAATATCGTTCTGCGCAGCGGATCTCCGCATAACTATATCCGCATGGCCGAGCACATGATCGCGCTGCGTATGGGACTGGGGATCGACAACCTGCTGATTCGCCTGGATTCGGGCGACCCCCCCCTGTTTGATCACGGCAGCGCGGATTTGGTGACGGCCTTGCAAAGCGCGGGTGTGCGCAAGGTGGACCGGCCAGCATCATTTGTCACTGTGCGCGAACGGGTCACCATTGCCAATGGC
The DNA here is from genome assembly GCA_034005635.1 of Kiritimatiellia bacterium. Classification (GTDB taxonomy): domain Bacteria; phylum Verrucomicrobiota; class Kiritimatiellia; order CAIQIC01; family Lenti-01; genus JAAZFE01. The sequence continues at coordinate 3,452 of JAVEUJ010000103.1, read as the reverse complement.
CAGGGTGGATTTTTGACTTTGGCCCCGCCAGCCGATCCGGCGCACCCGATGCTCGCCATCGATGCGGCTGTAAATTTCAAGACCGCCATTGGCCGCCAGCGCATCCGCTTTGCTCTGGACCCGGAAATATTCGCCTACGGCGCAACCGCCCGGACCAATACCACCGCGATGAAAATGCTCTATTGCCGAACGATCGGGCTGTTGTTTGCGGATGTCCGCAATTTGGGTTATTCGTTCGATAATCTGCTGGTGGCGGGACGGTTTGGGTATTGGAATAAAGCCCTTTTGGAGCATAACGGCAAATCACTAGAAGCCGTTTGGCATCGCGCCACCCTCGATTTACTGGCCGCCATTGCCCTTATCGAAGACGGATTGTTTGTCGGCGAAATCATTTCCTATAAATCCGGCCATGCTCTGGATGTAGACCTGGTTCAGCGCCTGTATCAGGAATCGCTGCTGACGCCGTTGCCGGGGCTTGATCGATCCTGAGCGGAGAGCCCTGCCAGTCTCACGCCAAGACGCCAAGTCGCCAAGGGGTGAGCAACCGAGAAGAAATTGTAGGCAGGATTTACAAGATTGGCAGGATGGTAAACAAGGGGGTGGGTAGGGCGAACCCTTCGGGTGAGCCGAGTTCCTCCACCTGGCCACAGTTGTGACCAACAACAACCATCAACCCAATTGGCCCTATGGGCTGATGGTATAGCCGATCCGGTAGAAGTTGATTGGCAGCAGGCCGTTGGTGATGGAGAGGTCGATGGGGCCGCCGGTTGCTTGGGTTTCGGTGCCAACAATCATCTGCCAATTCTGAGTGGGGAAGAGGATGGGGCTGGCCCACACGGCGTACTGTGCGCCTGCCTCACTGGTGGCCAGACGGAATCCCAGGCCGCTGCCGGTGAAGTCCGGGTTCAATTCCATCGTGAAGGGCGGCGGAGTCCCGCCGCTCTGCCGAGTGATGACGACAAAGTCGGAGTGCGTTTCCACGTTGCCGGCGGAGGGGGCGGTGATCATGAGGTTGTTGACGTAGAAATCATAGTCGGATCCCTCCCCATTGTTCCACAACCAGGTCCGGAAGCGTGTCACGGATTGATCGGCATTGTCTTCCAGGGTGCCTGAATAGGATCGCGCGGCTTCGCCTTCTGGCTGAACCGTCAGGTTATAGGTGGTGTCACCAGTCATTTCGACGGTCAGCGCAATGGGGGACATCGTCCATGCCACATCGGTGGTGCCGCCGCTGCGGTTGTAGTTGGTGTCGCCGCCATTGAACCAGAATTGCCAGAGCGTGTCTCCGGTCGCGTTCTGCAGGGCGACGCCAAGCCCCCCCGCACCTTCTTGAACATAACCATTCTTCATTCGCACGGAGAATGTCTTGCCGACGGCAAGGGGACTGGAGAAAGGACGGATGGCTTCTGAAAGGCTTTCAGATTGAGCCCACAAGCCAAAGCCCGTTTCAGCGCTGATGAAATGGCCGGCGTTGCTCGTCACGTTCAGGGTCCAGCCCAGGAAGCCGCTGCCGCCGTTGTTGCCGGTGTTCCAGCCATCGCTGTAGGCCGCATCGGAGGCGTCATCGATGGCGGTGGTGGTGGTGCCGGCGGCGGTGGTATTGCTGCCGCTCACGACGAACTCATTGCCGCCGACGGCGAGGGCGAGACCGGGGAGGGACCACGTGGCCGCAGCAGGCAGAGTGCCGGCCGCGCCCGTGAGCGAGTTCGTCCAGGCGAGATGGCCCGTGAGACCCTCAGCGATGCCCTGAAGATTGGCATGGGTGGTAGCAAAGGGCACGGTGATATTCCCAGCGGGATTGGTGATGGCCAGACCGGTGGGGATGTCCTCGCAGCCCACAACGGCGAAGTTCCAGTTCATCTCCGTGTTGTTGTCCCAGACGGCGCCGCCATCGTTGAAGACCATGTTGATGTTGGTGGTGCCAGGGGGCGGCGTGTAGGCATAGGTCCAGGTCGAGCCGCTCTTGGTCATGTTGGGATTGGGCAGAATGACATCCTGCCAGCCGTTGCGGCCAATGTGGATTTTAACCGGATCGGCGCCGAGCAGGACGCGGCCAGAGGGGTTGTAGGTGATGGTGATGGGGCCGCACCCAACAGGGGCGGCGGGGTTGATGGAAACGGCGGGGAGCGGCTCAGGCATCGAGCCGCAATTGGTGACGGCGACATGCCAGTCGCTGCCGCCGTTGCTGTCCCAAAGGCCCGCGCCGTTATTGAAGACCACGTCAATGGCCACGGTGTCGTCTTCCACAACGTAGATGTATTCCCAGTACGAGCCGACTTGGGTCATAAGCGGATCAGGGGAGATGGTATCCTGCCAGCCGTTGCGGCCGACGTGAATGTAGACGCTGGCGGCCCCGTCCAGGGGGCGGCCGGCCGGGTAGTAGCGGATGGTGACCGGATCGCAGCCATTGGGCGCGGCGGGATCAAAGAGGACGCCGTTGACGGGCGCGTCGCAGTCGCGGATCGCGGTCTTCCAATTGGCACCGCCGTTGTTCTCCCAATTAACGCCGTCGGTAAAGGCCACTTCGAGCTGTGGGGCGTTGTCGGGCACCGTATTGAACGTGTATGTGAAGGTATTGGTGCTGGTGCGGGTCATGGCGGTCTGGACCCAGTCGCCGCTGTTGGTGGAAAAATGATAGGAGACGTTGACGACCGCCGCCGTCGCCAGCGGGGAGGTGGCGGCATTGAAGTTGACGGTGATGGGCGCGCAGTCGGAGGGATTGGTTGGATCGAAGGTGGCTGAGGGGGCTACGCTGCTCTGGCCGCCGTCGTGCTCAACCCAGACATGCTGAATTTCGGATTTCTGGGTATTGCCGCGCGTGTCGGTCGCCTCGATATAATAGTCGAGAAGCTTGCCGCGGAAACCGTTGAGATTCTGGTCGGTAATTTTGGCGAAATAGTAGTCGGCGATCTGCGGATCAGCCCAATAGGCGGGATCAAAGACGACAAAATCGATCTGGCCGTTATCGGCCTTGGCGTTGAGTTCGGTGCGGGTTTTGGGCAAGACGCGCTTGGTCATGGGGATGGTGACCCACGATCCAACCTCGGAGCCACCGGCATAGGTTTCGTTGTGGGTCGATTGCATGGAATTGACGCCGTCGTTATCGATGCGGATCTTGACATTGATGGTCTGGACGCCGGAGACGTCATAGGCGTGGGTCCAGATATAGAACTCGGAGCCCATTTTCTTGAGGAAGGCCTCGTTGACCTGGGGGACGCGGTTGAACCAGCCAAAGGTGTAGGCACCGGGGTTGTAGGGGAAGCGCTGGGGCTTGAGGACGGTGGGCGGGGTTTTGTCCTTGGCCATGCGCGAGGACATGAAGCCCTGAAGCTTGTCGATGGCATTCTTGGTGGCGAGGGCGGGCTTGAGTTCATCGTCGTTGCCGAGGCCGCCATAGTAGTTGAAACCGGAATCGAGGCCCTTGAGATAGATGTGCCACGCCAGTTCAGATC
>JAVEUJ010000005.1:0-38147 GCA_034005635.1 Kiritimatiellia bacterium | reverse complement strand
CTCTTCCGATCTTCCTCTTCTTCTTTATCTCCTATGCTCTGCGCGCCTGGCTGCGCTTTGGCTCCCGCCGCCAATCCCCCCCGCCCCCCGCCCTCTAGCCTTCGCTAACATCTCCCCCACCCCTGTCCTAGCCCCCACGGGCTCGCCCCGTGGGGGAATCAGGTCTGGCTCCAAGTTTCTCCCTTAAGTGAACCACTATAGTTATTGCAATACATATACTATACATATTGCAATATGTATAGTCTCACTATCGTATCGATATCCCCACCTCACCCGCCACCACCACCCATCCCCTATCAACCCCGGTCTGACTCCTCCAGCCGCCGCCGAAACTCCGCCTCATCGAGCACTGGAATCCCCAACCCCTGCGCCTTCTGCAACTTGCTGCCCGCCGCTTCACCCGCCACCACAGCATCCGTTGTCTTGCCTACGGTCCCGACCACCCGCGCACCCCGCCGACGCAGCTCCTCCTGCGCCTCCTCCCGCGTATACGCCTCAAGCGTCCCCGTCAGCACCACCCGCTTGCCGAAGAAATATCCATCCGTATTGGCCGTCTGCGCCACCCGCTCAACCCGGTCGAACCGCACCCCCGCCCGCCGCAGCTTCTCGATCACTGCCCGGTTGCGTCCAATGCTAAAAAACTCTCGCACGCTCGCCGCCACGATGCCACCCACATCCTGAATTGTGGCCAGCGCCTCCTCATCGGCCGCCATCAGCGCATCCAGTGTTCCCAGCTCCTGAGCCAATTTACGCGCCAACCCTTCGCCCACATTCGGGATGCCCAGCCCATGAATCAACCGCCACAACTCGTTGCCCTTGCTCGCCTCGATGGCCGCGCACAACTTGGTGGCCAACTTCAGGGTTTGCTTTTTGGCATCCGCCGCACGGTTAGGCCGACGCAGCTCGATGGCCTCCGCAGTCAGCGCATATAAGTCGGCCACATCGCGCACCGCCGGCGGCAGCATTTGCTCGTCGGTCCGCACGCCAAACAACCCGTCATCCACGGTCTGCTCCAGACGGGTCTCACTGGTGAGCGCCTCGATCATCGCTTCGCCGAGGCCTTCGATATCCATGGCCTTGCGCGACACAAAATGTTCAATTCGCCCGCGGATTTGGGCTGGGCAGTCGAGGTTTTCGCAGCGCCAGGCCGCGGCCGCTGGGTCGCGCGAAATATCCCCGCCGCAGACCGGACAGGTGCCGCCGGCGTGCGCCTGCAAGTCAAACGGCGGCGTGCCCGGCTGACGCAGAGCAACCACGACGCCCACCACCGCGGGGATAACCTCGCCGGCCTTTTCGATAATAACGGTGTCGCCCACGCGGATGTCCTTGCGGCGGATTTCATCCTCATTGTGCAGCGTGGCGCGCGCAATCGTGGAACCAGCCAGCTCCACCGGCTCCAGCTCTGCCACTGGGGTCAGCACACCCGTGCGCCCCACTTGCAGGGTGATCGCCCGCAGCCGCGTTTGCGCCTGCTCATGGGAATATTTATACGCCATGGCATAGCGCGGCGCCTTGGCGGTCGCCCCGAGTTGCCGCCACTGACGGAACGAGTTGATCTTCACCACCGCACCATCGATCGCGTAATCCAGCTCGCTCTCGCGGCGCTGCAATTCCTCGACGTGCGCGATCACCTCGTCGATGCCCTGGCATTCCCACCACAGGCCCGAGACGGGGAACCCCAATTCCGGCAGCGTCTGCAGCACCTGCGCCTGGGTGTCGAATTCCATGCCGTCCAACGCGCCGGTGGCATAAAACGCGGCGGATAGCGGACGCGCCGCCACCACTTTGGGATCCAATTGTTTCAGCGAGCCCGCCGTCGCATTGCGCGGGTTGGCGAACAGCGGCTCCCCGGCCTGCTCGCGCTGTTCATTCAGTCGCGCAAATGCCGCGGTGCCCAGGTACACCTCCCCGCGCACCTCCACCACCGCCGCGTCCGTTGCGATCCGCAGCGGGACCGCCCGGATCGTCCGCGCATTGGCCGTAATGTCGTCACCTTCCTTGCCATTGCCCCGCGTCGCCGCCAGTGCCAGATGCCCCCGCTCATAGCGCAAACTGATGGATACCCCGTCGACCTTCGGCTCGACCACATACGCCACCGACTCCACCCCCAGCGCCTTGCACACCCGGGCATCGAATTCGCGCAGCTCCTCAAAGTTATAGGTGTTGTCCAGCGACATCATCGGGACCTCATGGGTCACCTGACGGAAGCCCTCCAGTGGTTCGCCACCCACCCGCTGCGTCGGAGAATCCGGCGTCGCCAGCTCCGGATGCGCCGCCTCCAGCTCCTGCAACTCGCGCAGCATCTGGTCAAAGTCGCGATCCGAAATCTCCGGCGCCGCCGCCACATAATAGAGGCGGTTGTGGCGCTCTAATTCCTGGCGCAGTTTTTGCGCGCGAGTGCGGGCCGCAGCCAAACTGGACGACGAGTTCATGCCCCGGATTCTACCCTTCTTCCCCCGTCCGATTCAAACTCAATGCGCCTCCCCCCAGCCCCCACGGATTCATCCCGTGGGTGAATCAGGTCGTCTCGCCCCACCCACCAGCAAGCCCCACCAGTTATTGCAAAAACCATACTATAAGTATTGCGATATCTATACTATATGTATTGCAATATGTATAGTCCTGCATCTTGGGCACATGCCCCTGAAATTGAATATTGGATAGTGGACATTGAAATTCCTCTCCCCCGCCCCGTCCGCCTTTGCTAGGATGCCCCTAATGAAACGACGCCGACGCTATGACAAGGGCCAGTGGCAGATGACTCGCGAGCGCTTTCGCATCGCTGATTATGTGCCGCCCGCGCCTGACACGGGTGCCACTCCCGTCGGCGATTTTGTCAACGACGTGCTTACCGGCATGAAGCTTGGCTCCCATGTTCAGGTGTCCCAAATTGCCAAAGAGTGGACCGCAATTGTCGGCCCGCAACTCGCAAATAACACCCGCCCCGCCCACCTCGAAAACAAACTGCTCACGGTCTTCGTCTCCCACCCCGCCTGGCTGATGGAACTCCGCGGCGCCCCCGCCGAGGAAATCCTCAGCCGCCTCCAAGCCCAATTTGGCAAAGCCATGATCCGCAACATCCGTTGGTCCATCGATCCCGGTCAAGCCCCGCGCTAGCCATGCCCCGTCCCACCCCACTTTTCCACACCGTGGAAAACTTTCTTCCACACCGTGGAAGATTCCACCTATTTTTTCCACGCTATGGAAAACTTTTGCGCCTTTTTTCCACGCTATGGAAGATTTTCTTCCACACCATGGAAGATTCCGCCGGTTTTTTCCACGCTATGGAAAACTTTTCAGCTCTTTTTCCACGCTATGGATCCCGCATGCGCGGGACCACACTGTGGAAAACCCACTGCTGGCCCCTTGTCCGCTCCCTCATCTCCAGCCACCCGCTCGCCGCCGCCACCACCGCTCTGACCCTGCTCCTCCTCCTGCCCCCCCCCACCGCCACCGCCGGCTGGCTCGAGCAAACTCCCAGCGGCCCAGCGCTCCACATCACCCTCTTCGACCTCCCCGACGCCTCCCGCACCGACCCCTCCACCCGCGCCGAACTCGCCGTACAGCGCGCCTTCCTCAACGCCGCCCCCGCCCTGCTCCGCGCCCGACAAGCCGCCGCCCCCACCCGCTACGGAAAGGATCGCGACCTTTCCAACCTCTCTATCCATCTCCACCGCTTCTCCGGCATCCAGGTTGAAGGCATCGAAAGCACCCTGCTGGCCATCGCCGGCAACGTTGCCCCCGACGTCATGTACGTCAACTTCCGCCAGTCCGACACCTATATCTCCCAGGGCTTTCTCCACCCCCTCGACCTCCCGGAAGACGCGTACGTCACCGCCTTCTCCGCCGAGGAACTCGCCCGCCGCATCCATCCCAAAATCGAACCCGTTATTCGCCGCAAAGGCCCCGACGGAACGCCCCACGTCTGGGCCCTGCCCGCCGGCCCGCCGCTGGGGCGCGTTGTGCTCTACCGCCGCGATCTCTTCGAGGCTGCCGGGGTGCCCGCCCCCACCCCCGACTGGACCTGGGACGACTTCTATCAGGCCTGCCGCCAGATTGCCGATCCCGGCCAAGGCATCTATGCCCTCGGCCTCTCCCGCGGCAAACATGAGTCGTATCTGTGGATGCCCTTCCTCTGGGGCGCTGGCGCTCAAGCCCTGGCCTTCGACGAAACAGAAAACCGCTGGCGCGCCGTTTTTGATACCCCCGCCGCCGCCGAGGCCCTCGACTTCTATGTGCGCCTGACCTCCGAGCCCTGGACCGATGCCGCCGGACGCCCGCGCCGCGGCTATGCGCTCAAGGATACCGCTGAAATCTCGCTGAAGTGGCGCCGCGGACAGCTCGGCATGATTTTCTCCTATATCGACCAAAAGGTCTTTGCCAACCTCAACCCCGATCTGACTGGAATCGTCCCGCTACCCCGCGGCCCCGTTACGCGCGGCACCGAAATCAATTCGCGCATGATGGGCCTTTTTGCTGGCGTGACCAATCCGCTCGTACGTGATGCCGCCTGGGAATACATCCGTTTCCAGAACTCCCCCGAGGCCGCCGCCATCCGCGTCGCGCATCTCGTCGAAGGCGGTTTTGGCCGCTTCCTGCCCCCCGAGATCCTGCACGCGCACGGCTATGACGCCATCGCCTCGACCATCCCCGCCGAATGGCGCGACTGCCTGTCGATCTCCATCGCCGACGGCCGCCCCGAGCCCTATGGGCGCAACGCCAATGTCATCTACGACATCCTCACCACCCCCATCCGCCGCGCCGAAGAACTCGCCCTCGCCGGACGCCTCGCCGCCGACCCCGCCGAACGCCGCGCGCAACTGCTCGACCTGCTGCACGATGCCCGCCGCAAGGCCGACGCCGATATGCTCGGGATTGTCCCACCGCGCCAGCTCGCCCAGCGCCGCGCCGCCGCTTTCGGCCTGCTCCTGTTTCTGATCGCCAGTGTTGTCTTCGCTCTGCGTCAAATGATACGGATGTTCTTGCCGGAAAAGAAAAAAAATGCAGAGGCAGGTGTCAGGTGTCTGACTGACTCCTGGCTTCTAAAAACAAGTCGCCGCTTCTGGCCCGTAGTTTTGCTGCTGTTCCCTGCCGCCGCCACCATCCTGCTCTGGGGCTACGTGCCGTTGTTCCGGGGCGCAGTGATGGCCTTTTACGACTACCGCATCTTCGGTGACTCCACGTGGGTCTTCCTCGACAACTTTGCCAATCTGCTCTGGGATCCCGACTGGTGGCAGGCCCTGCTCACCTCCGCCCGCTACTCGTTTCTTGTCATCACCCTGACCTTTATCCCGCCGGTCCTACTGGCGATTCTGCTGCAGGAAGTCCCGCGCGGAAAAGTTCTCTTTCGCCTCATTTTTTATCTACCCGCCACCATCACCGGGTTGGTCGTCATCCTGCTGTGGAAAACTTTCTACGAACCATCCGAGGCCGGGCTGATGAACCGCCTGGTGATGCACATTCCCGCCGGGGCATGGCTGGCGTTGACGCTGATGCTGGTGCTGGCCACCCTGCAACTCGCCCGCCGTCTGCTTTACCACCACCTCTGGAAAGCGGCACTTTTTGTTCTCGCCGCCGGCTTCCTGCTGGCCTCCGCCCCCCTCGCCCCGCTGCACGAAATCGGTCGCTCCCTCGCCGCCACCCATGGACTATTGTTTTATAAAACATTGTCCCTTCTACAAATGCTGGGAACTACCCTTCCTGAGCCCATGCGCTGGCTGGATGACTCACGCATTGCACTTTTTTCGTGCGTCCTGCCCATGCTCTGGGCCGGCATGGGACCCGGCTGCCTGATCTATCTGGCGGCGCTCAAGGGCATCCCTGACGACCTTTACGAAGCCGCCGATCTCGACGGCGCATCCTTCACCGACAAGATTCTCTTTGTGATTGTCCCCACCCTGCGCCCGCTGCTGATCATTAATTTTGTCGGCGTCTTCATTGCCTCGTGGCAGGCCGAGGCTAATATTTTGGCCATGACCGCCGGGGGCGCGCGCACCGAAGTCGCCGGTCTGCACATTTTCTACAAAGCATTCATCTTTTTACGCCTCGGGCCCGCCACCGCCGCCGCCTGGATGCTCGGCTGCCTGCTCGTCGGCTTTACCCTCTATCAGCTCCGCATCCTCTCGCGCGTCGAATTCCGCGCCAACCGCGATATCACTTAGTCGCTATTTAGCCATATATATAGAAATACATTTATATTGCTATATTCATATTCCGTGTTAGCTTGTGGTCATGAAGAATACGCGGTTCGAGTGGGATGAAGCCAAGGACCGGCTGAACCAGCAAAAACATGGCGTACCGTTTGCATTGGCCCAGTATGCCTTCGCCGACTCCCGACGCGTCATCTTGGAAGATTTGGAACACGGCGGAAAGAAACAACGGTTTTACTGCCTTGGAGAGGTGGGTGACGGAATCTTGACCGTGCGTTTCACCTGGCGGGACAACGTCATTCGCATCTTTGGAGCCGGATATTGGCGGAAAGGGAAAACACTTTATGAAAAGCAAAATCAAATACACGAATGAGCCCATGGGCAAGGTCCGGGTCGTGAAAGATTTTCTGCCCTCCCCCGAACAACTGGCTTTTCAGGAAGAGAAGGTCAAGGTGACCATCGCTCTGAGCCGTTCCAGCCTCGATTTTTTCAAGGAACAAGCCCGCAGGCATAATACGGCGTACCAGAAAATGATTCGTAATCTCCTGGATGCCTATGCCCTGCAGCACACGCCATAGGTTTCCCCGTTCTCATGGGTTGCGCCAGCGCTTGATGAAAATGAAATTCAAGATTCAAGATTCAAGGGCTGACCCCAACGAGTTGAATTGAACTGCGGGGGCTGTTGGGTCATGATTGCGGCATGTTGGCCACTGAACGACCCAATCCTGCACGACAGCTCGCCTTCGACCTGCTGCAGCATACTGGCCGCCACCTATTTTTGACGGGCAAGGCGGGAACCGGCAAGACCACGTTCCTGCACTCGTTGCACGGCCGCCTGCCCAAGCAGATGGTGGTGACAGCCCCGACCGGCGTGGCGGCCATCAATGCCGGCGGCGTCACCTTGCACTCCTTCTTTCAACTCCCCTTCGGTCCGTTAGCGGGCCGCGCTGACGCGCCGCAGCAGTTCCGCTTCAGCCGCGACAAGGTAGCCATGATCCGCGGTATGGACCTGCTGGTGATCGACGAAATCAGCATGGTGCGCGCCGATCTGCTCGACGCGGTCGATGAAGTCCTACGCCGGTTTCGCGACCGCCGCCAACCGTTTGGCGGTGTCCAACTGCTGATGATCGGCGATCTGCAACAGCTTCCGCCTGTCGTAAAAGACGCGGAAAGGGACCTCCTGCAACAGCAGTACGAGACGCCTTATTTTTTCGGCAGCCACGCGCTGCGCGAAGCCGACTACGCCTGCATCGAACTCACCGAGGTCTACCGCCAGCAGGATGGCCGTTTTCTCGATCTGCTCAACCTAGTGCGCGACGATCGCCTCACCCCCGCGGCCCTCGCCGAACTCAACTGCCGCTATCGCCCCGATTTTGTGCCCGCCGATGACGAGGGGTATATCACCCTGTGCACCCACAACGCCCAAGCTAACCGCCTCAACGCCGCCAAGCTGCGCGACATCGACGCGCCGGCCCGCCAATTCGTCGCTGACATCAACGGCGATTTCCCTGCCAATTCTTATCCCAATGATCCCGACATCGACCTGAAAGTCGGCGCACAAGTCATGTTCATCAAGAACGATCCCTCGCCCGACAAGCGCTTCTACAATGGCAAAATCGGGCGCGTGACGGCCATGACCGACGATGGTGTCAGTGTTCGCTGTCCGGGCGAATTCGAGGACATCCGCGCCGAACCCCTGCAATGGGACAATGTGAAATACACGATTGATCCGGCCACCAACCGGATAGCCGAAACGGTCGATGGCACCTTTCGGCAAATCCCGCTCAAGCTCGCCTGGGCCATCACGATCCACAAGAGTCAGGGGCTGACCTTCGAACGCGCCATTGTGGATGCCCAAGCCGCCTTCGCCCATGGGCAATTGTATGTTGCACTGTCCCGTTGCAAAACCCTGGAAGGTCTCGTGCTGGGTTCGCCGCTGCGCCCGCAGAATATCATCGTCGACGAGGCCGTCACGGCCTACTCCCGTCAAATCGCCGCCCGCCACCCGGACGCCAGCCGCCTGGAACTCGACCGCTTGACCTACCAGCGCAACGTGCTGGCCGCCCTCTTCAGTTTCCACCGCCTGCGCTACCACCTCAATAGTCTTCTGGAAATCGCCGACATGAACCGCGGCAGTGTCTTGCCCGGCTTGATCGAAAGCTGCGGCCGCCTGCACGACACCGCCCGCGCCGACTTGGTCGCCGTCGGCGAGAAATTCCTGCGCCAGATCGACCGCTTGTTGACGGACGATCCCGACGCCGAAACCAATCCCGCGCTGGGCGAACGCCTGCAAAAAGCTGTCGCCTACTTTGAGGATATTTTAAGCAATGGCATTCTCACGCCACTGACGGATCTCGATCTCGAACTCGACAACCAAAGCCTCCGCCGTCAACTGCTGAACACTCGGGAAAAGGCCGAGAATGAAGCCCGCATCCAGCTCGTCGGCATCCAAGCCTGCGCGGACGGGTTCACAGTTCAGCGCGTACTGGCCGCCCGTTCCGCCGCCATCCTCCAGCGGACGCCGACCGCAAAATCCCGTCGTAAAAAAGCGCGCCAGGCTGCGGCGGCCATTGCTACATCGGCCCCCCCCGCCAACCCCGAACTGTTCGACGTGCTGCGCGAGTGGCGTCGCGACCAAGCCGCCGAACTCGAGGTGCCCGCCTACCGCATTTTCTCCCAAAAAGCTCTCTATGCTCTAGCCGCGGCCGCTCCCACGACCGAAGCACAACTCGCCACCATCCATGGCATCGGTCCCAAAAAACTTGCCAGCTACGGCGCGGCCATCCTTGACCTGATCCGCCAGCACACCTGAAGCCGCTTGAGCCATGCCCATCCTCTCTGAAATTGGCCGTAAATCCCCCACGACGCGGGGGCTGATTGCCTTCTTCTATGTGATGTTGCTGGCGGGCTCCCTCACCATGCTCTATCCACTGGGGCTGATGGTCGCCGGCTCCACCAAGTCCATCGCCGACCTGCGCGACAATTCCCTCATCCCCCGTTTTCTGGTCGCGGACGACGCGCTGTGGCACAAACACCTCGAGGCGCTGTTCAACGAATCGACGGACGCCCTCAACATCGCGTTCGATAGCGACTATGTTCAATTTTCGGATATTCCCCTGCCACCGGCAGACGCCCCCGGTGCCGACCTTGTCCCGCTGTGGCGCGAGTTTCTCGCTGACGGCCATCTGCCGCCCGCCGCCATCACCATTGGCCACTATTGGGCGCCGCAAGCCGGTGCGTTTCCAGTACAACTGCGTAACTTCCGTCGGTACCTCCAAGAAAAATACGGCACGCTGGATGCACTGAACACGGCGCTCGGCACGGACTTCGACGCGTGGTATGCCGTCTTTGTCCAGCCCCCGGCCTATCTGTTCCCCTATGCGCGGCCCCAGGCCACTCCGCTCGCCAGCGAATTCGATGCCTTCAAGCTCAACGCCCCCCCCTGGTGCCAAGTCGTGCTGTCGCCCGAAGGGCTGTTCCGCAAACTCTACCTCAAGCCCCGCTACTCCAAGGACGTTGCCACCTACAACGCGGCCCACGGCACCACCTACGCCACTTACTCCGCTATCCCCCTGCCGCGCGTTCTCCCATCCCTAATCTCGCCCCTTGAACAGGACGACTGGCGCGACTTCACCCAGAACACCCTCTCGCCCCTGTGGCGGAAAGACGGCCACTTGGATACCCCCGAAACGCGCTGGCGCGACTGGCTCGCCCAAAAATTATCGGACCCCGGACTTCAGACTTCGGACCTCGGACCTCGGACCTCGGGCCTCGCCCCCCCCATGCCCCAACTGGCGCACCACGCCGATTTGTTCCGTGAACACACAACAGAAATCCGCCGCGAGTTTCTGTGGCGCAATTTCCGAACGGTGCTCGATTATATTCTGTTCCATGGCCGCGGCATCATGAACACGGTCATCTATTGTACGCTGGCGGTGCTGCTGGCGCTGATCGTCAATCCGCTCGCCGCTTACGCACTCAGTCGCTTCAAACCCTCCGCCGGTCCACAGATTCTCCTGTTCCTGATGCTGACGATGGCCTTTCCCCACATGGTCACGCAGATCCCTGTCTTCATCCTGCTGCGCGAACTGGGGCTGCTCAATACCTTCGCTGCCCTGCTGCTGCCCGGTATGGCCAGCGGCTATTCCATTTTTCTGCTCAAGGGTTTCTTCGACTCCCTGCCACAAGAACTCTACGAGTCTGCCCAGCTCGATGGTGCCGGCGAATGGACCCTGTTTTGGCAGCTCACCATGCGACTCTCGACCCCGATTCTCTCGGTGATCGCTCTGCAGGCCTTCACCATCGCCTACGCCAATTTCATGTATGCCCTGCTGATCTGTCAGGACCCGAAAATGTGGACGCTAATGGTATGGCTGTACCAGCTGCAACAGCGCTCGGGCCCCGGCGTCGTTCAAGCCTCGCTGCTATTGGCCGCCCTGCCCACTCTCGCGGTCTTCCTTGCCTGCCAGCGCGTACTGCTGCGCGGTATCGTCGTTCCCGTCGAAAAATAGTCACCGCTGCTATCTATCTCACGGCCCGCCAGACAATAAAAAACGGCCGGCTCTCCCGACCACAGGGGTGTCGGAATCGCCCTACCCAGAGCCGGAATTACACGCCGTTGGTAGGGCGACCCCTCTGGCGTGTCTGCCCGTGGTGGAGTGAACTGCGGCTGTTAGGGCCGAAACATGATTATACCGTTTTTTAAACTGTGCTAGCGACCGCCAAGGATGGGTCGAAGACGGGCGATCATCTGGTCGGCGCGGCGCTCAATGAGGAGGGGAACGATGGTGAGATAACGGTCAACGGCGGCAATATAGGCCTCATTGCTTTGCTCGAGCCAGTGGGCGTTGGGCGCATAATGGGGAATCGCCAGACCGGTGGCGGGATCGATGTAGTCATCCAGATCGAGGCGGTGGGCAAAGCGGGCCAATCCGTCCGGGGTACGGAAATCGCGGAAGGCCTCGGCGTTGATTTCGACAAGTCGGCAGAGGGTCGGGTCGGCGGCGGGGTCGGCGAGGAGGGCCAGGCGAAGGTTCTCGAGAAAGGCAGGAAAGGCATCGCGCCATTGGGGGTGGATGCCGCGATAGGTATTAAGGGTATTGCGTTCGAGGGAGCGGTTGGGGAGCGGCGTAAGATTCCCGATGGTGTGATAGGTGTGACGGAAGAGGGCGGCACGGGCGCGGAGAGCGTCAGAGGGACGGTGGCGTTCAAGCCCGGCAAAGCGGTCGGGCTGGTCGGGAATCGGGCGGCCGAAAAGCGTGTGGAAGCTGTTGATCACGTCGCCGCGATAGGCGCGGCCGGTTCCGAGGGTAGACAGGGAAAGCCCCGGCAGAGCATTAGCATAGAGAAGGTCGTAGATGGCACGCGCGATGTTGCAATCGTCGGTATCAAAATTGCGGCCGGGGGCACCATAGAGGGGGTGGCCTTCGAAAGTGCTCAAATCACAGTCGGCCAAGGCGTCTAGTTGTCCGTGAAGCTCTTCGGCGACGAATTTCCGAACGAGGTTGAGCGATTCCGGATTCGGGGCGGCAAGGGCGGCGGCCGGGCTGAGGATGGCAAGGAGAGCGACGAGAGCGCAAGTGCGAGTAATGTAATGTTTCATGGGGGCAAGAACTACCAGAAGGGGCGAGCGCGGGCAAGAGCTTTGGAAAGAAGTGCCGGTAACACGTGAGTTGTCTGTCCCATCTAGGCACGCCGCGCCCACGCCATAAAAACGGCCGGGGCACTGGCCCCGGCCGGTTGATGCGTTCGGTGAAATCTATTCCACCAGATCGATCAAGTTGCGCACCACGTTCTGGTCATCGCCAGCGTCGGACGCCTGGTCCGACGCTGTCGCGGCGGAATCTCCGTCGCCATTGCGCTGCGTCTTCTGCGAGGAACGATTGCCGTTGCGGTCACCGCGATCGCCGCGGTTGTCGCGATTGTCGCGTCGCCGGTCCCGGCCACGCCGCCGGTCGCTCCGCTCACCGCGCTCGCCCCGGTCGCCGCCGCCGGGCACCCCGCCCGCGAGGAAAACCTTGCGGAATGTGCTGCTGCTCACGACGGTGATGCCCGCCTCCGTGGCGCGGCTTTCCATCATGACGCCGGAACTGACCAAGGTGCCATCACCCCGGCATAGCTTCAGAGCCTTGGCCACTAACTGCTCGGTATCAGGCGCAAAATGCACCGTGATCCCGTTGAAGTCACCGCCGTCTTCGACTTCGCGTAACGCACGGTCACTCTCGAAAACCACCTGGAGTTCGAAATTTTCCTGCTTGGCTACACGCGCCAGGGCGTTGAGCATCTGTATTTGTTCGCGCGGCGCCATGCGCCGGCCCGTCTTTTCATCTACCAATCGCGCTCCATCCACCACATAGGTCCGCCGCGATGATCCGCCGGCAGGGGAGAAGAGCGATTTAATCGCATTCATGAAGCCCATGAGAACTTCCATCCTTCTTTGCTCGTTGTTCCGGAACGACATCTGCCGCGGCCGCAATTCGAAATCTGCCCCGATTTGCAGAGTTCCTCCCCGATACATGCGCGCCGACCGTCGCAACGTCCTACGCTTTCCCGGTCAAACTGGAAGGGACTCTACCCCTCTGCCTCAGCCCCCGCAAGCACATTCCCGCGGACATCTGGCGCCTGGGGCACGACCAAATTCAGGCAGGATGAGGGTTTGAGACGTAGGGGTCGAGTTTGCTCGATCCCGGATCGAGGGCCAAGGAACAACGTCACAGTTATTTCCAGGAAAGCCCGGTCGCAGCAAGCTGCGCCCCTACAAAAAATGACACAGGACAAAACCGTGAGAATTTTGTCGTGCGCCTTTAGCACCCCAAGCCCCCCACGGACTTTCCCCGTGGGTAAATCCATTTACGCGATGGGTGCAGCAGTTCTGGTTGCATTCCTGCACGCCGGAGGTCTAAGATGCTTCCCCGAATTAAGGAACCAACCCAACCGAGGAAACCGATATGAGCAGAGCATTCAATTTCAACGCGGGTCCCGCAGCGCTTCCCCTCGAAGTGCTGGAGATTGCGCAACGCGACTTGACAGACTTCAATGGCACCGGAATGTCGATCATGGAGCACAGCCACCGCGGCAAAGCCTATGACGCGGTGCATGCCGAAGCCATTGCCAACCTGGGCAAACTGCTCGGCATAACCGACGACTACCAGATCCTGTTCCTGCAGGGCGGGGCCAGCCTGCAATTCGCCCAGGTCCCGCTGAACTTGCTTGGCGCAGGCCAGACCGCCGACTACGTCAACACCGGCGCCTGGGCCTCCAAGGCCATCAAGGAAGCCAAGAATATCGGGGCCGTCAATGTCCTGGCCAACACCTCCAAGGATATTCCCACGACCATGCCGGACTACGCCACCCTGCCCTACACCGCGGGCGCCGCCTATGTGCATGTCACCTCCAACGAAACCATCGCCGGCACCCAGATCAAGCACTTCCCCAAGACCGACGCACCACTGATCGCCGACATGTCCAGTGATATTCTCTGCCGCCCGATCGATATCAGCCAGTTCGGTCTGATCTATGCCGGCGCGCAAAAGAACCTTGGCCCCTCCGGCCTCACCCTGGTTGTCATTCGCAAGGACCTGCTCGCTCGCGCGCCAGACAGCCTGCCGACCATGTTGCAATACCGCACCCATGCGGAGAACAATTCCCTGTACAACACACCGCCCACCTTCGGCATCTACATTCTGATGCTCGTCACCCGTTGGCTCCTCGCCAAAGGAGGCGCCGCCGGCATCGAGAAGATCAACCAGGCCAAGGCCGACCAACTCTACGCCGCGATTGACAACTCGGGCGGTTTCTATCGCGGCACCGCCGTCAAGGAATTCCGCTCCACGATGAACGTGACGTGGCGCCTGCCCAGCGAGGACCTCGAAGCCCAGTTCATCAAGGAAGCCGTCGCCCTCAATATGAGCGGCCTCAAGGGCCATCGCTCAGTCGGCGGCATTCGCGCCAGCATCTATAACGCGGTGCCCGCAACCGCCATAGATGCGCTAATCGGGCTCATGAAGGACTTCCAGGCCAAGAACGGCTAAGATACCCACCCACCCCACTGGCGCGCCGCGGCTCTCCGCGGCGCGCATTTCATTGGCGCTATTATGGCCGCGCATTGTCGGGCTCCGATTTGGAGATTGCATCCTCCCCGTTCTCAGCTAGCATCCCTCGCACATTGATTTAGCATCTCGGGAGCACCCAAAGGATTTGAGCATGAACAAGTACATTGTATTGACCGTGGCGTTGGTGTGGGCGCTAATCATCGCATCGGCAGCGACAGCCCAAGTGGTGGTGAGCAAAGGCACGGGCGCCGCACTGGGCGTGGATCTTTCAGGCGTTACGGCCGCTGGTGCCGCCGCGCAAACCACCCGCCGGACATTGGAAAACAACCTCAACCGCTCGGGCTGGATGGCGGTCAAGACACCGGGGCATGTGCAGGTCCGCGGAACTATTGCGGAATCGGGCGGCGAGATCAGCTTTGCCTGCACCGTGGTGGATGCCGCCGGCCAGGTATATCTCAACGCCACCTACCGCCAAACCGTGGCGCAGGCTATCCAATTAGCCCACCAAGTCGCCAATGATATCGTTGTCAAGGTCACCGGCAAACCCACCTTCTTCCTCGCCCGCTTGGCGATGCTGGGCGTAAGCAACGGTGCCAAAGAGCTCTACATTTCGGATTCCAGTGGACGGGTCATGCAGCAGGTCACTCGCGACGGCTCGGCGGCCGTCAAGCCGCGCTGGAGTCCCGACAACCGCTTCATCAGCTACACCTCGTTCGTCAATCGCTGGAGTGATGTCTATACCATCGAACTGGCCTCCGGTACGCGCAAGCAGGTCTCCGCATTCCCCGGCATGAATTCCGGCGGGGCCATCTCCCCTGACGGCCGCTCTATGGCGCTGATCCTCTCCAAAGACGGCAATCCCGATCTCTACGTCATGGACATGGCCAGCAAGCGCACCACCCGCCTGACCAACACCCCGCGTGCCAACGAAGGATCGCCGGCCTGGTCGCCGGACGGCTCGCGCATTGTCTTTGTCTCGGATGCCAGCGGCACCCCCCAACTCTACATCATATCCCGCACGGCCGGCAGCACACCGCAACGGCTGACCCAGCGCGGCACCCAAAATGTCGAGCCGGACTGGGGTGCCAACGGTCTGATCGCCTACCAGAGCCTCACTGGCGGCAAGTTCCAGATTGCCATCATCGACCCCGCCAGCGGCCAGGAGCGGGTCATTACCCCCTACGACGCCGCCTATGAAAGCCCGTCCTGGGCCCCCGATGGCCGCCACCTTGCTGCTGCCCGCGGCGTGAATTATGCCTACTCCATTTACCTCCTTGACAGCGAGGGGGGCGCCCCCGTAGCGTTAACAGGATCGGGTGATTGGACGGCTCCAGCCTGGAGTCGTTAACCCTGTTTGACCGATTAGAAGAAAAGCGAAGAGGAGAGTTGAATATTATGACACGCCGCTGGATGAATATGTTAATGGCGATGTTGGCCCTCACCGTGCTGGCCACGTCGGGCTGCGTCCGCAAAAAAGGTCGAGGCACCAGCATCGATCCTAACGCTGGCTTGACCAGTGATCAGTTGGTCTACGACGAATGGGGCAATCTGATTGACCCCGCGACCGGGCTGCCCTATCGCACGGAAGGCGCCATCATCGCCGCCGGTCAGTTTGAGCCCATCTACTTTGAGTATGACAGCCCCCAGCTCAATCCCACCGAGCAGTCCAAGATTGCCTTGGTCGTGACCTACCTGCAGGCCAACCCCACCCATGGTGTGATTATCGAAGCCCACTGCGACGAGCGTGGCAGCAACGAGTACAACCTCTCGCTGAGCGAACGCCGAGCCCTCGCCGTGCGCGCTGCGCTGATCTCCTCGGGCATCGATGGCATACGCCTGCAGACCCGCGGCTACGGCGAAGAACGCCCCGTTGCGTTTGGGCACGACGAATCCTCCTGGCGCCTCAACCGCCGCGCAGAATTCATCTTCACCCAGATGTAGTCTTCTGTTCGGCCCCAGCGGCCACGAAAAACCCGGCGCCTGCGCGCCGGGTTTTTTCTGTGCCGTGTTGGTCCTGTGGCGCTAGGACATTCAAAGCTGCGGCTCACCCGGAGGGTTCGCCCTACCCAAAACGAATTCGTATGTCCGTGGTAGGGCGAACCCTCCGAGTGAGCCGCAGATGTCCTCGGAATAATGTTTACCGCGCAAAGCGCCGTGAAGCTTTGGGCGCGCCGAAGGAGCGCCGCCCGCCGCCTGAAGCGGGAGCCTTGGCCGATTTGCCACCCGTCGGTTTTGCGGCTGGCTTGACCCTGGGACGGCGGGAGGGACGGCCCTGCCCAGAAGCGCGCGCAGGCGGCCGGGCGCCCGCCGTTTCCGCCACCGCCTCATAGGTAAAACCATCGAGTCGGCGACGCTCAATCTGAAATTTCAGAACGCGCTCAATCCCGCGAATAAGTCCGCCATCCTCGCTAGTGGTGAAGGTATAAGCATCCCCTGTCTTGGCGGCGCGGCCGGTGCGGCCAATGCGGTGGGTAT
The DNA here is from genome assembly GCA_034005635.1 of Kiritimatiellia bacterium. Lineage (GTDB taxonomy): Bacteria > Verrucomicrobiota > Kiritimatiellia > CAIQIC01 > Lenti-01 > JAAZFE01. Next base: position 21,472 of record JAVEUJ010000005.1, on the reverse strand, counting down.
AGTCATCGACGGTAGTCGGCATGTCGAAGTTGATGACATGGGTAATGTTGGCTACATCGATCCCGCGCGCGGCCAAATCCGTCGCCACCAGAATTTGGTGCAGACCAGACTTGAAGCCATCGAGCGCCGCCTGGCGGGCGCGCTGCGAAAGGTTCCCCTGCAGACTGGTGGCGCGGTAGCCCGAGGCGGCGATTTGTGTGGCCAGACGCTTGGCACGATGCTTCGTGCGAGTGAAGACCAGTACGGAACCATCTCCCAGCGTTTTAAGCAGCGCCAACAGCAGCGCTGTCTTTTGATTCTGTTCCACCGGATACAGCGCGTGGTCGACCGTCTCCGCCGGCATGGAGTGCGCCATCTGCATCGTCACCGGATCGCGCAGAATATCATTTGCCAGCGCACGGATTTCGTCGGGCATCGTGGCCGAGAACAACAAAATCTGCCGCCGCGGCGGCAGGCGTTTGAGGATCTTGCGGATGTCCGGCAAGAACCCCATGTCGAACATGCGGTCGGCCTCGTCCAGCACCAGGCACTCGACCTGGTTGAGATTAAATTTTCCTTGGCTCAGCAAATCAAGCAGCCGACCCGGGCAGGCAATGGCAATTTCTGCGCCTTGGTGGACGCCTTTAACCTGCGGCCCGGCACCCACACCACCGTAGATAGTGACGTGCCGCAAACCGGTCTTGTGCCCCAGTTGAACCAGGACGGCCTTGGTCTGCTCGGCCAATTCCCGCGTAGGCCCCACAATCAGGACGCGGAGTTGCCGGCGCGGCCCGACCAGCAAGCGCTGGAGTACTGGCAGGACAAACGCGGCTGTCTTGCCAGTTCCGGTTTGGGCCAGACCAATAACATCGCGCCCCGCAAGTATGGCCGGAATGGCCTGCTTCTGGATTGGGGTCGTGACGGTATAGCCCTGTTGGGCGATATTACGTAGCAACTGGGCGTCAAGGCCCAGAGTCTCAAAGCTCATGGATGGATTCTCCCGGTGGCGACTGCAGTACAGTGGTTCTCACGACGCCATCGGGTCCTGTCAACCACGGGTCCAAGCGCACAGCGCGATAAAGGGAACCCATTCTCCGCCGCGCATTCAGCGCGACAAGTGGTGAACCCTACGGCATCCCCAGCCCCTTGTCCAGCCCCGCCACGAGAAACATTATCCCGACCCTCCTCTTCCCCATTTTGCTTAATCCTGTAAATCCCATCAAATTCCCTCTCTCCCTTCTTGTTTTCCTGGGTTTCCTGCCTTTCTGATTGGATGTTCCATCCGCCATTCGTAAAATTCGTGTCATTCGTAGTTAACCCGCTGGTCTTTTTCCTCCCCCCTTTTTCGCGCCTTTCGCACTTTTCGTAGTCTGTCCCTGTCGGACTTCTGGCTGCCAGCCACCGCCATCGGACCTCTTCCGTATTTCCGCTCTGGTTCTGCGCACGGATTCTGGCAAGATGCGGCCATGAGCGATCCGACGGAAATTTTTGATCTATATGCGGCGGATGACTACCGGGTGATCGGCCGCGCCACGCGCGGTGAGTGCCATACGGATAAGTCGCTCATCCACGCCGTGACCCGCATCCACGTCTGGGATCCTCAGGGGCGCCTGCTGCTGCAACTGCGCGCGGCGTCTAAGGACATCCAGCCCGGCAAATGGGACATGGCGGTCGGCGGCCACCTCCTGCCCGGCGAAGCTGCCGAGGCTGCCGCCCGCCGCGAAATGCGCGAAGAACTCGGTGTGGAGACTGGCCCTCTCGTTTTTCTGCACCGCTTCCTGATGCGCTCGCCGGTCGAGAGTGAATGGGTTACCACCTATTCCACTGTCCATCCGGGCCCCTTCCAGCCCGATCCCGACGAAGTCGCCGAGCTGCGTTGGTGGACCTGTGCTGAGATTGAAACAGCCCTGGGTACTGGCGTATTTTCGCCCGCGCTTGAAGACGAATATCACCGCCTGCCCCACACCGAAGGAGGCTACCCGTGTCCACCCACATGACCTTGGGCGAGATGGCCAAGGCGCTGAATCGCCCCGCCATCATCTTGACCAGCCTCCAGAAGCGCTTCGAACTGCCAGTGCTTGAAGGTGCCACCTATTCACCTGCCTATTTCGCGTTCCTCCGCAAGATCGTCCATTTGAAACTCCTCGGCATTTCAGAAAAGGATCTCATCGAACTCTGGAAGACGGAAAAGCATTTATTGCAGCTCTTGCACTTCGATGCCACCGGTTCGCCAACCTGGTATCTTGATGAATGCGTTCATACGCGCCATCCCGAACGGCGGCTGCTCCTGACTCATCACGATCTCGGCCCGGAGTTTTTGAAAAAGACACTTCAACCCCAGCTCGATTTCACCCCGAAATCACGAGGCCTGTTCTCGCAGAGGGAAATGGGCGACGACGCCCGCCGCGCCTTGGACAGCTATCTTGCTCGGTACGCCAACATCCAATCGCAGGCCACCGCTGAGGCCGCGCAGCTCCGCAACGCCTTGCACTGGTTCCCTCGGATCTGCCCGCCGCGCAAGCACCCAGCTACGCCTCTGCCTTAAAAAGAATCAGGGTGTTTTACAGCCGGTTTTGAAAAAAAGAAAAGCAAAAGTTTGCCACGCGGACAGGTTACCCATCTCAAAATCCATTCGTGAAATTCGTGTCATTCGTAGTTGCTCCCCTTCTTTTTTTTCTCCGCCCCCTTTTTTAGCGCTTTTCGCACTTTTCGTAGTTTGCTCTTCACGGGCTGGTTGTCGTCCATTCGATCAGGCTTCGGCTTTTATAAGAGTCTTGTCCAGTCGCTGGCGGAAGCGATCTTGCAGACGCGGATTGGTATAATGCCGCCATGCTTTCTTGAAGAGGACAAGCTGATCAGCGCGGCGCTGTTTCAAGTTACGGCGTACGATGGCGCGGGCTTTGCTAGTGGGGAGATCCAGGGACAGCTCCAGGGCATTATCGTAATCGTGTATTTTGCCGAGGGCCGCCTGGGCCTTGGTGATCCAGTGGCCCACGCGAATCCCGTCGCGACCAAAGAGAGCCCCAAAGGAATCGCACAGATAGCGCATGCGGCGGCCGGCCCGTCGTAAATCGTGGGCGCGCTTGCTGGGAAACGCGCCCACCTTACGATAGCGCTGCTGGATCAGGTCCTGAACAACCAACATGCGGCGCGCGGCATAAACCTCCACCGGCAGCGTGGACGCGCAGGGGCGGGGACCGGGTGCGTGCAGCCAATCGCGGAGCAACTTCTTCACGCGCTGAAATTCCGCGCATTCCAACGCTTCGGTGGCCTGGCGCGCGCGAGCCTCCTGTAGCTCATGGCGGATAGCACGCCGTTCACGCTGGGTAATCTCATCCAGGCCGCCGACACGTTCCATATCGCGAAACAATTCGAGCCAGACATCGAGATCGCGCGCCACTCCCATGCGATCGCAGGTCTTGGAGGCGCGTTTGTCGAGCTTGGCCAGAAAGTCGCGCTCCAGCGGCGCAAACGTCATCGCCAAGGAGCGCATCCGGCGCAGGGCCACACGAATATCGTGCAAGCCCGGGACCGATCCTTTAAGCGCGCGCGGCTCGTTCGCGGTCACCACCGCGAACAGCTTCGCGAGCAAGCGGTGCAGCGCGGCATCGGCGGCTTCTCCCCGCCGCACGGAAACAGATGGCCGGGAAACGGCCATCACTCAACCGCCCTTGCGGTGTTCAGCCGGACGCTGCGGCTCGAAGACCGGGGCCTGTTGACTGGCGGCGGCGGCCCGCGCCTCGGCGCGCGCCTGAAAGGCCTGCTGCGCCCGCAAGGGCGGATGGCGTGAATCGGGGATACGGCGTTCATAATGTCCGTCCGGCAACAAGTGCCAGGCCTGCACGGTATCCGCCAGACAGGTTTTCAATATCCAATCGAGTTTGTCGGCATTTTCGCGGCCCTCCACCGGCACCATCAGTTCAATGCGTCGGTCCAGATTCCGCGGCATCCAATCTGCACTCGCGATAAACAGCTTGGTGTCGCCCCCATTATGAAAGCTGAATATCCGCGCGTGTTCCAGGTGCCGGTCCACGATGCTCAGCACCGTGATATTCTCGCTCAGATCCTTCACCCCGGGGCGTAGGCAGCAGATGCCGCGGACGTTGAGGCGGATGGTCACACCGGCCTGCGACGCCTGATACAGCGCCTCGATCAAGTCCGGATCTACCAGTGAATTCATCTTGGCGTCGATCGCCGCCGGTTCACCTTGGCGGCAGCGCTCGGCCTCGGTCTCGATCAGCTCGCGCAGGCGCGGGCGAATACCCAACGGCGCCGCCTCCAGCCGACGGAATTTCGACAACTGTGAATAGCCGGTGATGGTATTGAAGAAAATGGAGGCATCCGCGCCGTAGTCTTCCTCGGCCGTCATGAAACTGATGTCGGAATACACTCGCGCTGTCTTTTCGTTGTAGTTGCCGGTGCCATAATGCACGTAGCGCACGACACCGCCGGGTTCCCGCCGCACCACCACGCAAATTTTGGCATGAGTCTTGTAGCCCTTTACACCATAGATGACCTGGGCCCCCGCCCGCGCCAAGGCGTCGGCCCAGTCAATGTTACGCTCTTCATCGAAGCGCGCCTTCAACTCCACGAGGGCGGTGACATGCACCCCGCGTTCGGCGGCGCGCATCAGAGCCGCCACCACGGGGCTGTTTTCACTGACTCGGTAGAGCACCTGCTTGATCGCCAGCGTATTAGGATCATCGGCGGCCTCCTGCATCAGCCGCAGCACCGGATCGTAGCTTTCGTAGGGGTGGTGCAGCAGGAGACTGCCACGCTTGAGGATATCGAACATTGATTCGGTCGGCGGCGCCTCAGGCGCCGGCTGCGGCGGCCAGGGTTCAACATTCAGGGCATCGGTGCCCGGCAGGCTGGCGAGCCGAAAGAAGGCCCCGAGGTCCAGCGGCCCCGGTGCGAGATAGATATCCTCATCCTCTACCTTCAGCGCCGCGCGCAGGAACGCCTGGGCTTCCTTCGAGGCGTGTTGATCCATTTCCAAACGAACGCACTCACTCTCGCGCCGCTCGGTCAGCACTTCGCGCATTTGATCGAGGAGGTCACCGGCCAGATCCTCGCGCACACTCATGTCGGCGTTGCGAGCGATGCGGAACGGTGCACAATCCAGGACCTGCACGCCGGGAAAAAGATGCTCTACATGAGCGCAGATCACATCTTCCAGTAAAATATAGGTGAAGCCGCTCTCTCCCGGCAGCGCCAGGAAGCGTGCCAAATTTTTGGGTACGGCGACCAGCGCATGCCGTGCGTCGATGGACCCGGAGGCCGGTTCCAATCGCACGTGCAGCGCCAGACCCAGCCCGGCCAGCAGCGGAAAATCATCATCCAGCGATACTGCCACCGGCGACAGGACCGGGAAAATAAAATCGTTAAATAGCGCCAGAACATGGCGCAACTGCGCGGCATTCAGTTCGTCCATTCCCAGGCGGCGGATACCGCCCTTGCGCAGCAGGGGCTCAATTCCTTTGCGCAGACAAGCATGCTGACGCGCCACCATCTCGTGCATCCGTACCGCGATGGCGGCCAATTGCTCCGTCGGTGTCAAGTCGGCCGGATCAGGCCGAGTCCGGCCTGCGCGCTGCAGTTGCTTCAGCCCCCCCACCCGTACCATAAAAAACTCATCGGCGTTGGTCGCCGTGATGGCCAGGAACTTCAGCCGCTCCAGCGGCGGCAGGGCTGGGTCTTCGGCCTGCTCCAGTACGCGGAAATTAAATTCGATCCAACTCAGTTCCCGGTTTAGGAAACGCGCCTTGTGACTCTTTGACTTGCTCATAGACTCAATCCTTTTCACGCCATGGCGTCCGAGGAGTCAGTGCGCAACTCGCGCACTTCGGGCACTAGCCCAAACACATCGGCAAACAAGTTGCCCTTAGTTTGCAGGACCAGGCGTTCCATCGTCAAATCTTCCATGTCGGGCACCAGGATCACAAAGCGATCCGCCTCGCGCCGAAACTCCAAGCGGCGCGGAACATCCCGCGGCATGCGCTCGATCGAATCCGCAACACGCAAAATGGCCGCCAGCTTTGCCACGCGCATCCGATTTTCTAGCGTCAGCATGGCGAATTCCGGATGCGAGGGGCTCGGCATTGCCTTGCGGTGGTAGCGCGACACAATGGCCACCATCTGCATATCGTGGCGGGTCAGCCCGAACAGGTCGCTATTGGCAATCAGGTACATGGAATGCTTGTGGTGTGCGCGCGCATTGACGTGAATCCCGATGTCGTGAAGGATAGCGGCACACCGCAGCAGCAAGCGCTCATGGCCATGCAGTTGATGTTCATCCTCTAATTCGTCGAACAGCGCCAAGGAGGCCGCCTCCACATTGCGATAATGCGCGGGATCGGCGCCATAGCGCGCAGCCAGCATGCCCGCCGAATACACCACCTGTTCCTCAAACCCCTCCGACCTGTGCTCGCGCAGCGCCATATCGCGCAGCAAACCGTCGCGCAGGGTGGCCTGAATGATCCGCACTTCGCGAACCTTCAACGCGCGTGCAATCTGGGCAATGGTCATCACCGCGGGTGCCACGGTGGTGGCATCCTGGAATGTCATCTTGTGCCGACGAACCAATACCTCGGGCGGAAGCGGCGCCAACTTGTCGGCCAGACTTGTCAAACGGCTCACGCTCGCCCGCGTCACGCGTGGGTCAGCCCCTTGTACCTCGCCCGCAGCTTTTTCGGCTGCAAAGCGGGCTCCGGCACCCATCACCACCAGCGCGGCAATTTTTTCGCGGGGGATGGACTGCTGGATTTGTTCGACGAGTTCCAAGGCATAGGCCTTAAACAATCCCTTCAGGCGCGGTCCGGCCCCGCCGCCTGCCTCCAGCATTTCCCGTGTCCGCAGCACCCCGCCAGTGAACGATTGGGCCACAGTCACCTTGCCGTTTCTCAGGTACAGCAGAATGGTTCCCCCGCCGCCGATCTCCAGCACGGCCACATTTTGAGCCTCAAGGATGCCATCGGCCTCTAGGATGTCGCGCACCGCCAGATAGGTCAGGCGCGCCTCCTCCGACTCCTCCAACACGCTCACATTGATGCCGGTCGCCGTGCTGACGCGATCCACAAACATATCGCGGTTGGAGGCCTCGCGCGCAAAGCTAGTCGCAACGGCCCGAATCTGTTCTGGCTGCACCACGCCATATTCCGCCAGCAGGCGGGCATAATTTTTCAAAATCGTCACGCAGCGGCGGAGGGTATCCTGCTGCACCCGCCCTTGCACAAAGACATCCTTACCGAGGCGGACCCCATGGCGCAGACTTTCCAACACCCGCACTTTTCCCTGCGCATCAATCTCCCCAATGTCCAATCGGATCGCCGAAGAACCAATATCGATTGCCGCCACCACCCGCCGCGCCAGTTCTGGAGCGGGCGGACTCCCGTTCGCCACCTCCACCGCTACGGCCGGCTGCTTGATTTGGTCCATCACTGCTTATGCTTTCTCTTTCACCGTCTGCCAAATTGTTCGTGGGCCATCGGGCTCTGACTCGCCTCTTGCGCGCTGACTCACGCCTCTTATTCCGCCACCAGTGCCGCCGCGCCCAACGTGGTCGCGCCATCGCCCAACTTGGCCACCACCACTCGCACCTGGCGCGCGAACGCCCCCATAGTCGATTCCTTGAGGCCGCGCCGGATTTCCTCGAGGGCCAAACGCGGAATGGCCTCGACCAGTCCGCCGCCCAGCACCACCACATCCGGCGCCAGCAGGTTCACCACCCCGCCAATGCTCCGGCCCAGCAGATGCATCGCATCGCGCACAATGCGCTCCACCACTTTGTCTCCGGCTTCGATAGATTTTGCCAGCAGCCCGCTCTTGAGTTTCTTCAAATCCCAGCCGTCATTTTTTGCCAAAAATGGCGCCTCGCCGCGGAATACGGCCTGGGCCACCTCCGCAGATATGGCCAACCGTCCAGCCTGCGCCTCTAGGCATCCCCGTTGTCCACAGCCGCACAAGCGACCATTCTCACGCACGGGAATGTGACCAATTTCCATCGCCGAGCCCGTCCGTCCTCGAATTAGCTTACCTTCATAGACGCACCCGCCGCCGATGCCGGTACCCGGAAATACGCCCAGCAAGGTACGCGCCCCCTGGCCGGCGCCAAACCGATATTCCCCGTAAGTCCCCGCATCCACGTCATTCGCCAGCACCACCCGGCACTGGAACCACTTGGTCAACAGGTCGCGCAAGGGCACTCGCCGCCAGTGGAGGTTGGGTGCCTCTAGGATAATGCCTTTATCCAAATCCAGCGTACCAGGACACCCCACCCCGATCCCCGCCACAGCCTTTGGCGCCACCTTGGCCTCCTTCAGCGCTGCGATAATGGTCTCACGAATCCGCTCCTGAATTGCTTTGGATCCGGAGCTGACGGATGTTTTGGCCTTGGCGGTTCCCAGTGGTTTGAACGATCCATTATAGACCGTCGCCATCATCTTGGTGCCCCCCAGGTCAAACCCCACCCAGTACTGTGGTGGCGGCCGCTTTTTCTGCTTTGGCTTGATCATGACCCGCGCTCTTCCCGGAACTCGAGGTGGGGCCGCGGGGCCCCTTCCGCGCAGCCCCTTATTCTACTCGCTTCACCGACACAATCGAAACGGTCTCCAGCGGCACATCCGACATACCCGCCTTCATCCCGGTCCGCACTCCCTTGATCTGGTCTACCACGTCCATGCCCTCGACCACTTCACCAAACACACAATAACCGAAACCCTGCTGGGACGGAGCGGTGAAGTTGAGAAACTCATTGTCCTTCACGTTGATGAAAAATTGGCTGGTCGCGCTATCCACTACCATGGTCCGCGCCATGGCGAGCGTCCCGCGCTTATTCAACGGACTGTTGGCCGCCTCGTTTTTCACTGGGGCCTTGGTCGGCTTCTGGCGCATGTTCGCGTCGAATCCTCCGCCTTGGATCATGAAGCCATCAATCACCCGGTGAAAAATCGTGCCGTCATAGTGCCCATCATCCACGTAGGCCAGAAAATTTGCCACGGTCAGCGGAACCTTATCCGCTGCCAACTTGACCTTGATGTCGCCCATTGTCGTCTTGATAATTACCATGTCCGTTTCCTTTATTTGTTCAGGTTCCACTGCCGGTTCGTCATCCAAGGCCGCGAGCGGAGCCATTTCAGGAATCGGCGGCGACACCATCTCCTCTTGCGCCATGGCAGGCATTGCCCCTGCCAGCGCCAGTACCCAGCACCAATGCATCCACTTCATAGGTCTATCTCCTTGTTGACGTTAAATCCTACCACCCTCGGGCATGCCCCTCAATTCTCATTTGCCACGCTGTCCCCACCCCCATCATCCCCATTTGCTAAGACATTTTCCACTGCGGCTGGCTCCCCCCACGCGGCTACCCACTCCTCCAGCCGCGCCACCCGTTCCTCCAGTTCGCGGAGCCGGTCCGCGCCGCCCGCGCTCCGCACAGAGCCGCCAGATGCTGCCTCGCTCACCACTGGTGCCTGCGGCAGCGGCCCCTCCCCCAGCGTATGCGCAAAGCGGGATTCCTTGCTGCCCGCCGCCCGGGGCAGCATCGCGACATAGGGATCCGGCTGGCGCGCCGCCAATTCGTCGAGCACGGTCTTCACTTCCGCAGGCGACGTAAATGGATATATCCGCGCCGCCCGGCCCCGCAACTCCCCCGGAGTCTGCGGCCCGCGCAACAGTAATTCGCAAATAATTGCCAGTTCCGGCAATTCCAGCCCCAGCGTCTCGTTCAGACGGTGGGTATATTTTATGACCCGCGCCCCCGCACCCGTAAAACTTCCCACCAATTGTTTCTGATATCTCAGCCCCGCCAGACTCTGTTCCACCTCATCCGCCGACAATTGCAGCACCGGATCGCGGTTGTTCTTCTGGTTGCAAGCGGCCACCAGGGCATTCAACGTCAGCGGATAATACTCCGGTGTCGTGCGCTCCTTCTCGATCAGGGCACCCAGGATTCGCGCTTCCACTGCTGTCAGATTGAGTTGCATAGTAGGGTGATACCCCACCCACCCCCGCGAATCAAGCACAGGCTCGCCCATTCTCCGCCATCGGCCACGGTTCCGCCCAACCCCGCCGCTTGGAGAATTTGGGGCTTGAATTGCCCACCAAAGGAGTCAGAATGGCGCCACATTTTCCATTTTCCGTGGAGTAAACCGATGAACTTGAAGAAACCCTTAACGGTGGAAACCATCAGCCTAGATCTTAAAGGCACCACCAAAGAAGAAATTTTGTCCGAAATGGTCGATCTGCTGATGGCCTCCGGGCATATCCGCGACCGCGAAGCGGTTCTACGCGCTATCGCCGACCGCGAAAAACGCATGAGCACCGGCATGCAAAATGGCATCGCCATTCCCCACGGCAAAACCGACAGCGTGGACTGCCTCATTGCCGCGCTAGGCATCAAACGCACTGGCGTCGATTTCGGCGCGTTGGATGGCCAGCCCTCCACCATCTTCGTCATGACCGTCTCCCCCGATAGTCGCACCGGCCCCCACATCCAATTTTTGGCCGAAATCAGCCGCCCCCTCAACGACGCCGCCGTCCGCGCCAAAATCCTCGCCGCCACCAGCCGCGAAGAAGTTCTGCAACTGCTGGTTGGTTAACACTCCCGCGGGGAGTCCCCCATGCACGCCGGCACCGACCTCGACCCGATCGTTCGCTTTATTTTACAGCTCGGCCTCCTGATCATCTGCACCCGCCTAGGCGGGTTCTGGCTGCGCCGCTGGCTGCGCCTGCCGGGCGTCCTCGGTGAACTCCTCACCGGTATGATCATTGGCCCGTATGCCCTGGGGCGTTTCAGTTGGCCCGTTTTTGGCACGATCTTCGGTCTGACCGAAGTCGGCGCGGTCTCCCCCGAACTGCATGCCATCGCCACTTTTGCCTCGATTATCCTGCTGTTTCTCTCTGGGCTGGAAACCGATCTCTCCACCTTCCTGCGCTATTCCATCGCGGGCACCGCCGTAGGGTTGGGCGGCGTGGTGGTCTCCTTCGTCCTGGGTGCCGGCACCGCCGTCTGGTTTGGCCTGGCGTCAAGCTGGCTGGACCCCACTGCGCTCTTTCTGGGTGCCGCCGCCACCGCCACCTCCGTCGGCATCAGCGCGCGCATCCTCAGTGAGCGCCGCAAGATGGACTCCCCCGAAGGCGTCACCATCCTCGCCGCCGCGGTCTTCGACGACGTGCTGGGCATCATCGTGCTAGCCATCGTCGTCGGCATGGTCCGCACCGGCGCCGCCGGCGAAACCATCGCCTGGCATCACATTGCCGCCATTGCGGCCAAGGCCTTTGGCTTCTGGATCGGTGCCACCACAGTCGGCCTCCTACTCGCCCGCCGTTTTTCGCAGATGCTCAAATACTTCAAAACCCCAAGTGCCATCGCTGCGCTGGCCCTGGGCTGCGCCCTGCTGCTCGCGGGCCTCTCCGAAATGGCCGGACTGGCCATGATCATCGGCGCCTACATCATGGGCCTGTCCCTCTCCCGGACCGATCTCGTGCAGGTCATCCAAAAGGAAATCGAAGGCCTCCATAACGTTCTGGTCCCCGTTTTCTTTGGCGTCATGGGCATGATGGTCAATTTCAGCGCCATTGGCAGCGTCTGGAAAATTGGTACCATCTATGCCATTTTGGCCGTCGTCAGCAAAGCCGTCGGCTGCTCTCTACCTGCCCTGTTCTGCGGCTTCAACCGCCACGGTGCCATTCGCATCGGCATGGGCATGCTGCCCCGCGGTGAAGTCGCGCTCATTGTTGCCGGCATCGGCCTGACCTCCGGCGCCATCGGCCAGGACATCTTCGGCATCGCCATCCTCATGACCCTCGTCACCACCCTGCTCGGCCCCGTGCTGCTGACTGGCAGCTTCGAGAACACCGCCTCTGGTCTGCGCCATCCCGAAGACGACGCCAAAGCCCAAACCTGCCGAATCATCTTGTCCTTCCCCTCCCCGGACATGGCCGACTTTATGCGCGCGCGCATCGTCCGCGCCTTCCGCCAAGAGGAATTCTACGTCTATCGGCTCTCTCCCGATTCCCCCACCTACCATATTCGCAAGGATGCTATATTCTTCACCTTGGAATGTGAAGGCGACACCCTCTCGCTCAGTGTCCCGCCCCAGAACGAAACAATGGCCCGCCTCGTCATCGCCGAGGAAATGCTCACCCTGCGCTCCATGCTCCACCTCGCCCAATCCAGTACCAATCTCGACACCCTGGAGCACAGCCTCGTCGCCGATCTTTTCTCTGATACCAAATCCCGGGGGGCTCCATGACCTGTCACCGCAACCACTGGCTAGCTCGCCTGATCCTCTTGGCCCTACTGGTCGCGCCCGCTGCGACGGTCCACCCCCAGAAGGACTTCAACCGCGCCCCCGACGCCCCCCTGCGCCCCGGCGATGCCCTCCTGATTCGCATCGATAATTTCGGCGGGCGCCTCCCCGCTTATCGCGAAATCATCGACCGCGATGGCGATATCGAGCTGCCCTTTCTCGGCATGCTGGCCGCCGATGGCAAAACCATCCCCGCCCTGCAGGAAGAAATGGCCGCCGCCTATGCCGAAGCCCGCCTTGCTTCCAACGCGACCGTCACCATCTCCTATATCACCCACTTCGACCCGCCCCCCGATCGCGCCACCCTCGTCCGCACCGAATCCCCCCGCATCCCCGTCCCCGCCCCCGCCGCCTTTCCCGTGAACAGTGAAGATTGAATAGTCCTTTTTCCCCTCTCCTTCTCCCCACTTGAATATTGAATATTGAATATTCTGCCCCCTCTCTCTTCCCACTCTCCACTCTTCTCCAACCCTCTCCATAATTGCCGGACTCGCCATCTCTGGCACAGAGGGACTAAAGGTGACGGATCCACTTTGCGCATTGGACCCCCGGGGCTTCCTAATCAGATTTTAACTTGATATTTTTCGAACACCCCGTCCACTTTTCTCATCATGATATTTAGACAGACGCCAGACGCCATGGCTAGCGCGAATCCGATCTAGTCATACACGCCGATTCATTCTCTTAGTCCTCTTTCTTCTGGGGACGTTTTCTGCCCTGGCAGAGGAAATCACCATTGCCTTTTCCCCACGCGGAGAGGCACTCAACTTGGTTCTGGCTGAATTACGGACGGCCACTGGCCGTGTGGATATCGCCCAATTCTATATCACCCACCCCGACCTGATTGATGCACTTTGTTTTCTTTCTTCCCGAAAACAAGTCCATATCCGCCTGCTGACCGATTCCTCCATGAGCGAAGCCGCCCAGCAGCCCACCCTGAACAAACTGACTCGCGCTGGTGTGGAAATCTTCCTCATTGCTCCACCCCGACACGGCAAAATGCACATGAAATGCCTTGTGGTGGATGGCCATACTGTCATCACAGGCACCGCAAACTGGACCCAGCAAGCCTTCGACTTGAACTTTGAGGACACGCTTGTCATTTCATCGCACGAACTAGCCCGGCGCTATCTGGACAAAATGGATGAAATGGCCGGAGCAGAAATGGCCTCGGAAATCCATTACTCGGAACGGCAACTCAACCCGCGCCTGACGTTCCCCATACCCAAACCTCCGGTCATGCGGGTGCCTCCCGACCGTATCAATGCCCCGCGCCGGCATTCATTTACTATCCCAATGCCGGCGAGCTACTTCACCCCAGACCCGACTCCCCTGGACACCCTGGCCAACCAGATCCACGACGCTACCAGCCGGATCAATGTGGCCATCTATTTGCTGAATGATGACCGCATCGTTACCGCCCTTGTTGATCGCGCCCAAGCGGGCGGGTGCCCCATCCGGGTTCTGACCGATGTCGGCATGGAAGGTTCCGGTACCCTCTCCGTTCTCCAGCAGCTTGCCACAGCCGGCATCGACGTGCGCACATTCGGTTCCGACCGCGAAAATCTTCATATGAAAACCGCCATCATTGATGGTCGGTTTTTGTGGTCCGGCTCGGCCAACTGGACCAAGGGGGGAGCCTCCCTGAACATTGAAGACATGCTCTGTTTCGACGCCCCGGACCTCGCGGCCCATACCACCCGGTGGCTCGATCAAATCGCCACGGTTCGTAAACCATTCTCGGCCCTCGAACCTGAACCCCACCCCACCGCCATCACGAACGATTCTCCCGCTGCCAACGGATGGCTAACCGGCCTGCCGCCCTCCGCCCCGCGGAACGATTGGGACAACCTGCTTCAGCATATCGACGCCCCGCCCCTGGAGAAAGAAGCCTATGTTGCCTATGTGCCCGACGAAGCGTATGCCCCTGTTCTCCTTGACCTGATCCGCAATGCTCATCAAACCATCCTGATTGCCATGTACAAAGTGGCTAATCCGGGTCCGCGAGCCATCGCCGGCCGCCAAGGTCAAATCATCGCTGAACTCGAAAAAGTCGCCGCCCGTGGTGTCTATGTCAGCCTACTCCTTCATATTCCCGTATCTCCCCAGGATGCCCTGTATGACGGCCATTCCCAATGGGCAGAAATTCTACGGAAAAAAGGAATCGATGTCCGGCTGAGTCTCCCCACTCTCCCCATGCACGAAAAGTTTGTTGCCGTGGACCAATGTAAAGTGCTTGTCGGCTCTCACAACTGGTCCGAAGGCGCCCTCGATGGTTCCCGGGTCTTCGAAACCAGTGCCTTGGTCCTCTATCCTCATCAGCAGCCGTGGCTGGCCGACTATTTCTTCAGCCGCCCGGTCATCAGCGACATGACCGACCGCGAAACGTGGGAAAGAGAACTGACCCTGATCCGCCACACCGCCCGCATGAACGATAGCCAGCGCAGCGGATTTCTCGAATCCTTCGGCATCGAAACAGAAAACGAACCATGATCCTCCGCTCCTTGGCCATTCTGCTTATCCCGCTGGTTCTAGCATCCCCATCATTGGCTGATACCATTCAATTGCGCGATGGCTCATCTATGACCGGCTCCATCCTTGTCGTCCAATCCGATGCCTATCTGTTTCGCAACTATTCACCCGGCTCCGTGATGCAAACCATTCCAAAAGCCGCCGTCAAAACCGTGTTCTACGATGATCCCGCCCAAGCCAGCAAGGTGCTCGCTATTCCCGCCGCCATCCAACGGCATGCGAAAGGCCCTCCCGGCCCTATCCGCCTGCTGCCCACCCGCCCCTTCGGCCAGACCATCCTCGAGGCTGTGCAGAACGCCCAAACCTCTATCTGGATCAGCGCCTATTACATCTCCGGCAGCGCTACCCGGCCCATTAAGGACTTTTATACCGCTTTGAGCCAAAAAGCTCAGGAGGGTTTGGATGTAGTCATTGTCAGCGAATTTGGCCCCGGCACCAGCTCGCGCGTTCGCGAGGCGACCTATAACTTTGCCTGCGAACTGAAACAATCCGGCATCCGGGTACTCTTCATCCGCGAACGGCGCATCCTCCACAAGAAAATGATCCTAGTCGACGACCAAATCGCCATCCTCGGCAGTTCCAACCTGACCATGGCCGGTACGCTCCAAAGCGATGAGATGAACGTCGAAATCCGCCAGCCCCAGTTTGTCGCCCAGATGCACGCGGACTTTGAACGCCTTTTCGCCAGCGCCCATACACCTGAAACCATCCTCAAAGAATAAATTGTAGTTGGAGACACACTATGAGAGCCTATTTGCATTGGTTAGTTGTTCTTTTTATCTTAGTCGGCAAGTTTTCTGCCTATCCCGCCGGTAAATCCCCCGAAGATTGCAAGATTGAGAATTGTGAGGAATGGGATGAATATATTCACGACTGTGTCCCTATTCCAAAGAATTGTTGGGAATTGGAAACCATACCCGCGGGCCCAACAACGGATTGTGGGCCTTGTTCACTAGGGTTTTGTGACAAAGCAATAGTTGAAACGAAATCGTACGATATCGCTGTAAAGTCTTGCAAAGGGAAGGAAGACCACAATCATCCCACCTGGGCCCAAGTAACGAGTATCGCAAGAATACGACCTTGCGAGCTAACACCGGATTTAGATGAATTAGCAGGTGCATTTTCAGACCTTGCCGACTGTTGTGCATCCTCTCCCGCTTCTTGCGCCGGAAATACAATTTTAGCAGTCGCAGCCATAAGCGCAACCATGGCATCTGGAGGAACAGCTGCTATGGCAATCGCCGAACTGGGCGCACCCGCAGTGGCCTCTATGCTCCTCTCGCTCTGTACTTGCATCCCGTGCGATCCCTGTGATTATGTCACATGTGGAGTATGTACAGACCATGGTCTTACACCGCACACAACAAAACGAAAATTTAGACTGCCCGGAGGAGATTGCCCTTGAAAACAAAATTCGGATTATGCTGTATCCCATTTTTTACTTTGCTGGCATGTTCCTTTGCCGAAGGGGATGTTCACATCCCTTCTGACTGCGAAGAACGATTAGCGCAGTTTATACCAGCGGATATCGATACAAGCTTGCTGGCTATGCGTGCCGTGATACAAATGACAAGCCAAGCGTTTATTCCAAATGAAGAAATGCGCAGAAAACAATTGGAAGATCAATATCAAGAATCCGCAGAATATCAGGAGGCATATCCAACCTCAGAAGCATTCATCGAAGTCATGACACCTTTGATTGCCGCAGAAGAGGAAAGTGAGTCTTCAAACCCTATCCAACATTCTAAAATCGAGGTGATCATATCGGCAACCAATGCTTATGCCCGGTATTTTAATGCCGCTGATTTTAATACGCCCACCCAAGAAGTAATTCAGATAAAATTTGGGATTCATGCATGGCGGACGATTCGGGTAGACCACATCCATAAAACAATTAGTGAGACAATCGAGAAGAATAGAAACGAATATTTTAGCTATTTTTCTGCATTGACACCCCAGTTGGCACACCGGACCGCGTGGCAATTGTATCCGGTGATGCTTCGCATGGAAAAGCAGAATGACAACATTTACACTTTGCTGTGTGAATCAGGGCGCGTTCAGATATCCGACTTGTCGCTGCTGGTTGAATTCGTTGATGATACTCATTGTATTTTTAAGACCCAAATGCCTGTTCCGAAAGGCACATTAAATACCGAATATGAGTTAGAAATCGGAAAATCCGTCCGGCTATTATACTACTCTCTCCAAGGCCCGGAACTCACAACTCACGTGACATATACATATAGTGATCCGGAATCGCCCTGGCCCAGCAGGCAACACCTCGTTGATCGAAATATTTTATCCGATCAAACCCTGCGGGATCGCTCTATGGACATTCTCGAAGTAGCCTCGGTAGACAAATGGAATTTTATAAGTATTTTGGACGCCTTGATGACTAAATATAGTAGCTATCCTTATAAGTTGAAATAATAACTATATTTTTCAGAGAGGCATGGAGTTATAACAATCCCGACAAGGCTATTACCCAACACCTTGAAAGAATCACCAGTCATTGGGCTTTTTCTGGCGTTCTTTGCGATGGGTGTTCAATCGCTCTGCGCCATGCCAGTCGAAACTAGTATGAAAACAGCCTCTTTTCTGGAAACTCGGCGTCCTTTAGGGATAGAGTTGATAGTTAAGGAGAATATGACCCCTCCAGTGAGAACCCGAGATCAAATCATCCAGGACATGAAGGATAGCTACTCATTGTCACCAACTTTTCAAGCCGAATTCCCCTCGGCAGAGGCTTTTGTTGAGTCTGCCCTGCCGGAAGTTCTCGAGTTAGAGGAAGCTGAATTATCTTTTCCGGAAAACTCGACTTATCATATTACGTTGTCCCGCATGGCCTGCCATGCCGAACACACCCAGGCCGCAACCCCTGACGCACCTCGTGAATCCCGGATGGAGGTTGTCCAATTCATAAATCAAAAGGCCGAATGGGATACATGGACATTCGATCATAGCAAGCAGTCTATCGCTTACTCCGTCGAAAGAAGTTGTCGATACGCCGACTATCTATGGACCGTTGAACCTGAAATTACGTGCATCTACAACTGGATTCTTTCGAAGAAGGAGTACGAGTCCACCCATGACGGTCAATCATGGCTCCAAGACTTATGTCAGGCGAACGCAGGGATAGAAATTCACCATTCCCACTGGCTATTATCTCAAGCTCCCGATTCAGACCGAGTGAAACTGACACTCACTTTGCATGGGGAACCAGTCACGACACACACGATTGAGCTCAGCCTTGCGGACGACACCGTCAGGTTGATGCTGAAACAAGTTCACTCGGGGAAACGAATCCAGACTTGGAAGTATGAGTATGCGTCAACTGAAGCCGGGACTAGCTCATCTGTCCCCCACCATGTCCAGTACACCCTGACCGATCAAGATTATCCATCTGCCAAGCTGACTCGTGAGATGACCATTCAACCTGCCTTTTCTCCCGATCAATGGGATGCCAAGGCCGTTCTGGATCAGCTCCTCCAGCAATATTCTTCATATTCAATGGATCGCTGATACGCCCCAGGACGTGGCAGTAAAGGATTTCTTCTGGGGTTTAGCGGGGTCGATTGCGAAACAACTGGTTGGTTTTCGCGCCGGCCAAATCTTCAGGAATTCTCTTCCCCCCCTTGAAAATTGAGTATTCCTTCTCCCCACTTGAATATTGGACATTGGATATTGAATATTCTGAATATTCTCCCCACCAGCCGCCACCTCTGCTATTGCCTCTACGCACCCTCCTCCGCTATGCTCCCCCCCATGACCCCGCCGACCATCCGGGACCTCCTTGCCAGGCGCCGCCAGCCGACGCTCTCGCTTGAATTCTATCCCCCAAAAGATCCTCACGGCTTCGACATTCTTAGCGGCTCCATCGAACGCATGCGCCCCGTCCACCCCGACTTCGTCACCTGCACCTATGGCGCTGGCGGTTCGTCGCGGGAACATTCCTTCACCGCTTGGGACCTCCTCGCCCGCATGGGCTTCACTCCGGTCGTCGCCCATCTCACCTGCGTCGGTGCCTCGCGCAGCGACCTTGCCGCCCAGATCGATCGCATCTACGCCTCCGGCATTCGCAATATCATGGCCCTGCGCGGCGATCCACCCCGCGGTAAAACCACCTTCACCCCCGCCCCCGATGGCCTTGCCTACGCCTCGGACCTCGTCGCCCTCATCAAATCTCTTCACCCCGACATCTGCTGCGGAGTCGCCGGTTATCCGGAAGTCCATCCCGAAGCCTCCTCCCTCGCCGATGACCTCCGTCACCTCAAGACAAAACTCGATGCCGGTGCCGACTTCGTCAACACCCAGCTTTTCTTCGACAATGACGTCTTCTTCCGCTTCGTGGATGCCGCCCGCGCGGCCGGCATCGAAGCCCCCATCCTCCCCGGCCTCATGCCCGTCGCCTCCCCCACCCAACTCGACCGCGCCATCGGATTCTCCCAAGCCTCCGCGCCAGACAGCCTCCGCGCCGCGCTCCAGGTCCCCGATCCCGAAACCGCCCGTGCCGTCGGGATCGCCTGGATGGTCAATCAAATTGACGGCCTCATCGCTGGTGGCGTCCCCGGCATTCATCTCTATATCCTCAACCAGGCCCGCACCGTCCTCGACCCCACCCTCACCGCTTGCCTCGCCCGCTGGCGCACCATCCCTCTCTCGCCTCCTGAACCCCGCCCCCTGAACCCTGTACCCCAGAAGGATTCCCCATGAAAATTCTCGTCACCGGCGGATTTGGTCAACTCGGCTGGGATTGCCGTGAAGTGTTTGGCCCCAAGCATGAAGTCCTCGCCCTGGACCTGCCCAATCTTGACATCACCGATGCCGACAGCATTGACGG
Organism: Kiritimatiellia bacterium; assembly: GCA_034005635.1. Lineage (GTDB taxonomy): Bacteria > Verrucomicrobiota > Kiritimatiellia > CAIQIC01 > Lenti-01 > JAAZFE01. The sequence continues at coordinate 1,810 of JAVEUJ010000005.1, read as the reverse complement.
CATTCTTAATCTCTGGAAGCCGGCCTGCATCGTCAATTGTGCGGCCTATACCGCCGTTGACCGCGCCGAAAGCGATGTTGCCAAATCCTGGCATGTCAACCGCGACGGCCCAGCGCTGCTCGCCTCTCGTGCCCAGACCTATGGCCTTTTTCTGGTCCACGTTTCCACGGATTATGTTTTTGACGGCACCCGTCCCGTCCCCGAACCCTACGTCGAAACTGATAAGCCCAACCCCACCAGTGTCTACGGCAAGAGCAAACTTGCCGGCGAGCGCGAGATTCAGGAACGCGACCCCCGCCACGCCATCCTGCGCACCGCCTGGCTCTATGGCTCTCACGGCTATAATTTTCTCAAGACCATTCTCCGGCGCGCAGTCAACGAACCCCAGAAGGGGCTGCGCGTTGTCTCCGACCAGTTTGGCACCCCCACCTGGTCGCGCCGCCTTGCACAACAGATCCTCGCCGTCATCGAAGCCGATGCCGGCGGCCTCTTCCACGCCTCCGGCGAGGGCTGTTGCTCCTGGTACGACTTCGCCAAGGAATTCATCACCGCCATGCAGTTGGATTGCGAAGTCCGCCCCTGCACCACTGCCGACTACCCCACCCCCACCGTCCGCCCCGCCAACTCCATCCTCGAAAATGCCGCTCTCAAAAAGGCCGGCCTCAACCTCATGCAGGACTGGCGCGAAGATCTTCGCGAATACGTCGAACGCTATCGCGAGGCCCTGCTCAACGCTGTAAGGATCTGACCATGCCCCGACCCATCCAAAACCTCCTCGTCACCGGCGGTGCCGGCTTCATCGGCGTCAACTTCATCCGCTGGCTCTTCACGCAACAGGACTGCCCGCCGCGCATCATCAACTTCGACAAACTCACCTACGCCGGCAACCCCCTCTCCCTCCTCGACCTCGCCGAAAAGGTCGGCGACCGCTATGTCTTCGTCAAGGCCGACATCTGCGATGCCACCGCTGTCCAGGATGCCATCGGAAAATATCAGATCGACGCCATCGCCCACTTCGCCGCCGAAAGCCACGTCGACCGCTCCATCGTCGCCCCCGACGAATTTGTCCACACCAATATCCTCGGCACCTATACCCTTCTGCAGGCCGCCCGCCACTATGCGGACCAAGTGAAACTTTTTCACCACGTCTCCACCGACGAAGTGTTCGGCTCCCTGGGCGAGTCTGGCTTCTTCACCGAGACCACCCCCTACGCCCCCAACTCCCCCTACTCCGCCTCCAAGGCCTCCTCCGACCATCTTGTGCGCGCCTACCACGAGACCTACGGCCTGCCCACCACCCTCTCCAACTGCTCGAATAATTACGGCCCCTTCCAGTTCCCTGAAAAACTCATCCCCCTCATGATCCTTAATGCCCTCGAAGGCAAACCCCTGCCCATCTACGGCGATGGCCTCTATGTCCGGGACTGGCTCTTCGTCACCGACCACTGCTCCGCCATCTGGCGTGTTATGCAGGAAGCCGCCTTTGGCACGACCTACAACGTCGGCGGCCACAACGAACTGCCCAATCTCCGCGTCGTCGAAAAAATTTGCGACCTCGTCGATGCCAAGGCTCCGCCGCTCGAAAACGGGAAACCCCGCCGCTCCCTCATCACCTTCGTCAAGGACCGCCCCGGCCACGACCGCCGCTATGCCATCGACTGCTCCAAAATTGAGCGCGACCTCGGCTGGACCCCCGCCGAAACCTGGGAAACCGGCTTCGCCCACACCGTCGATTGGTATCTCGCCAGCACCACCTGGTGCCAGCAAGTCCGCTCCGGCGACTACCAAAAGTGGATCACCACCCACTACG
>JAVEUJ010000102.1:0-9109 GCA_034005635.1 Kiritimatiellia bacterium | reverse complement strand
AAGACCACGCTGGGGGGAATCAGCATGCCGATGCTACCTCCGGCGGCCACGGTGCCGGCGGCAAAGCCGGGATCATATTTGAAACGTTTCATTTCTGGCAGCGCCACCGCCGCCATGGTCGCCGCCGTCGCCGGCCCTGATCCGCAGATGGCACCAAACGCAGCACAGGCGCCGATGGTTGCCATGGCGAGCCCCCCACGCAGCCATCCAAACCAACACTGAGCAGAGGCAAAAAGCTTGCGGCTGATCCCGGTGTGGAACGCTACCTGCCCCATGAATACGAACAGCGGGATCACCGTCAGGCCATAGTTTGAAAAGGTGTCGTACCAGTCCGTCACCAGCACATGCAGCGCTGCCGACCCATTGACCATGACGGCAAAGCCCGCCGTGCCCACAATCGTCATGGCAAACGCCACGGGCATGCTCGACGCCAACAGCGCGAACAGCAGCACAATACCCATCAAACCAATCTGCAGCTCGCTCATCTGCGCGACCTCATCATGGAACGCCCCGGGTGCAACAGATGCCACAGGGTGATGCCGACAGTGACCCCACAGGCCAGCGCGGCCAGCCAGGGCACCCAGAACATCGGCATGTGCAGGGTGGCTGTCACTTCGCCACTATCTCGAAAGAGTAGCCCCTGGCAGATGAACTGTACGGTCAGCAGCCCGAACAGGCCCAGCAGCACGATCCGCATCAGGGTGTCAACCACGGCGCGGCCGCGGCGATCCATCTTCTGGAAAAAATACTCGATCGCAATATGACCTTTGACCGCCTTGGTCAGTGGCAGCGCACAGGTGATGGCCACGGCACCCAACACCCGCACCAGATCATACGCGCCCTTGACCGGCAACCCGACTTGACGCCCAATCACATCCGCCACCGTCACCACCATGAGGCCCGCCACCGCCAGACTGCCCACTACGGACATGACCTGAATGAGTGTGCGCAGAATGCCGGTGCGAGCGCTGTTTCCCGACAAGGGACTCATGGCTGACCTGCACGTGCCTCGGCGATCATCGCCTGCGCTTGTGCGAGGAATTCTGCGCCCGGCAGGCCGTTAGCCATGCTTCGCCGGACGTATTCGGCTACAATGGGTGTCACGCGCTGTTTCCAGCGTGCCTCTTCCTCGGGCGAGAGCGTAATAATGTCACGCCCCAGTTCTTGCACAAAGGCCAGGCCCTCTTCATCAGCTTGGTTCCAGGCCAATCCGTGGCGGTCGACAAACTCGGCACTGACCTCGCTCACGATCTGCTGGAGATCCTCAGGCAGCTTGTCCCAGGTCTGGCGATTCATGGCCACGAACATGGCGGTCGTATAGCCAATGACCTTGGTGTCGGTGATGGATGCGATCACTTCGCCCTGCTTCCAGCCCTTGAGGGTTTCAATGGGACAAAACGTCCCCTCCACCACCCCTTTTTGGAGCGCATCATACGTCTCGGGCTGTGGCATACCCACGGCGGTGGCGCCCAGTGCGGTGGCAATTCCCGCCGACAACCCCGTGCCACGGATTTTCATTTTTTGTAAATCTTCCAAAGTTCGCACGGGTTTCTTGGTGGCCAGGATGCCGGGCCCATGGCCGTGGATATAGAGGATTTTAGCCCCCTGCACCTCGGCGGGTTCGTACTGAGCTGCCAGCGCCGTCGCCACACGGCTGGCGGTCAGGCCATCCGGCCAGCCCAACGGCAAATCCAGTCCTTCCAGCAAAGGGAATCGCCCGGGGGTATAGGCAAAGCAGCTCATGCCCAAATCGGATACTCCGCTAAGGACCCCCTGCCAACACTGATCGGCCTTGGTCAGCGTTCCACCCGGATGCACTGTGATCTGGATACGCCCCTCGGAGCGACGCTCGACTTCTTTGGCCCACGCCATGCCCGTCTGGGCCTGAACATGCATGGGTGGAAAGAAAATACTATAGGTCAGCTTATAGACCTTGGGTCCACCCCCCTGGCCTCCGCAGCCGGCCACTAGTCCTGCAACCACCCCCATCCATGCCCACCGCCGCCCTATGTTCATACCCGTTCTCCTTACCCGTAAATTAGACCGTGAGTTTAGCCCCACCGCATCCCCCCACGCAACCCTTTCTCTTGGCTAAAACAGTTTTGGGGCGCACGCCAAAATGCAGGCCGGATGTGGGGTTGAGGCGTAGGGGTCGAGCTTGCTCGATCCCGGATCGAGGGCTACGGGGCAACGTCAGCGTCGCTTCTGAAACCGCCCAGTCGCAGTCCCGACCTCAGAGTGTCGGGACGCCCCTACAAAACAGGCACAGGCCGGAACCGTGAAAATTTTTGTCGTGCGCCCGCCTCCTACAGCAGCGGCGAAAAGAGGTTGCAGAAGTTTTCGAGATAACGGTGGATCACCGGTCGGTTTTTGAAGGCGGTCAATTCCAGTTCGCGGCTTTCGTGGAGGTCTTCGATCATCAGCAACTTGAGGTGCATGACGAACTGGGGATCGTAAATGGCCAAGCTGGTTTCATAGTTGGAAAAGAGACTGCGATAATCCCAGTTGGACGAACCAACGATAGCCATCCGGTCGTCCACGGTCATAGCCTTGGCATGCATGAACGGCGGTCGCCGCTCGAACAGGCGCACCCCGGCCTCCAGCAGGTCCTCGTACATGGCCCGCGCGGCCCACGTCGTATACCAGTGGTTGCTTTTTTCGGGCACCACTAGGTAGACCCGCACGCCACGCAGCGCGGCCAGCCGCAGCGCCCGCAGCAGATCTTCTGACGGCAGGAAGTAGGGGGTAATGATGAACACCTGCTCGCGGGCCGCGTTGACCGCATTAAAGAACATGTCCACCGCCACCTGCAAATCCGACGACGGCCCGCTGTTGACCACGCGCGCCAAAGCGGCCCCGGCCATTGGTTGGCGACAAAAATGAGCCTTGTTCAAAAGCTGCTCGGGATCTTCCTCGGTCATGACATGCCAATCGCGCAGAAAAGTATATTGCAGCTCCTGCACAACCGGTCCCCGGACCTCAAAATGGTAGTCTTGTATGGCCACTTGGCCATCGCTGCTGCGTGAATAGTCGTTAAGGTTCACGCCACCCATGAACCCCACCGAGCCATCCACCACCAAAACTTTGCGGTGATTGCGCAAATTGAAGTGGAGCTGCTTGCGAAACAAATTCGACTGCGTCCAACCGGCCAAGGTCAGGTTGGGCACACGCCGATACTTCCAGAAGAGGCCACCAAACCGCGCGTGGGAGGAACCAAAACGATCAAAGAGAACACGTACGCGCACCCCCGCCCGCGCCCGCTCCGCCACTGCCTCCAAAAACTCTTGCCCGACGTCGTCGTTGCCAATGATGAACGACTGCAGGTGAATGTGGTGCTGTGCCGCGCGGATGGCCGCCAGCATCCGGGGAAAGGCCTCGTCGCCGGTCAACAGCGGAGTAATCTGGTTGCCGCCCAGCAGTGGAAAATTTTGCAGAGTCACGGCCATCGGCCGATCAAGAGCCCGAGTCCATTCGTCTTCGGGTGTCGCCGGGGCCCCTCCCATGGATTGCCAATAGGCCTCCGGCAGAACATCCTCGGATGCCGCCCGCCGTGCGCCATCCATACGTACCCGGCGCTGAACAGACCGGCGCCAGCGCACCTTGGGAACACGGTCCACCCCAAACATCGCATATAACACCGCCCCCGCCACCGGCAGCAACCACGTAAGAAACAACCAGAGCAGAGTGGAATCCGCGCGACGCCGGTGCCGCAGCACATGCAGGAGCACCGCCAAAAAGAGAAGCAAATGAACAACAGCGCCCCACGACAGCCAAGGCAGCCCGCGAAAAAATTCAAACCAAGCGGAACCGTTCATCAATCTAGTGTGTCCCGTCGACCGGGTCAGGTCAAGATCAGGAAATGGCGTCGGCGAGTTTGCCTGGCGAGTTTGACAACTCGAATATCAGCCGAGAGCTTGAGCCACAAGTTGGCCGGCTGTCGGAATGTTGTCACCCCCTTCCAACGCCCGGGCAACATCGTCCAATCCCGCTAGTTGCGCCTGGCGTTCGGGGCTATCTGTGACCAGAGCTTCGATGGCCGTGGCCATGGCGGCGGGCTGAGCCGCGTCCTGGATAAATTCGGGACACAGCTCACGCTTGGCGATCAGGTTGACCATGCCCAGCCAGGGCACGCGTATGATCTGGCGCCCAAACCAGTAGGTGGGTGCCGTCGTACGGTAGACAACGATCATCGGGCATTTCATCAGGGCCGTTTCAACGGTGGCGGTGCCGGAGCAAACCATGGCCGCGCGTGACTGCCGGGCCACCTCACGCATCTGGCCGTCCACAACAGCGACCGCCGCGCGCTCCTCCGGCTCCAAGATTGCGAGTTGCCGCACGATCAAATCATGGATTTCTGAACTGGCGGCAGGCACCAAAAAAGTCGTGGACGAATCGCGCCGGCGTAATTCTTGTGCCGCGGCAAGCATGGCGGGCAAAATACGCTCGATTTCCTGCCGCCGACTGCCGGGCAGCAGGCCGATGCGCCGTGCGCCCGGCGGCCAGGGCAGCTCTGGCGACGGACGCGCCAGGGTCCGTCGGACAGACTCGACCAGCGGATGCCCCACAAAGACCGTCTTCAACCCCGTGTCTTTGAAGACATCCACCTCGAAGGGGAAAATAACCATGAGCAGATCAATAATTTTTGCCATTTTAGGAATACGGCTTATATGCCAGGCCCACACTTGCGGGCTGACGTAGTAGAGCACCGGGATGCCTCTGGCGCGGGCCTGCGCCGCCAAGCGCAGGTTGAAGCCCGGATAATCCACCAGCAGCAGCGCGTCAGGTTTCTCACGTGCAAACAGAGCAATCATCTGCTTGAACACGCGGCGAAAAAAAAGCAGGCGGGAAATCACCTCGAAGAACCCAAGCACCGCCATGTCACGGACATCCACGATGGTACGAACGCCTTCGCGACGCAGGGCCTCGCCTCCAATACCGAACACCTCTACATCGCCGCGCGCGGCGCGCAAATCGCGCACCAGCCGGGCGGCGTGTTGGTCGCCGGATACCTCCCCGGCCACAATCATCAATTTTTTCATCCGCTCAGGACCCTCAGGTCTGGCCCTTGCGAATACTCTGGCCAATAGCGACCGCCAGCTTGAGAGCCTCCGCGGCATGTTCGCCGCTCACCACCGGTTCGGAGCGGTTGCGGACACAATCCACAAACGCCCGCAACTCCAGCGCCAGCGGTTCGCCCTTATGGATGGGGATGTTCTTCTGATCAATCCCCAGCAGCTTCTTGCGCAAGATCTTGCCGGTCTGCTCCTGGTAATCGAGGGAGATGTAGGCATCCTGCATAAACATGCGGATCTTGCGCTGCTTCTCCATGCTGATGCGGCTGGCGGTGACATTGGCAATGCAGCCATTCTCAAAGCGCAGCCGCACGTTGGCAATGTCCTCGCTCTTGCTCAGGACGGGCACGCCCACCGCGCGGATATCCACTACCTTGGACTGCACCAGGTGCAAGATAATTTCCAGATCGTGGATCATCAAATCAAGAATGACGCTGACCTCTGTGCCGCGCGGCAGCAACCCGAAGCGCTGCGGTGGATAGGGGGCAATACGCAGCGCCTCGACATAGAGCGGCTTCTGTTTGGCGGGGTTCAATACGCTCAACACCGGGTTGAATCGCTCGACATGGCCCACCTGCAAGATGACATTGTGCTGCTGCGCCAGAGCGACCAGTTCTTCGGCCTCGGCGGTACTGGCGGCAATGGGCTTCTCCACCAGCACGTGCCGCCCCTTTTCGATGACGGCACCGGCAACGGCGCGGTGCTTGTCAGTCGGCACCACGATGTTCACTGCCTCGCAGGCATCCGCCAATTCATGCACCGTTGCAAAAACCGCGGTTTTATAGCGCTCGGCAATTTCCCGGGCGCGCTTCTTGTCGGCGTCGTAGACACCCACCAGTTCCACATCTTCCATTTCTGAATAGATGCGGGCGTGCCATTGCCCGAGGCTGCCGACCCCGACGACTCCGGTGCGGATTTTCTTGGATTTGGTCATGGCATGAATCCTCCGGTTAGCGGTTATGGGGCTCGCCGCCGGCAGCGGCATCGAAACCCAGGAAGGCGATACCCAAGCGGTCAGCCTCGGCCACTAGTTTTTCGCGCGCGAGCAGAATCGTGCGGTGGGCCTCGACCGCGAGGCAGGAGGCGCCCGCCTTCTTGAGCATCTTGAATGTGCGCTCGCCAATGATCGGAATATCGAATCGCATATCATGCCCGCGCTTGGCAACCTTGACTACGACGCTCCCCTTCCCGCCCAGGCGTCCTGCGCGCAGGATGGTTTGGTCGGTGCCCTCAAAGCCTTCCACAGCCAAAATAGTGCCATCCTTGACCACCACGGTCTGACCAATTTCAAGGCCGCTGGTGACTTTGGCCACGTGTGCACCCAGGCGGATATCGGCTTGCTCACGCTCGTTGGGTGCGCGACAACCCAGCACCCCCACAGCCGGCATCTCGGTTTCCATAAAGCAACTGGCGGGCAGCAACTCCGCGCCAATCTTATGCAGTTCGTCGGCGATGGCGCCAAAAATGGTATGAGCATTGCGGGTCTTGAGCGTACGTAAAATTTCTAACGCGCGGGCATCTAAGCGCAGACTAAACAGGCGCGTAGGTTTAATTTGCCCCGCCATGACAATTTTAGTAATTCCCTGCGCCTGCACCGCGTCCAGCAGCGCGCCAAGACGCCCCAGATGCAGCCAGATGACCTTGTCGGCGTGGCGCTCGATCGCCCATTCGGTCTCGTGGCGGAATGCAAACGCCACGACCCGCTTGACCCCCTGCGCATGGGCCGAGCGCGCCAATTGCCAGGGATAGGTCCCACGGCCGGCAATAACGCCAAGGGTGGTGGGGATTTCGATTGGCGACGATAGACTCATGGTGGTCATGATAACCCGACCGCGCGCCACGTCCAGCTTCTCTTTACCACCAGGCACCCCGCTGCGAACAGCAGCCCGGCACCCATTTCGATCACCAACGGTTGCAGATTGGAGACGCGCCACACATCGGCCAGCGTACGCTTCTCCCAGGCGGGCAACAATGCCACCGGCCCTTGCACATGCTGATCCGAGAACGGTGCCCACAGGGGAATGCCATAGGGCGCGGCGTAATCGGCGGTGAGCAGATCGACGACCAAGTGACTGCCGATCAGCATCACGACCAAAAGAAAGGCACGCCAGCCAAACACCGTCGGCTTCCACCAGCGGCCCACCCCCCAGATTATCGCCGCCGCCAGCAGGACCCAGGCCACGCTATGCGTACCCTGCTGATGCGCGGCATTGAGAGACCCGCTCCAAATCCCTGGTAGATAGTCGAGATCGGGCAAGCAGGCCAGCACCGCCGCGCCCAGCAGCAAGGGGGTGGCGTGGCGGAGAGAGGCCCATAGCGGGAGACGCGCGTCACCCGCTACAGCATAAGCAATCCCCGCTCCGACCCATCCATGGAATACGGGAGAGGCCATGTGCGGGGCCGGCCCGCCTAGCGCCCCAAGGCGCGGCGCACCGCGAAGGCCAAGTCCTGACCGCGCAGATTGCGGGCAATAACCTGTCCATTACCGTCCAGCAGAAAGGTCGTGCGATCGCCAAACACACCCAGAGAATGGGCCAGCCCCGGCGCGCTCGGCACCACCCAACCCGGAAGCCCGGCCGTTTCGAGTCCGGCGGGATTCCGCTCAAGGCAAATGCTGACGACCTCAAAACCATGGGCGTTATAGCGACTCCATATATCTCGCAGAAGTGGGCGATCATCCTCCCAGTTCTTCCAGCCACGCGCAAAAAAATCCACCAGCACTACTTTTCCGCGTAGGCTCGACATCGCAAACGAGTTGCCCTGCAGATCGGTCATGACGGTATCGGGAAAGGCCACGCCGGAGGCCGCACTAGCCCGAGCCAACGCGCTTTCCATAATGGATAGCGGCAGGGAATCCCGGCCTGCCGCAGTTGGACGGGTCAGCACCAAGGGATCGCCAGGGCCAGTTCCTCCCGACCAGGAATAGGGCTGGGGATCGTAATAAGCGCTGGCCTTGTAGTCCTTAATCAGTTTCTGAATTGCTGCCGCATTGCCCGCGGCCGCCTGCACTTCGGCTTCCTTCACGTACAGGCGCGAGGCATCCACCCCGCTCATGTTGCGCACAATATCTCGTGCCTGCCGCAGTTCCTTGACGGCGCCGTCGTGAAGATGGCGCATGTCACTCAAGACCATGGCTTTGATGACGGTGGCCTTGATGATCGCGTCGCCGTCTTGGCGCTGAGCCGCATCGGTCATCAGATCATTCACTGCTTGCTCGACCGCGGCCCACTCCTGCTGAGAGTAGTAACCATGGCCCATGCTCTGCAGCCGACTCAATACTTCATTGTACTTCGTGTCAAAGATTGCCACATCCTGACCCATGGCACCTGAAACCGCCAACAGCAGTGTCACTACAATCGATAACGAGATGATTGTTCGCATGAAAGTATCCTCCAGATTTCTTGTTCTATTTTGCCCGCTCCGCCGCAAAAGACAATGAAAAACGCCGCCTCATCTGCCAATCCATCCAACGCCCCACACCCTCCCAAAATGAATCTAAACTCAAAAACTCATGAATGGGGAGAGTAGCCGAAGAATCTAACCACGGATTACACCGATTTCACAGATTGAGAAAAGGAGGACAAAGAGGAAAATGAATTTGAACTCAAGAACTCATGAAAGAATAACGGTGAAGATAAACTACAAAAGGAGACGGCTTTCCTGTAGGTGCGCCCGCTGGGTGCGCCGAGCAGAAGAAGCCGTGCAACAGAACTGGAAGATGCGCGGACCGGGAGGTCCACGCTACGAGAGCCACGTTTTTCCCCTTTGTCCTTCATCATTTCCAATCCTGTAACATCCTGTTAAAAAGTGAGTTATGGAGATGACAACATGAGAAACGTGTTAGAAAAACACAGTTTCTCATTATGCCATTGCCATAAGCCATGTTGTGTCAGCGGATACTACAACAAGAAATGCAGCGCAAATTTTTCGGTGTTTCCCCTTGAAAATTGAATATTCCTTATCGAATATAGAATATTGTCTCTCTCTCCCCTCCATCTTTTCCTCTCCCCCTCTGTGCCCCTCGGTGGCCCTCTGTG
>JAVEUJ010000101.1:0-9121 GCA_034005635.1 Kiritimatiellia bacterium | reverse complement strand
CACCCTGCACTGGCAGCGCAATGGCGGACTCCTTCGCTCTGTTGCCATGTCCACCGTCGGCGGCGATCTATTCACGGCGGCCATCCCCTCGCCTGCACGCGACGGCGACAGCATCACCTATTGGCTCTCGGCCGTTGACGACGCGGGCTATTCAACCCAATCCACTGCCTGGACCGTCACGGTCGCCTATGCGCGTATTTCCTTGTCTCCGGATTCGCTCGAGGCCTCACTGCCGGGCAATTCCCAAACCAACCTGTTCTTACAAATCCAGAACACCGGCAGTCGCGATCTGGAGATTATACTGGAACTGGCGTCGATCGGATTTGCGGATGACATGGAAAGCGGCGCGCCAGGGTGGACCCGCCCTGACGGCAACCTCGACTGGCACCTCAGCAGCCAAGAATCGGCATCGCCGTCCAATGCGTGGTATTGCGGACAGGAGATCACGCGCATCTATCGCAACTCGACTCACGCCGGGCTGGTAACGCCCCCCATCCAACTGGCGGCTTCGTCACCGCGGCTCGACTTCCAGCATCACGCCCTGTTCGAGAACGATCAGGACGAGTATCCCGATGGCATCCACTACTGGGACTCCGGAGTGCTGGAAATTTCGGCCAATGGCGGCCTCACCTGGAATTCACTCGTACCCGAGGGCGGGTATCCCGGCCTCATTACCTCCAACCCGGCTTCCCCATTTGCTCCCGGCACCCCCTGTTTTGTGAATACCGACGGCTGGGCGCCTGTCGGTGCCGATCTCTCTGCCTATGCGGGAGAGGAGGTCCAGATTCGCTTCCGGTTTGGTGCCGATGCCTATGTGGTTAATGAAGGCTGGCGAATTGACGATGTCGTGGTCTCCCCGCACACTGAATATGAGGGGTGGCTGGATTTCCCTATAACCAACTGGAATATCGGTGTTGGATTTGGGGTTGCCGCTCCTATATATTTTGACACCACGCTACTGCCGCCGATGGCCTCGGGGCACTTCGCCCTGCTGGTGCATCACAACGATCCCGAAGTGCGCTCACCTATCGTGGTCCCCGTTGCGTTGCATAATACGACCCGCCGTGTGCGCGTAACGACCGACGGCCCTGGCCAAGCCAACCCCACCGGTGAATTTTTGCTGGCGGTCGGCGAACCGTTTGCGGTCGATTTCGAAGCGGATGTGGGCGCGTTCATCGCGGATATCCGCTCCAATTCCGTTGCGCTGCCCATGCCCGATCTCGTGGTCACGCAGACCTGCTCGTGGACCTCACTCGCCAGCAATCTCGACGTGCATGCCGTGTTCGCCCCGCTGCTTGCGGAGGGGCTGGTACCACCGGACTGGCTGGCGCAGTTCGGCCTGACCAACCGCCATTGGATGGCTGAGGCCAGCCTTGATCACGATCGCGACGGGCTGCTCACCTGGCAGGAACATGACCTCGACTCCAATCCCACCAATCCCGCCGATGCCCGGCTCGTCGTTGATTTTCAAACCCGATACCCCGGCACCAATGCTTGGCGCATCGTGTGGCATGCCTTCACCAACCGCCAGGTCCGCTATGATGTCCTGGCCACCACCAATCTGACCGACGGCTTCATTATCTTCACCAATCTCCCGGCCACCCCCCCAGTCATGATCTCGCCACCATTACCGGCCCTGCCGCACATCTTCGGCGTGCGCATGGAGTGAGTGGGTTATTGGCCAATCTGAATTCGCTTTAAACCACAGAGACCACAGCGTGGCATAGACGCAACCAAAGAAATTAAGACCACCACGGATTACACTGATTACACAGATGGGGAAAGGTGGGAAGAATCGGGAATGAATCTGAACTCAAGAACTCATGAGAAGTCGAAAATATCAAACTCGCACAAAAGCTCGAAGAGGGAATAGCGGGGGAATTATTGGTCGTAAACCGATTCCCCTCCGTGTCTCTGTGTCTCTGTGAGAGTCCGCCCCCCCTTGGCGTCTTTGCGGCTTGGCGTGAAATGGCTTTTCTCCTTAGCACTCCGGCGTGAGACTGGCTGTTGCCGGCCCCGTCGCGCTACGTGATGGTGGTGCCGATGCGGTAGCCCAAGGTCGCTTCGGCAATGTTGCGCCCATCGCGCAGGCGGGGCGTCACCCGAGGGACCCATAACATGCGCCGGCGGGCGCGCAGCACCATGTGATGGTCCGGCAGGAAAAAGAATATGGTATCCAAGAAATTCGCCAGCCAGAACACGGGAGTAAACACCGAGTACACCACGGCGGTGCGCCGCAGTCGTTTTTCTGCTAATGCCGCTGGTTCACAGGACCACGGGATGACCCCGGCGAAAAGTTCGGCCAGCAGGTTGGCAAACTCTGAAAAAAATCGCCCGTAGCCCACACTTTCCTGGAAATCAAATCCGTCCTTGATGACATCAAACAATTCGGTGGGCGTGAAACCCGGGCATACCATGGGCCGGGTTGAATCCGTCAACCCGGCTACCCGGCGAAACAAATTAACCACGCTGCGGCGGCGACGCCGCACATGTAGAATCAGTCTGGTTTTAGGAGCCATGATCCGGTGGAGTTCGGCCATCATGGCGGTTGGATCGTCTACGTATTCGAGCACTTCACTGATGACGACTGCATCAAATGTTCCATCTTCAAATGGCATCGCGGGTAATTCTGCGAGATGAATTTCATCCAAGCCCGCTTCGGTTAGTAATTCGGCGTGGGCTTCCGAAACAGTCAGGGTGCTCCACGCTGCTCCGCCGCCGCCACCCGCATGGCGCATGGAAGTTCCAATGGCATCGTCGGCGACCATTTGCAGCACTCGCTGCCCCCCTGTTTTATCCAGCAACCGCATCAGTCGCGATAACAACCGGCGGCGCAAAGGCGAACGCAGGAAAATCTTCATCCGCAGGGAAACGACTTCCGCGGAAATTTCCATAGGGAGTGCTTCGTTCATATAAAGGATTACTATGCCCCATCCGCCATAGATTTGTCCAGTCCCTACAGTCTTTGCGTGATTTCCATAGGAGATGCGACCGACTTCCTTGCTTGAGTATTCCCCCTGTTTCACACATGATGCCCGCCATGAATTCGGGCGCTAATGCAGCCAAATATTACTCCATGTCCCTCTTCGCCGGGAACAGCGGAGTCCGTCGATGATCCTGCGCCATCTCCTGCTGCCGGAAATTCTGGAACTCCTCCACGCGGGCCGACTCAACGAGCTGCACACCTTTATCGCCCAGCAGCCCGCGCCCGAAATTGCGGACTTATTAACGGCCATCGCCCATCAAGATCGGGTCCTGCTCTTCCGCGTATTGCCGCGCCAATTGGCCGGTGACGTTTTTTCATTACTGGAACCGCCGTTTCAGAATCGCCTGCTCGAAGAGCTCGCTCATGAGGAAATCCGCCAGGTTCTCGCCGGATTGTCCCCCGATGATCGCACGGCTCTTTTCGAGGAGCTGCCTGCGCAGGTCACCCAAGGTCTGCTCGGACACTTGAGCGAAAAAGACCGCAAGCAGACCCTGGCCCTGCTCAGCTATCCTGAAGACAGCGTGGGCCGCCTGATGACCGACCGCTATGTCAAGGTCCGGCCCGAGTGGTCCGTGAGCCAGGCACTCGAGCATTTGCGCAAGACCGGCATCGATTCTGAAACGATGACGATGATCTACATTACCAACGACAAGGGGCGTCTCACCGACGATCTGCGCCTGCGCAAATTGTTGTTGGCCGATCCCAGCGTACGGGTCAGCGACCTGCTGGATGGCCATTTTGTGTGCCTGCGGTCTTTGCAAGATCGCGAAGAAGCTGTGCAGGTGTTCCGCAAGTACGATCTATACGCCCTGCCCGTTGTGGATGCCGACGGCATTCTGTTGGGCATCGTCACTGTGGACGACATCCTCGATGTGGCCGAAGAAGAGGTCACTGAGGACTTCCACAAGCTAGCCACCGTGCAGCCGCTGCAGGTCAGCCTCAAGCAGGCCACGGTCAACCTGCTCTTCCGCAAACGCATTGGCTGGCTGCTGACCCTGATCGTCGTGAATATTTTCACCGGCATGGGGATCCGCGTGTTTGAAGGCACCATCCTGAAGTTAGCCGCGTTGGTGGCCCTCCTGCCCCTGCTGTTGGGCAGCGGCGGCAATGCCGGTGCCCAGACGGCGACGATGGTGGTGCGCGCCATCGCCACCGGCGAAATCGGTCGCGGCGACTGGTGGCGGCTGTTTCTGCGCGAGGTCGGCGTCAGCCTCTCCATCGGCCTGATCATGGCGGTGGCCGCCTTCGCGCTAGGCTGGCTCCTGGGCAGTGTCCAAGTCGGCATCATCGTGGCCATCAGCATGGTGTCCATCGTGGCCGTAGGCAGTCTAACCGGCGTGCTGCTGCCCATGGCCCTCAATCGGCTCCACTTCGATCCCGCCACGGCCAGTGTGCCACTGATCACGTCTGTTGCCGATATCCTCGGTGTTCTGATCTATTTTTCCATCGCTACCCTCGTCCTCCAAGTATGAAAGGAACCACCCCATGATCCGTATTACACTTGTTGTCCTCCTCGCAATTGCCACCCTGCTCCCCCATTCCGTTACGGCCCAGGATCGTGTCGGATTCCAGCGCCAGAAGTTTGACCGCTCGCGCTTTGAACGCCCCTCCGCGGCCGAACTACCCAATGCCTCGGCGCCCGCCCCGACGGAACCGGCCGCTCCCGCTGCCTTTTCCAGCGACTCCCCGGCCCAGCCCGCCTCAGAATCCCCCGCGTGGACCCCCAGAGGCACGATGCCAACCGAGCCGGCCGCCTTCGGGGATAGCCGCCCACCCGCGGCATCCCCCTACGGCGCCGCCGCCGATCCCGCCCTACAAGCCCTGATCGCGGCCCCCAAGTTCGAGGACCTCCCCACCAAAACATTTAAAGACCCCCGCGATTACGACAAACTGATGGAAATCCAGAAGGAAACGGGCGCCTGCCTCTTCCTGTATTTTAAGAATCCCTTTGTCAGCAGTGAAAGCGGCCTGTGCGGTTGGTATGAAAAGCATGTTGCCGGAGACATGAGCTTTCGCAAAGCCATGCGCTATTATCTCCAACTCGAAATCATTTTGCCCGGCAAGAAAGATGCCCAAGAACTGGCCGCCAAATATAAAGTCACCAAGACCCCCGCCCTACTGATCATTAAGCCCGACAGCTCCTTCCCTGGCCGCTTCTGGCCATTCGTCAAGAATCCGGGCGAAGGCATGAAGCTCGAAGAGATGCCCGCTATCCTCGAAATGCTCAAGGCCGCCAGCACCCCCGCTTATGCTAATTTGTTTTAATCAGAGCAAACCGTCTACCCCATGACACCCGCCGTTCCATTCTTCGCCATTGCGCGCCTCGCGGCGATCGAAGCCATCCGTCGCCCAGTGTTTCTGCTCGTGTCCCTCGCCAGCCTCGGTGGCATTCTGCTGCTGCCGCTGCTGCTCAACTACACCCTCGGCGATTCTGCGCGCATCATCCGCGATAGTTCGCTGGCCCTCTATCTGGTCGGCGGATTTCTCCTCGGGACTCATGCCGCCGCCGAAGGCTTCTGCCGCGACCTCCGCCGCGGAACTGCCGCCACCATCTTGGCCAAACCGGTTTCCCGCGGCGTCTTTTTTCTGGCGCGCGCCACCGGCATTGCGCTGGCCCTGGCCTTGTTTTCCATCGCCGCGCTAGCCGCCACCCTTCTGGCTGTTCGCGCCGGCGCCAGCGATCTCCGCCTCGACTGGGCCGCCGCGGGCCCCGCCCTGATCGCCCTGCTGCTGGCACCCGCTCTGGCCGGTGCATGGAATCACCGCACCCGTCGCCCCTTTGCCTCCGCCGCCTTCTTCCTGCTGCTGCTGCTGCTGCTGCTGGCCGTGGCGACAGCCGCTTGGTTTCCCACTCCACTGGATCGCCTGACCTTCCCACACAATTTCACCTGGAATATCCTGTCCGTTGGGCTGCTGTTGTTTCTCTGTCTCGGCATGACCACCGCGCTCGCTGCGGCATTGGCCACCCGCCTCGAACCGGTTCCGGTGCTGCTGCTGTGTAGCGGAGTCTTTATGCTGGGCCTCATGGCCGATTCTATTCTCGGCCCGCGGGTAGATCAGTCCCTGGCCTTTGCAACGGCCTATGCCCTGCTGCCCAACGTCCAAGCCTTCTGGCTGGTCGACGCGCTCGATGCGACCGTCACCATTCCGCCCACCTATTTCTGGACTGCCGCCGCCTATGCCGGGGCCTGGTCCGCCGCCGCCCTTGCCCTCGGTGCCGCCTCCTTCCACCACCGGGAGATCTCCTAATGCTCCCGCTTTCCATGGCGTGGAAAATCCGGCACCTGTTTTCCACAGTGTGGAAGAAAATCTTCCATAGCGTGGAAGATTTGGCCAAAAGTTTTCCATACCGTGGAAGAATCCGCGTATTTCTTTCACGGTGTGGTCCCGCGCCTGCGGGATCCATAAGCGTGGAAAACCCGACTGGTCTTTTCTCCCTCTGCCCCCCGTCCTCTAAAAACCTAACCCCTGCGTCCTGCCCATGAATGCCATCCACGCCGAGCACGTATCCAAAACCTTCCGCGACTTCTGGCGCCGCCCGCGCGTCGAGGCTGTCCGCTCCCTCAGCTTTGATGTGCCCGCCGGAGAGATTTTTGGGCTCCTGGGCCCGAATGGATCAGGAAAATCTACCACCATTAAAATGATCTTAGGCCTGTTGTTCCCGACCGCCGGCACCCTCGAGGTCCTGGGTCAATCTCCGCGATCCACTGCCGCCAAAAGCCGCATTGGCTATCTCCCCGAAGAGTCCTATCTCTATCCCCACCTCACCCCCCAAGAAACCTTATCCTTCTATGCCCGCCTCTTCCGGCTGCCTTCCGCCATCGCCCGCACCCGTATCGATCAGCTTCTCGAGATGACCGGGCTCGCCCAGGCCCGCCACCGACCGGTGGGGGAGTTTTCCAAAGGCATGGCCCGCCGCCTCGGTCTCGCGCAAGCCCTGCTCAACGATCCCGATTTGGTCATCCTCGACGAACCCACCGCCGGCCTCGACCCCCAGGGCACTCGCCAGGTCAAGGACCTCCTGCTCGCCCTCGCCGCCCGCGGTAAAACCGTCCTGCTAACTTCGCACCTTCTCGCCGATGTCGAAGATGTCTGCAATCAAGTCGCCATTCTCTTCAACGGACGCCTCCTCGCCCAGGGCACCCTGGATGCGCTACTGACGCTGAAGGACCGCACCACGCTAACTTTTCCCACCCCCCCCGATCCGGTCACGCTGCGCAAAATTCTCGAGGTCACCCGCTCCGCCTTGGGCACCGAACCTGAACTCGACCACCCCCGCCAGCCCCTCGAACCCTTCTTCCTGCAGATTGTTCAGAACGCCGCCCACGACCCGGCCAACACCACCGGCGCCACCCCCGCCGCCCCCCTCGCCCCCTTCCTGCAAAAATAGCGAGTTTGGTGGTCAATCCGAACCCATTTTAAACCACAGAGGGCCAGAGAGACACGGCGCGGCATAGCCGCAACCAAAGGGATTAAAGCCACCACGGATTACACCGATTTCACAGATTGGGAAAAGGAGGACAAAGAGGAAAATGAATCTGAACTCAAGAACTCATGAACAGATAAATCAGGGCTCTCCGCTGAATTTCATGGAACCTTCTCTATGCTCGAGAAGCTTTCAGATCAAAGAATGATCGCGGAATGATGTCACCCGCGCAGAGTTGCATTCAATGATGACTTTCAATGACCACAAGCAAATACAGCGTTTTCCTGAAGAGATTTTCTCGCAAAGAGCGCGAAGATCGCAAAGTGGTTTGAGCCCTGTTGGAAGCTTCTTTGCGATCTTGGCGCTCTTGGCGAGAGGAATTCTTTCTTTTCAGGAAGGTACTCACACCATAAAATTCTACGAAGAGCCTAAATCAGTCGGATTTACACAAGACGCCAGTGGAACCAATCTTAAAATGTTTGAATAGTGAACGGTATTTCCTCCTTAGCATCTTTGCGTCTTGGCGTAAGACGACTTTCCCCCCATCTTCCCCTCCGTGAAATCAGCGATATCCGTAGCTGGCTATTACTCTCATCGATCTGAGTTTAAGGAAAAGACAGAAAGTTGACGTTGCAATTCTTACTTTATTACTAATTGTCAAAGAATGAGTTATGGAGCTATAAACATGAGAAACGTGTATTAAAAACACGGTTTTGATGGATTGTAGTACAGAGGAAACTTGAAAATTGGATATTCAATATTGGATATTGGATATTGTCCCCCCCCCGCCCCCCCCTTTGCCTCTTTGCGTCTTGGCGTGAGACTGGCCGAATCTAGCCCCGGTCCAACACGATCCCGCACCATTCGCCATCGCCGTCGCGCCGGATTTCCCGCGCGCCCAGCGCCAGAAAGGCTTCCGCCACACTATCGCCTTCACACTCGCGAATTCCCGTCAGGATCAGACGTTTTTTTGTGGCCGCCCACAACCCCGCCGCCGCCGCAATCAGGACGTTGGTGAGGATGTTGGCACAGACCACATCGGCGGGCCGTCGGTGCCAGCCATCCTTGAGAACATCGGCAAAATAAAATCGGATGCGGTCTTTTTTCAGTCGGTTCATGGCGGCATTTTTCCGGCTCATCTCGATGCAGATCGGATCGTAGTCGAAGGCCTCGATACGCGGCACGCCTAGCCGGGCAGCCGCAATCGCTAGAATGCCGCTGCCGGTGCCCGCATCCAGCAGGGAGCGCGGGCGCAGTTGTTCGCAGGCGCTTTCGAGTTCTTCCAGGCAAAACCGGGTAGTAAAATGCCCGCCGGTGCCGAAGCTCAAGCCCGGATCGATCCGCAGATTGATGCGTTTACGATCGGGCGTCTTTTCCCAGACCGGTACAATTCGCAGCCGACGGCCAATGTCTTGAATGTGGAAGTGGTGCCGCCAAAAGGTGATCCACTGCTCCTCACGGCAGGTCATGGATCGCGCACCCGCCACAGTGAAAGTCTTCGGCAGACGGCGCCGGTGGGCGGCGGCCTCCGCGGGCGTGTCAAAATAGATTTCCACCACGGCCCGTTTTCCATGGGGTGCCTCGAGGCTAACCGGTTCGCGCGCCCAGTGCTCCCGCACCCAGTCGCACAAGGCCTCGGCCTCATCCCGCTCCACCACGACTTCCAACCGTCCGCATGTATTCATGCCCGCACGATAACGATTGCCCAT
>JAVEUJ010000100.1:0-9172 GCA_034005635.1 Kiritimatiellia bacterium | reverse complement strand
TCACCGCCGACCGGCTGGCGGCGGCATTGGGGGTGGCCGTGGTCGTGCTGGTACCCTTCCGTTGGATCAGCCTGTTTGGCGGGAGTCCTGCCGGCATCGCGCTGATGTGGCTGCCCCTGCTGGTGTGGGGCTTGGATGTAGCCGTGCGCCGGGCGACGCTGGTGTCCGGTATCTGGGTGGGGGCTGTTTTACTGCTGCTATTCTGGGCCGACTTGCAAATTTTCTATTTTACGATGTTGGGCCTGCCAATTTTTGCAGCCATCAGCCTGTTGGGTCACGCCGAGCCATTGCCCTGGCGGCGTTGGTGGCGGCCCGTGCCGGGGGCACTGCTCTTCGTGGTACTAATTAGTATTTTCTATTTATGGCGCAGGGCATATCTGGCCGATTCGACTATGAGCGGGGGGCGCAGCTTTGAAGAGGTCCTGCTATTTTCCCCGTTGCCGCGCGGATTTTGGCTGGGAGGAAAAGGGCCTGACGATTGGATTTTCCTGGGGTTTTCCCTCACGCTGGCCTTGGCCCTGACGTGGTGTGCACTGTTAGTGCGGGCTAGCGGTTGGGGCTCTGCAGCGCGGGACTGGCGGCGGGTTGGGCTGCTGCTGCTGTTGCTGGGAGCGATTGGAGCGGCGTGTAGTCTGGCCCTCGGGGTTTACGGGCCATTGCGCGCGGCGCCACTTAGGGCGGCGCGGGCATTCTTGCCGCATTATGAAATGATTCGCCAACCCGCCAAAATCATGGGGGTACTGCCGTTGTGGATCGGTTGGCTGTTGACCATGGGTTTGGCTGGCCATGTTGGTGATCACCCGACGTGGAGGCGCCTGAAGCGCGGGCTGGCGGGAGTTGTTCTGGTAGGCATAATGATCGAGGTCACCAGCTCGTATTCGGTGACGCTGTGTGTGCTGGAACCGGTGCAACCAGCCTACGAACGCGTGGTGCAGGAGGCAGCGCGAGACCGCGATGGGCCGGGGCACCTGCTGGCTCTGCCGCTCTGGCCTGGCGATTCTCTGGATAGCGCCGTCCCGCTGTATTATTGTCAAAAATATGATTTACGGATGATCAATGGCTACAGCCCGGTAGTCAGCCCGGATTACATCGCACAGGTCTTTCATCGCTTCGAAAGCATCAATCAAGGCGATGTCAGCGATGACCAAATCGATTTCCTGCTCGAGCGGCGCATTCGATTTCTTGTCGTGCATGAAAATCTCTATCCGGAAAAGGTCAGTCCCTTCCCGGTGGCTGAAATGTTACGACGGCTGAAGGGGCATCCGCGAATCCAATTTCTGGAGCAAAGCGGGCCGGTACATGCGTTTCGTCTGCTGACACCGGCGGAGGCCCGAGTGGGGCGAGTGCCGGGAACGCGGCAATTTCCAACGGTCTTTCCCGCCCGCCCCTGGGAAGCTGAGCTGCAACTGGGCGAAGGGGGATCTCTAGTAGCCGATGAGACGGCCTCGAACGGAGCTGCCTGGCAGGGCGCTGCTGACGGCAGTGCAAGCCCGGCGTGGTTCAAGACGCGACCGCTGTGGGTGGCACCAGCGGAAGACTTGGCTTGGTGGGTGCGGTTGCGCGGAAACGGCCGCCTGCAGGTTCAAACCGGTGTTGGGACTGTTTGGCTGCCGGTGGATTATGTGATGCTGTCAGATTCCCAGTGGCAATGGCAGGTGGTGCCGATTCCGCCTGTTGACTCATTCAAGCCGTTGCAACTGATGGTCAGCACAGTTGAGGGTCAGGGGGAGGTCGATATGGTGTTGCTGGTGGGTGGACCCTGGCCGTTGGACCATTGGCCCGCTGAGGGAATGCAGATTCCCGCGGTAGCGTTTTTCCGTGCAGGCTACTCGGCCCCGGACGGAACCTCCGTGGTGCTGCGATGCGATCATGACCCAGATGTGGAATTGTTCTACGGTCCGCGGCTACCGCTGCCATTCGGTAACTATCACGTGGAGCTCGATTATTCCTCAGACGCGCCAGATGGGACTATCCTGGGGCGTTTGGGTGTCCGATTTGGTAGGGATTCCGCCGCGGAATGGGTGCCGGTGATATCAGGCAGCCCCGCGGTACTGGCAGTGCGCGCTGATACCAATTTACCCTGCACAGTGGCGCTAGACTATGCCCGCACCCACGACATGACGCTGCATGGCGTAACCATTACGGCGGTTGCCGACTCCGTGGAGTCCGAGGCACTGGCAGACGCGGGGGATGATCGGTGATCTTCCCCGACGAGGGCTTTACCCCATGAAGCGCTGGATTCCCATTCTGAAGGTACTAGTTAGCCTTGGCTTTATTGGGCTGCTGGTGGCGACGGTGGACATGGGCGAACTGTTGGCGCGCGCGCGTGACGTCAATATTGGCTATCTGCTGCTGTGCATCCTGTTTTCGTTTCTGATGGTGGCCGCCAGCACCTGGAAATGGTGGTATCTGTTGCGTAAGCAGGGCCATCCTTTGCCTTATCTGCGCATGTACCGCTGGTATTTCATCGGCTATTTTTACTCCAATTTTCTACCGTCGAACATCGGTGGCGATATGGCGCGGGCCTGGCTGGCCGGGCGTCAATGCGGTTCGGGTAGCGCGGCGTTGATCAGCATTTTTGCCGAGCGTTTCACCGGCAGCCTTGTGCTGCTGGTGCTGGCCTTGGTCATGCCGTTTATGATCGGTGGGCTGTGGAGCCATCCGGCCGTGTGGCCGGTCATGCTGCTGGCACTGGTCCTGCTGGTCGGCGCGATTAGTTTGTTGGCGGGCGGTCAGGCCGCCGCACGCTCGGTCTGGTTGGCACGCCTCGCCGCCCACGTGCGCCGCTGGGTCCGGGCGGATGGTCCTGGGCGCATGGCCAAGTTTTGGGAGCGCGGCAGCGAGAAAGTTCAGACGTTGGGGGCCAAGGCCGGACAACTACGCGATGTGCTCCGGCGCGATCCGCATGTAGCGGGTGTCGTGCTGGCGCAAACCGTTCTGTTTTATGGCATGACCGTGGCCAACGTGCTCCTAGGCTATCGAGCCTTTGGTGCTTGGCCGAATGCCGGGGGCATCGCGGCAACACTGCCCTTGGCGATGCTAGTCGGGATGATTCCCATCACTATGGGGAATCTGGGAATTGCCGAAGGTGCCTATGTGGTGTATTTCCGCTTGGTCGGGATGAGTAAGGAACTGACGCTGGCCATGGGGCTGCTGCTGCGCCTGAAAATCATTCTGCTGGGCGTGATCGGCATGTTTGCGCAGGCGAGCACCAAGGGTGAATGCCGGCCATCTCAACCAGAACCGCGAGGGCCAAACGCATGATGAACGCCGCCTCACCGCGCACAATTGTTTCAAACGTCGCACGCGGCGCTCTCGTCCTCGCCGATGCCGCGCTGCTGTTTTCGCTGGTGCTCATCCCCGTGATTTGGCTGGCGACTCCGCTCCGACTGCCATGTCTCCATTTGGAACTGCCCTGGAGCATCGCGTGGTTGCTGCTGCCATTTGCCTTGTTGGCCCTGCGGATCGCCCTGAAAATCGGCCTGCGGCGCTGGTACCCGGAAGCTCGCGGGTTGGCCGAAACCACGCTCTACAAAAAAATCTGCCTCTTGCTGGTGATGCCGTTCGCATTCTTTGTGGCGATCGAACAGATGCTGCAGTGGGCAGACTATGAGGCTTACTCGCCGCCGGTCATCGTTATGGGAACGGACCAATCCTCGTCCGACGATTCCAAAGGACCCACTGGCCTGGTTGGCTGTCTGGAGTACCGCTGGCGCTTTGTGCCCGGCGTGATGTGGCGGGGGCGCCGGGTCAATCAAATGGGCTATCTCGACCGCGAAGTCGATCCGGTAAAATCTCCGGGAACGCTCCGGGTCATCTGCATGGGCGATTCCATCACTGGTCAGGGAATTCCGCCGTACTCGGGGCGATTGCATGAATACCTTCAGGCGTCACCGCCCACTGATCAACCGTGGGAGGCGTTCAACATGGCCGTCCACGGTTATTCCTCAGTGATCGGATTACGTTTATTTGAACGGCGCGGCCGCGCGCTGGATCCGGACTTTGTGACGCTGTATTTCGGCTGGAACGATCATTGGTGGGGAGGGCGCATGCCGGATCGGGTGCGTCTGGGTGTGCGTATGGCTCCCGCGCGGGCGGCCGTGTACGACATTTTGAAGAAAAAACGCTTTGGGCAGTGGCTGCTGGCACAGATGCCCGCCGAGCGGCAACAGGCGGCGGCCCGTGAAGGCGGTTACCTGCGAGTGCCTCCGGAAGAGTACGTGGAGACGCTCACAAAATTTGTAACCGAAATTCGCGCGGCCGGCGCCGTACCGATCCTGATCACCGCCCCACGGCGGGAGCGTCCTTCCGATATGCTGGTTCAGCGCGGCAATGCATCCTCCGTCGAGGAAATCATCCGGCTACACGACCTCTATGTGGATCTGACCCGGCAGGTTGCCCAGGACAACCACGTGGACCTGTTGGATTTGGCGGCGCAGTTTGAGGAGTTGGACCGGCACGCGCTGATGCAGGCCGATGGCATCCACATGACGCGGGCTGGCTTGGATTTGATTGCGGAGAAAATCTACGAAAAGTTGGCGCAGATTGTCAGGAATCCCGACTGGCGCACTTCCGCGGAACCTTCATCCCCGTGACACTCGGCGGTGATGTGGGCGGGTCGGAACGCACATCTGTCACTGTTGGACCTCTCGCGGTCTTTTTAGAGCAGTTTGGGTTATTCTGTAGCCGGTATTGAAGCACAAAAAAGCTCGGCTCGGCAGGGACTCCTCGCCCTACCTAAAAGCCGGAATTGCACGCCGTTGGTAGAGCGAACCCTCCGGGTGAGCCGCAGCTGTTGGGGTCGGAACATGGTGATACAATTTCTTAAAATGCTCTAACCCGCTGATGCGCTGGGGTGCAGGGTGGGGCGCGGGCACCCATTCAAAAGAGGAATACTCCCGTTACTCTCCCTCGCCGGAGGGCGTCTCAAGCGCAAGGAAATCCTGAGCGATAGCCTCGGCGATCACCTCGGCAGCCAGACGCTGGCCGGCGGCGGTGGGGTGGGTATAATCTTGCAGCAACGACGTTCCGCTCTTCTGATAGGCATGGATCAGGTCGACGAGGGGGATGTTGTGTTCATGAGCCAACTCGGTAAGCGCGGGGATCGTCTGCGGCTGTTTTTCTCCAAGCAGGCGGGCGGTGGGAAATACCGCGATCATGAAATCCACTCCCCGGGCCCGGCAGAGTTCATTCGCCCGCAGGAATTCCCGGTGCCAAAGCGGCCAGTTCGTTTCGGTATCGTGGATGTATTGTATGTCCAAGGCATATTCTTCAAGAACCTTGGGTGGGGAACGCATATCAAAGCCCAGTCGCGTGGCGGTGGCCACATGCCATTTTCGGAACGCCGGAAACTGACGCCCCAGCAGATCGAGCAGGGAACTGTAGGTGTACCAAGCTCGTTCTCCGAAGGCCCCCCGCGTCCGCCGGGGGTCCGGAGGGGGAAACCGGATGTGATCATTCAGGCAAACTTGAATAATGACGAGGTCGGGAGCCAACTCCAGCACCCGGTGTTCCAGTAACGCGACCTCTTCCCACGTGTCCCGCCCGCTCAAACTGGCGTTGATGATCTCGAAGGAGCGCTCTGGGAACTGTTCTTTCAGTAGGACCGGAAGCTGATAAGGGAACACAGCGGCTTCTTTCAAGGTGCGTCCAAAGGCGATAGAATCCCCCAGGACCGCGATTCGATAAACGCCGGACGGTTTTGCTTTTTCGATTTCCGGCCCCCGGAAGCCAAACCGATTCACCCGGATGGCCTCGGTCTGGTCAGGAGTAACGCCCGAGGCGCCGGGGATCAACTCGAAGCGCACGTCGGGGATGCGACTGGGCCGGGAGATTCGCTCGGATACGCGTCGATATTGACGAGCCGCGTGGAGGTCAAGGAACTTGCAAGTGACCTCGGCCAGGAAGAACCCGAGCAGAAGTCCCAAGAACACAAACACAAAACGGAAACAAACTCTTTTCATGGAGCACATGCGGGCATCATATTATGGTGGTTGTCATTGTCGATCCTCTTTGCGCAGTGGCGCGATTAGGGGGCGGGCGCACGACAAAATTCAGGCAGGATATGAGTTTGAACTGTAGGGGTCGAGCTTGCTCGATCCCTCCTCGAGGACTTAGAGCCAAGGTCGCCGCTGTTTTCGGAACAGCCCGGTCGCAGCAAGCTGCGCCCCTACCAAACAGGCGCCGGACGGAACCGTAATTTTTTTGTTGTGCGTCCCAGATGGCCCTCGTGCCGGCCGGGTGCTCTCTTTTCTAATTGCGTGCCCCTTTCAAACAAGCTAGAAACACCTGTTATTCAACTTGGATTTCCCCATTATGCAACAGTCAGTCTTATCCATCGTTTGGCCTTGGCGTGAATCGACGGCACCTGCCGGTCTGGTGAAAACCGGGGCTTCGAAAAAAGCTGCCGTGATTCAGGCGCTCGTCATGGCGGCGATCGGTGCTGGCCTGTTCTGGTGGCTGGGCCATCGCACCATGGGCGTCATCGTCTGGGGTCTGGCTGCGGTTGTGCTGGTCTCGGGCCTGTTCATTCCCCCGGTATTTGCGGCGATCGAACGCTTTGGGAAATGGCTGGGCACGGTAGTGGGCATTGGGCTCACCTGGGGTCTGCTGGTGCCTTTTTACTATCTGTGCTTTTGCCCCCTGCGGCTGGGGCTCATCCTGAAAGGCAAGGACCCGCTTCAACGGAAATTTCAGGCCGCCGCCGCCACCTATTGGACGCCCCGAAAGCCCATCCAAGATGTCGGCCAGTACCGAAAGCAATTTTGATGAACATCCTCGGCATTAGCGCCTTTTACCATGATTCTGCGGCGGCCCTAGTGCGGGACGGCAAGATCATCGCGGCTGCGCAGGAGGAGCGCTTCACTCGCAAGAAGCACGATTCCGGCTTTCCAACCCAGGCCGTCCGCTATTGCCTGGCCGAAGCGGGGCTCGCCCCCGATCAGCTCGATGCCGTGGCCTTCTACGACAAGCCCATCCACAAGTTCTCCCGCATATTGGAAACCTACATGGGCGTCGCGCCCAAGGGCCTGCGTTCGTTCATGATGGCCTTGCCCGTCTGGCTTAAACAAAAGCTGTGGATTCCGCCTGAGATCGAATCCGCTCTGGAGGCAGCGGACATTCGGATGCCAACGGAACTCTTTTTCCCAGAACATCACGAGTCGCACGCCGGCAGTGCATTTTATCCCTCTCCCTACGCCAGTGCCGCCATCCTCACGGTGGACGGCGTGGGCGAGTGGGCCACCAGCACCATCGGGCATGGCCGCGGCAACCAGATTGAGATTCTCAGCGAACTGCGGTTTCCCCATTCGCTTGGCCTGCTGTATTCGGCGTTCACCTATTATACCGGCTTCAAGGTCAATTCCGGCGAGTACAAGCTGATGGGGTTGGCGCCCTACGGCAAGCCGGTCTACGTCGATCTCATCCTGGATAAATTACTCGATCTGCGCGACGACGGTTCCTTCCGCCTCAATATGGATTACTTTGGCTATCTGGATGGCCTCACGATGACCAACAACCGCTTCGGCGAGTTGTTCGGCGGCCCGCCGCGCAAATCCGAGTCAGATCTCACCGACCGCGAAATGGACATCGCCGCCTCCATTCAGGTTGTCACCGAAGAGGTCGTCCTGAAAATGGCCCGCCACGCCCGTAAGATCACCGGCGAGAAGCATCTGTGTATGGCCGGCGGCGTGGCCCTGAACTGCGTGGCGAATGGCCGGCTGCTGCGCGAAGGCATCTTCGACGACATCTGGATCCAGCCGGCCGCCGGTGATGCCGGCGGGGCGCTGGGCTGCGCCTTGATCACCTGGCACCAGATCAAGGGCCAGCCCCGCACCGCCGACCCGCGGCGCGATCAGATGAATGGCACCTATCTCGGCCCTGAATTCTCGGATGATGAGATCGGCGAATTCCTCCAAACCAAGGGCTATCCGGCCTCGAAACCGGCTGATGCAGACTGGGCGCCCACCATCGCCAAGCTCATCGCCGAAGAAAATGTCATTGGCCTTTGCCAAGGGCGCATGGAATTTGGGCCACGCGCGCTCGGCGGACGGTCTATCATCGGCGATGCGCGCTCGGCGAAGATGCAGTCGATCATGAATCTTAAAATCAAATATCGCGAATCCTTCCGTCCCTTCGCGCCCTCCTGCCTCGAAGAAAAGGTCGCGGACTATTTCGAGCTCAACCAGCCGTCTCCCTACATGCTGCTCGTCGCCCAGGTGCGCAAGGAGCGCTGCATTGGTCTGGATGGCAGTGATCATCTGGCGGCCCGGGAACGCATCAACCAGATCCGTTCTGACATTCCCGCCATCACCCACGTCGATTATTCCGCGCGCGTCCAGACGGTTAATCGCGAAACCAGTCCGCGCTACTACGACATCATTAAGGCGTTTGAGCAATTGACGGGCTATGGCGTGATCATCAATACCTCCTTCAATGTGCGCGGCGAACCGATCGTCTGCACGCCTGAAGACGCCTACCGCTGTTTCATGCGTACCGAGATGGATTTTCTCGTGTTGGGAGGCCATGTGTTGGACAAGAAAGATCAGCCGCCCTTCCAGGACAGCGCGAACTGGCGCAAGGATTTCGTCCTGGATTAATTCTGCTCAGATTGGAAAAAGGCAAAACTTATGAAGATGTTGAAATACCTGGGTCGGCTGTTGAAAGAGTTCGGGGAGTTTGCTTGGCAAAACAAGGCCTGGTGGATTCTGCCGATTGTCCTGATCCTGCTGCTGCTGTCGGCACTGATCCTGGCCGGCACCTCCGCTGCCCCCTTCATCTATACGCTGTTTTAACCATTGGTCTCGCCGCTCCGGACATGCTCTCGAGTACGGGGGGCGGGGTAAAAAAACAGCCGTAACAGCCGGATTCACGCCAAGACGCCAAGGCGCGAAGGGGATAACCATATGGCGAGCAGAATGGTTGTGGCAACAACTAGCGCAGAGTTTTCCACACTGTGGAAGAAAATCTTCCATAGCGTGGAAGATTGCAGATAAAATCTTCCATAGCGTGGAAAATTTAGGCCGTTTTTTCCATGGTGTGGAAAGAAATCTTCCATAGCGTGGAAGAATCCCGGAAAAGTTTTCCATAGCGTGGAAAACCAAGCGGGCCGCATTCGTAAGAATTACTTACGTGCTAGAATTGGCTGCGTAGTGGCGAGCCTTGTGATCTCCAT